>DATAYL010000488.1:0-5014 GCA_036272575.1 Bryobacteraceae bacterium | reverse complement strand
TTACGGCTGTGATGATTTCCGCGCAACTCGCTGCATCGATCTGCCCCATATATGCGCTCAGAACCGATTGAGATTTACAGAATGGAGACGGGCGTTGCGGTTCAAACGTCCGCTTTCCGGTATGGACTCGATCCGTCAATCTGTTTGCGGTCGTCGTGGATTCGCCCAGTGTCCTGACTCATCTTTTCCGCTGACGACAACGCCTTTCTCGTTCCAGCCCAAGCCGGCTCTGACCACTGCCGGGCAATAGCGCAGAGTCAGGCCGCAGCGACGCTTGTTCGATTGGTTCGCTTCGGAACCATGCAACAGCAGGTCGCTATGAATTGAAATCTCACCTGCCTTCAGCTCGACGTTGACCGGCGCGCCGAGACTTTCGGCATCCGGCACGGTTTGATTGAGAACATTGCCTTCATCGGTTTCGCTAAGCGAGTAAGTCAGATGGCCCAAGCGGTGTGAACCAGGAATGTAGCGCATGCAGGCGTTTTCGACGCTTGCATCATCTATCGCCAGCCACGCGGTCACCGCCATCGAGGGCGTCAGGGGCCAGTAGCTGGAGTCCTGATGCCAAGAGACCCGTTTCCCGTCGCCAGGCATTTTGCAGAAAAAATGCGATCCCCAGGCGATGACGTTCTCTCCAATCAGATCCTTGATGCGGGCCGTAATTCGCGAATCGGTGAGGATGTCGTAAACACGCCCATGTCGCAGATGCGCGGTGCTGATTGAGTAGCTGTCGCCTCCTGCTGTCAACGTCTTGGCTAACAGTTCATCGAAACATGACCGGATCGCAGTGATTTCTTGCTCATCGAAGATCAGAATGCCGCTCAGGTATCCGTCGCAATTAAAAGCAGCAATCTGCTCAGGCGTGAGCACCTCCGGGCGCTCTGTCGTCGACGGATGGAAGCGTAGATCGCGTTTGAGCTTGCTCAAGTCTTCCGTTGTCGGAATGAAGGTCGGGGTGGCTGACGAGTTCATATTTTGATGTCGTCAGTCTATCGCGCTTAGGGCATTTCACAAAGACCCGCACTTGTACGCTGACGGACGCCGACTCGAACGTGACGGCCCGGAAGCAGACTTCGGGCCCGGCGCGCCGGCATGCGCGTTTTTCGTCCAAGTGGCAAGTTTAGAAAATCGCCAGGTGCCGGGCGGCTTGTTCAGTCCCCGGACGGACGAATATGCTCGCCGATTTTATAAGTTGCGATCATGCCTCCCTCGAGGCATTGATTCTGCGGGCAAGGCGTTGCCTGTGAAACGTGAGCGAGCGTTGTCACGTTAGCAAGTGAAGGAAAGGGCAAACACGTTTGTAGATGGGACTATGCTGTTCACAACAACTCAAAAGCCAAGCGATTAGCCGATGCTCCGGTCACTTCATTCCAAACCCGGAATCGCTCACCGCGGGTTAGCCGGTACCCAGTAGCGGAAAGCAGGTCTCGTCCGGAGGGGCGGAATTGCGAAGCAAGTGTTTTGAACGGCTAGCTTATCGCCAAACCGGAAACTGCAATCCAGACACGAAAATGATAAGTTCACGCGTATCCGCCTCTGAATGGGCTGTCGGTCACGCCTAAGCATATTTAGACTCCCTCAATGAGGATCACCGAAATCGACAACGTCGCGGGACAGAGGCATAGCGCGTGTCAATTGTTTGGCAAGTTTCTTGTCAAGTGGCAACGCGGTTCCCTTGATCGAATCGTTGTCGATTTCTTCTAAGTTCAACGGAACCCGACCCTCAAGCATCATGCTCTCGATCACAAATGGTAAAGACGTAACATCGAGAGTCGACGGCCGGTCACTGATTTGAAAGTGCAGGTGCGGACCCGTTGTGTTGCCGCTATTTCCGAGCAGTCCCAGCTTGTCTCCGGTTTTCACATGATCGCCGACGTGCACGGTAAGGCTGTGTGGAGCAAGGTGAGCGTACATGGCAAAACGACCGTCACCAAGATCAAGGAGCACATGGTTGCCAGCTATTTCGGACACTTTCAAGTCGGTTGGTGCCGTGCCTGGGGGCTCGTCCGGCAAGTCGCGCATCGTTTCGACGACTGTTCCAGGAGCTACCGCGAGCACGTCGACTCCATAGCACAGCCAGTCTTCGGATTTTTTCCCATCAGTCCGAAACGCTTTTCCATCCCGGTCCACTTTGATCCAGTCGATTGCGAAGCCCTCTGATGGATCGAGCGATCCGTTCATTGCATTGATAACGAAGCGATGAGGCCCAACCTCGAGACAACACCCATTCGCGTTCACCCATCCCTCGCCTTTAAACGGAGGTGCAATGATGATGGGATTTTGCGGACTTACCTTGAGCGGCGCGCTCAGCAGAGTGGATTCCGGCAGGGGTTGGACTTGCGGCTGAAGGGAATGGATGCGCAGAGCGATCGAGCATGGCACATCGCTCCTTTTCGCATAAGTGACATCAAAATACATCACTCCCGATTGGCCGGCGGCGAGCTTCTTGGAATAAGCTGCCTTTTCCCCGTTCGAGCTTGAAACCAGCAGCCTTATCGCCGCGGTGACGTCTTTGTTCGTGATGGAGAGTACTCGATTCGTCCCGGTTGGCTGGTTGTTTTGCGACGGATCCACCAATTCGGCCGACTGAATCGTTGTCGGCGCGCTCCAGGGATTTGTGAATAGCATGGCGAACGCAAGATGAATGCGCCCGTCCGAGCCCTGTACCGGGTAGATACCCGAGCCAAGGAGGCGCCAGACGACTGGGCCGATGGCGAGAGGGTACCGTTGTCCATCGCCATTCGTGATCGGCTGAAAGTACTCAGAAGCGCCGGCACATGTATTCTGAGCCAGCGTCGATTCCGCCAGCGCGGACAGCGCCGCAAATGAACACAACAAGACGCGCGAAGTTGATATCATCCGCGCTCGCTTTACTTCGGCCCGGAATCCTGATTTACGCTGACTTTGGAAATACCGGCTTTGTGCTGCTTGCCATCGTCATCAAGCAGATAAAGGGTGTGCTTCTGGACGGAAAATTTCACTTTCTCACCTGCGGTAACGTTCGCGGGCTTTGACCAGGGAAACAGCAGGCGTTCGCGAGCGATGTAAGTCTTCGCGTCACTTTGAACGGTATAGACCTGAAATGTATCGTAATCATCTGTGGTGGTTGACGTGGCCGTTTGCGAGTAGTCGGCTTTGTTGCCTTTATTCTTTATCGTGCCATCGCTGTTCGTTGTCTTGGTGCTGCCTGTGCGCACCTCCTGCTTCTCCGTTTCAAGCAGGGTTCCGGACTTCCAATCGCGTGAAGTCTCAGCGCTCCATGCAGCCATCGTTATGGCTAATAGCAGGGAGCCTAAGGTAAACGACGCAGACTTCATAGAGCGGCACCTCGTTGATTTTGTAGGATCGACAAGTCTATCACGAAAGTCTGTACTCCGAAGCGGATACGTCCCGGGAATTCCGCTTGTGTCCGCCGATCCGGGCGCAGTCCTACAGTCCCGCCGGCCCATCTCCTTCGAAAAGCGAATCATAGCTAAGAGAAAACAGACACTGTATTTTTTCGCTTCCTAGAGAGAGAGCAGAATCCACGGAAATCTCCATTCGCGCTTAAGTCATACCGCGCATCGTGTTCATCTGCTCGAATGCGGCCAGAATCCTGGTCGAAAGTCCGCGCCCGATCTCACATTCACAAGCGGAAACACGGCCGTCCTCACTCCAGCATTCGCCGGTCCCGTCGCAGCGCCCGAGCGAACACGATCGCTTCGGCTCCCGGACGGCAGAGCCTCCGATCTTCGTTTCCAGTGTCCGCATCTGCTCGCGGATGTCCCATTCCCGGAGCTTGGAGCGGAATTCGTAGAACTTTGCCACCACCCGGCGATAATGGCCCGGCGGGTTCTTGAGCTTCTCCGGTGCAGTGGTCTGTTTTCTGTCGAAATCGAGAAATGCTTTTCAGGTCTGAGTAGGTTTTCAAATCGCTGAGCACGCACTGCAGAATCGCGTGCCCGTCAACCGATCCGCCGTGACGCTCTTTCAGTCGAAGCACGAACTCCTGCTCCGGGTCATCCAGTTCACCCCGCCTGTGCAAAAGATCATCATCACTCAGTTTTCGAGTGAGGTTTTGTTCGCCCGCGCGTGTTGTGTGATTCTTTTCAAATTGAATTTCTTCTGATGATGATGATTCAATTGATTCTGTTCTGGCGACCGATGATTGCCCCGGTCCGATCTTCGGTGATTGACCCCCGCCAATCATGGGCGATTGCTCCGGCCCACTCACGGACGATTGGGGTAGGTCGCTCACTGGCGATCGGGGTACCTCGATCGTGCGTGATTGGGGTCTCTGTTCGTAGCTTGGGTGCCACAGAAACTCAAATTCATTGGACCGTCCCGATCGAGCGACTCGCCGGACGAAGCCCTTCTTCTCCAGAGCGCCGATGCAGCGCCGGGCCTGTGGAACGGAGAGAGCGATCTCCTCGGCAAGTCTTTCGACAGAAGGCCACGCCTTTCCTTTCCCGCCGGCAAACTGCATCAGGCGACCGAAAATCAGCTTTTCGGAAGGAAGCAAGTCAGGGTTCTTGAGAATCTCGGTCGGAATCAGCGCCCCATCAAACAGGCTGAATGGATTGAAAGGCTCGCCGACACGCACGCCGAGACCGGACCACCGCTCTTGTCGAGAAACCTGAGGTAGGAGCTTTCTTTCTTGTCGACTATCGACGTTTTCAGATACACTTTGGGCAGTGACCGTGTTTGGCCGCACGGCTTCACCAAAAGCTTTCTTGCTGAAGGCGCCGCTCCAACAACGGCGCCTTTCGCTGTTTAGAGGTCCACCAAAACCGGTCTGACAAATTTCCGCCAAATCGGTGCCGGTTGTACGGTTTTACAGGTTCCTGCAGTTCGTAAGTCGCGGAAACTATTGATCCTCAGTGCTAGACGCGCATTCGAACCCCATGCCGCCCACCACGTAAGTTAAAGACTCTAAACGACTTATAATGTTTTCCACAGACCGGACACACCATGCCGTACACCGACGTGTGCTAGCGAACCCCCTAGGAGGGGACCTCATCTTCGTCGGAGGGTT
>DATAYL010000487.1:0-4883 GCA_036272575.1 Bryobacteraceae bacterium | reverse complement strand
GATTCCAAGCGCGAACAGCACAAAGCCGCCGGGCTCGGGCGCGGTGGAAACGGCAGAGCCAGGACCCAGCCGGAAAGCGAATAGCTCAGACAGCCTGCTTCTCGGAATAATGCCGCCGGGAAAAGGAATGCCGGTCTTAGGGTCGTAGACGCTGACGCCGGCATCCTGGAAGTCGCCCTGTATTTCCTCCGCGGTTGGCACGAGAACATTATCGAAAAACAGTCCTGGAGCAAGCTCGATGGGTTGATTTTGGTATCGCTGATTATCCGATATTGCGGGCAGAGAACTCAGATACTCACCCAACTGCACCTGCGCTTGAGCACTGGAAATCTCACCTGCGACGAGGGAGTAGCCACTGGGGCCCGAGAAAGTCTGGTAGTCCAGGAAGCTGAATGGAACGAATCCCTGAGGAAAGGCGATCGGCGTCGCCGAGCATAAACACGATGTTGCAAATAGAGCAAGAGATAAAACTAGAATTGTTCGCAATGAACGATCCTTTCACTAAGTTCCTGAATTATATGACGGCGCTCTTCCGATCGGATTTGCTGTGGCAGCTCAGGAGATCAGGCGCAGCCATTACTGGTTAGGGAAACTGCCGGCGAGCTAGCAGCCTCGTCCGATAGCCGCGATTCCGAACCGCGCACGCCGGGTAAGCGGCCTCTGCCACCAAGCCCGAATTAGATGACCATTGTTGTACTCTTGTACCTATCAAATAGTCGTTGAGATGGGTTGCGAGGTGGGATCGTGTTTTTTCGTCGGCGTCCGCATTTACCTGCGGGTTGGAAACTCTATTTCCTGATCTGCTCGGCATTGACCTTGTGGAGTCAATCGACCGGCGGCATTCAAGGCACCGTCACCGATTCGAGCGGTGCGCCTTTAGCCAATGCGACGGTCACGGTGACGAATCGCGCTACCGCCCAGCGACAAGTAATAAAATCTGACAACGCCGGCTTATACGCCGCGCCCTCGCTGCAGCCAGGCACCTATTCGGTCGAGGCGACTGCTCCCGGTTTGCAAACCACTACCGCGGCCAATGTTGTGGTTTCGGTCAGCACCGTCTCGCGGCAAGACTTCTCGCTGGGCGTGGCGGCCGCCAACACCAGCATCCAGATCGAATCGACCGCGCCCGTAGTCGAGACCACGAGTTCCTCCCTCGGTGCAGTTGTAAATCAGAAGACAGTTCAAGAGATTCCATTGAACGGGCGGCATTTCGTGGACTTGGCCATGCTGGTGCCGGGGAGTGTGACGCCTCCGCAAAACGGATTTCTGACGGCGCCCCTGCGCGGGCAGGGCTCGTTCTCCTTCAACTCCGCGGGGGGCCGCGAAGATGCCGTAAATTTCATGATCAACGGCATCAACATGAATGATATTTCGCAGAATCAAGTCACGTTCCAGCCGACGATCAATACCGTCGAAGAAGCTAAGATCGACAACTCGACATTTAGCGCGGAGTACGGACGAAACGCCGGTTCGATTGTGAATATCGCCACTCGCGCGGGGACGAACGATCTGCATGGGGAAGTGTACGAGTTTCTGCGGAATGCCGCCCTAGACGCGCGCAATTACACCAATCCCAAAGGCGTGCGGCAATCGCCTTTTGTCCGCAACCAGTTTGGAGGCGATACCGGCTTCCCCATCAAGCGGGACAAGAGCTTTCTCTATCTCAGTTACGAACAACTTACTCAGCGGCAGAGTTTGCCGCTGAATACCGTCGTGTTGTCTGCTAGCCAGCGAGCGACGGCGGCCGCTTCCAGCGATCCGATTGTCAAATCACTTCTGCCGCTGATACCGTTAGCGAATTCTTCTTCGAATGTCTTTGTCGGGAACGCGATTGCCCCGGTGGATATCTATCAGGGCACGGCTAATTTCACCCAGAGCTTCAGTGAATCGAACCGTTTCAACGCATACTATGCGATGCAGCAGGATCAACGCGATGAGCCGACTTCCGGTGGAAACAATCTGCCCAATTTTGGGGACCAGCGCCACGGCGTGCGTCAGCTGCTAACGCTGAACGATACCCAAACGATTAGCCCGACGCTGGTTAACGAGGCGCGCGCCGGATACAATCGCATTCACATTGTGTTTGCCGCGCAGAACACTTTGAATGCGGCCGATTACGGGATCGACAGCGGAGTAAATGCGGCGATCGGATTGCCGCAGATTAGCGTTTCCGGTGCATTTGCGTTGGGAGGTCTCAGCGGCTATCCGCAAGGCCGCGGAGACGACACAATCACCACCTCCGACACGCTGAGTTGGATTCACGGTAACCACTCCGTGAAATTTGGCGGCGAGTACCGCCAATCGATTGCCGACAGTTTCAGCGAGACGCCCGGCTTCTTCGGATTTGCCAACGTGCAGGCCTTTCTGGCGGACCAGGCGAACTCGTTCAACTCGAACACCTCCAACCGCTCAAATCGCGTGTACATTCCAGCCGTTGGCTTCTTTGTGCAGGATGCTTACAAACTGCGTCGGAATTTCACGCTCACACTTGGGCTGCGGTATGACTGGAACGGCACGCCAACTGAAGCCGAGAACCGCTTCGTCGTGTTCGATCCGACGTCCGATTCCTTGGACCATATTGGACAGCAAGGCGGCCCTGCCTATGCTTATAACCAAAGCGCGCTGAATTTTCAGCCGCATGTGGGCTTTGCCTGGGATATTGGAGGCGACGGAAAAACCGTGATTCGCAGTGCCTTCGCGACTTTTGTTGACCAGCCAAACGTAGGGTTGGTCACGGGTCTGGTCGGCAATCCACCTTATTCGGTTCCGGTTTCCTTTTCCCCCACGACGGCCGTTCCGACAGTGAGCTTCGGTAACGCCTATGCGCTGGCCGGCGGGAGCATCGCTCCGACATCGGTGGCGCACAATTATCGGAATGCCACTGTGAACTCCTGGAATTTCAATATTGAACGTCAATTCGGGAACGATTATGGATTGACCGCCAGCTACGTGGGAAGCAAAGGGAGCAATCTCAACATCGCTCGCAATTACAATCAGCCGGTGAACGGAGTGCTACCGTACCCAAGGCTATCGAGCAGCAGTTCCATCGATCCGGGACTTCCGCTCAGCAACATCACCGTGTACGAAAGTGATGGCAACTCTTCCTATCAAGCTTTGTGGTTGACCTTGCAAAAACGGCTGGCGAAAGGCTTGCAGTTTTCCGGTTCGTACACCTGGTCGAAATCGATTGATGAAAACTCGCGGAATATCGAAGGCGTGGTCATTCAGGATAGCTACAACATCCGAGGCGATCGAGGGCTGTCAGATTTTGACGCCCGCCAGCGCTTTGTCTTGAGTGGTGTCTACGATCTGCCATTCCACCAAAACCGATTAGTGGATGGCTGGCAGATTTCACTTATTGAGACTCTGCAGAGCGGCAATCCGATGACCTTTCTTACCTCTAATCGAAAGCTCACTGGGTTAACAACGGTGCGCCCCAACGTTGTTGCGCCTCTCATAACCGGTCTAAGTCCCGCGAGTAACGGAGCAGCCAGTTTCATCGGTGATCTGCAAAATCCACAGGCCCTGGTGGCGTCAAACGGCTTCGGCGATCTGGGGCGTAATGCAGTGATAGGTCCCGGATTCGCGGACCTCGACATTTCGCTGGTAAAAAATACCAGGATTTTCGAGCGGCTAACCTGGCAGTTCCGGGCGGATGCATTCGACGTCTTTAATCAGGCAAATTTCGGACAACCTGGATTGACCGTCGGTACGCAGACCCTGGGATTGATCAGCAGCACGCGGTTTCCAACAGGCGACTCCGGATCATCGCGACAGTTACAGCTTTCGATGAAGTTGATTTTTTAAGTTGGTGGCGCGGATAATCTTGTCGTCCGCGTTTCTCCGATCTTAATCGGCGGCCAACCCTATTCCCACTCAATAGTGCCTGGCGGCTTATGCGTGAGATCATAGAAAACACCTGCGATTCCGTCCAGCATGAGCAAGCGGCGAGTGAGTTCCACAAGTTTCTCTCGATCGAGGAGAACGACGTCGGCCGTCATTCCATCGAGCGAATTGATCGGGCGTAACACAATCGATTCGCGCGCGTCTGCAGTCCCAAGCGGGAGAAGCACCACCGGGAATTGCCAGACATCGTTTTCGAAGCCGGTCTCGATGCAGAATTCGCGCACAATACTATCGGCTTGACGAAGGAGATCCAGACGCGGCTTAGTGACCGAGGCCGCGAAAAGTTCCAAATCTGTCAAAGGAGATTTTGTGCCGCACAGCGCGACCACGCGGTTTATTTCCGCCAGGCTGTTGGTTAGTTCGGGTGCCCGTGTAGCGATATCTTGCAAAGTGGGCGGGTGCGGCAAAGCGAGCACTTGCCGATAGCTGCGAGCATCACCTTGCACCCCGACGGAGCGTACCGGCAGCAGGTAGCCGTGTTCGTTCGGGCGCACACGCGCAGTCTCCGCGGAACAGAGGCAGCGGATTGCCAAACCAGGCCCGGGGAACGGATGGCGAGACAGGAACGGGGCGGGCACACCGAGTTCGCGGCCGATCTCGCGTACTTCGTCTTTATAAAACGAGGTGAGAGGTTCGATAATCCGGCCGGTTTCGATGAGCGCCTGAATGCCCGCGACGCGGTTGTGATGCGTTTTGATCAGGTCGGCCTTGGCTGTCCCGCCGGATTCGATCGTGTCGGGGTAAATGGTTCCCTGGCCGAGAATCCAGTGCCCGTCGAGGAAATGCTCGGTGAGGAGAATGCGCTCCTGCACCTTGACGAACTGTTCGCCGATGCGGTGGCGCTTGGTTTCCGGATCGGTCACCCCGGCGAGCGCCGCGAGGAATTCCGTTTCGGCGCCATCAACCAGGAAATTTTCAGCGCCGAGTTCCTTAAAGATCGAACGAACAAACTCGGTCTCGCCCTGCCGCATCAGCCC
>DATAYL010000486.1:0-14384 GCA_036272575.1 Bryobacteraceae bacterium | reverse complement strand
CTAATTCGGGGATCCATTCTCCAGAAAATTGCGCAGGCGATGACTGCGGCTCGGATGCCGCAATTTTCTCAAAGCTTTGGCTTCAATCTGCCTGATTCGCTCGCGCGTGACGGCGAAGTTTTGACCGACCTCTTCCAGCGTGTGCTCGCTTCCATCCTGAAGGCCGAACCGCATCTTGACAATCTTCTCTTCACGCGGGCTAAGGGTTTTCAAAACCTCAGCCGTCTGTTCCCGCAAGTTCAGGTTAATTACTGCATCGGAGGGCGAAACCATGCGGCTGTCCACCAGAAAATCGCCGAGATTCGATTCTTCCTCCTCGCCGACTGGTGTCTGCAACGAAATTGGCTCCTGCGCGATGCGAAGAACGCGACGGACTTTGCTCGGTGAAAGCTCCATACGGGCGGCCAACTCCTCGGTGGTCGCTTCGCGGCCAAGCTCCTGAAGCATGGTCCGTTGCAGGCGAACCAATTTATTAATCGTCTCGATCATATGGACTGGAACCCGGATGGTCCGGGCCTGATCGGCGATAGCTCGCGTGACAGCCTGACGCACCCACCAAGTAGCGTACGTGGAGAACTTGTAGCCGCGTTTGTAATCGAACTTATCGACGGCGCGCATGAGGCCGATATTGCCTTCCTGAATCAGATCCAGGAACTGCATTCCGCGATTGGTGTAACGTTTTGCCACGGAAACGACGAGACGGAGGTTGGCCTCAATTAAACGTTTCTTGGCTACGTCAGACTCAATTTCGCCGCGTTCCACAATCTGCAAGGTCCGACGCAGTTCGCTCGCTGCGCTTCCAGAGCGGTCTTCCAACGCTTGTAATTGAGACGACAAAGCCTTGAGTTCCTTACGCAGTACAAGCTCCGAACTGGATTCCGCTATTGAGAGATGTTCAAGCTCGCGCTGAACGCGGGCTATTTCCTGCTCGAGAGGTCTCAATTGCTCGACAATGTTCTTCAATGTTCGGCTAAGTGAACGCTGGTAATGCGATGTGAAAGAGAGGAAGCGAATTTTCTGTGAGATCTGGATGATCAGGCGGGCATACTCAAAACGAAGCTTGCGATATTGCTTGGTCTTGAGATTCCGGGAGGCGCTAATCAACTTGCTTTCGGTCTGCTGAGCTTTGGCGTAAAGCCGTTCTATTTCGGTGGTGGCTTCAAGAAATTGCGTTTGCAACTGCGCGGTCGTATCGTGTTCTTCTTCGATGGCCTGCGGATCGGCAGCTTGCAGCACGTCAAGGATGTTAAACGAGCCACGCTGAATCAACGATTTGGTTTCGATAATTGTCTGGATGGCAAGGCGGGAGCGGGACAAAGCTTTACGAACCGCCGTCTCGCCGCGCTCGATGCGCTTGGCCAGTTCAATTTCTCCCTCTCGGGTGAGCAACGGCACCATGCCCATCTCGCGAAGGTAAACACGGACCGAGTCATTGCTCTTGTCGAGCGCGCCTGGCGTGAGATCAAGGTCATTTAGACTCTCGAGCTCCTCTTCTTTTTTGGCGAAATCTTTGGCTTCTTCCAGAAGCTCGACAGGCGAGCCATCAAGATCGGCAAACAAATCATTCAGATCGTTGCCACCAGCTAAGTCTTCGCGTACAGATCCATTCAGTTCGTCGTAGAGTGCGAAGCCCTTGTTATTGCTGTCCTGCATCAACTGCCCTTGTCAGTCTGCCACGCGAGAACCTCGCTTAGCGTTCGCAAGCGAGCCAGATCTATCTGTTATTGTGCCAAGGCACCCCGTTTTCATTCCTTGACTCCTCATATTACAACTATTCAATCTGCGCTGGAGAGGCGGTTAATTGTATCCAGTTCGTTCATCAGAAGGAGGGCATCCTGGATCTTTCCTTGCGATTCAAATTCCCGGATTCGTTTCTTCAATTCATCCCGATTCGCCCGCCAAGACTTGGCTTCAAGCAGCTTCAAACAGTCAAGGGTCTGCTGAGCCGCAAGCTCTTCCGAAACACCTGATTCCGAGAAACTGATTTCCGAGAGAATTCTTTGCCATCGAGTATCCAACTGGTCGATTACAGCCGGAAGCGAGAAAGCATTTTCTTCGGCTGAAAGGATAGCCTCAAAAATTGGCTTGGCTTCGAGCTGCTGGAAGCGGTTTTCAGTAGACAGATAATGGCGGATCACGGCGCGTGCGTTGGCGCTGGCGAGCATGCAAGCGATCAATAGACGTTCGTTGGCTGGTACAGCCGATGAAAGTTCGGCGTGCTTCCGCGGGGCGGTACCGTTCTGCCTGGGCCGTAGTACCTGCCGTACCATTTCGCGATCGACGCCTAATTGTTCGGCTACTTCATTGCTAATGGTTGCGCGCTCAATCCTGTCCTGGACGCGTTCGACCGCGGGCAGAATGAACTTGAAAGCATCCACGCGGCCTTCGGCGCTTCGCATATCGAACCGGCCCCGTGCGATGTCGGTCAGCCAGTGAAAATAGGACGGCGCCTGTTCGAGTAGTTTGGCGTAAGCCTCCCGGCCTTGTTGCTGGATGTATTCGTCAGGATCAAGCTCACCGGGAACAGACAGTACTTTTACCCGTAATCCTTCGGCCAGAAGACCGGTGATGTGTTTCTCGGTTGAGCGCGCACCCGCGCTGTCAGAATCCAGATTGAGAATCACATGACCCTTCCCGGATTGATACTGCAGCTGCTGGCGCATGCTTCGAATTTGACCCGGCCCCAATGCGGTTCCGCAAAGTGCGACCACTTCCTCTACCCCTGCTGAATAAACGCCGATCGCATCCATGTAGCCTTCGACCAGAATCAACCGGTCATTTTTGCGGGCCGCGAATTTAGCCCGATGCATGTTGTAAAGCACGGACGATTTGGTATACAGCGGAGTCTCAGGCGAGTTGAGATATTTGACCTTGTCATCGTGACGCAACGCACGTCCACCGAAAGCAATCACTTTCCCGGACTCGCTGTGGATGGGAAACATCAGTCGGCCGCGAAAGCGGTCGTAAAGCCCCTGGTTCTCCGGGCGACGGCCGATCAAACCGGACTCGACCAGGACCTCTTCGCCAAACCGCTTTAGCCGCTGCAGGAGCTGTTGTCCAGAACTGTCGGCGAGGCCTAGCCGGAATTCGTTGATGGCCGCCTCGTCCACTCCGCGGGACTGCAGGTACCGTCTGGCATCGGCACCCGCAGCAGCTCGCAGATTGTCCTGAAAGATGGCAGCGGCGGCCTCGTGTATCTCCAGTAATGCTGCCTCGCGCTGCGCTTCGGCGTCGCCATAATGGTGGCGCTCCGGCATTGGAATGCCATAACGTTCCGCTAACAGGCGCAGCGTTTCAGGAAACGTAAGACTTTCAATTTGCTGCACGAACCGAAATACATCGCCGCCGGCATCACATCCAAAGCACTTATAAAATTGATGGCCGCCGTCAACATTGAAGGACGGTGTCTTCTCCGAATGAAATGGACAGAGCCCTTTCCATCGCTGCGCGGAGCCCTGGCGCTTCAATGCAACGTATTGCCGCACCACGTCCACAATATCGATCCGGCTCTTTAGCTGTTCAGCGAAATTCATGTCGAGCGTCGGGCAAATTTCGGGCTTCGCGATCAATCTGGGGAGGTCAGTTTCAGAGTAGCAGCAGTTGAAGCTGGCCTGACCCGGTGAGCTTGACATAATGGCGAACAGCCATGGGGCTGAAAGAATACGCGCGAAAACGCAACTTTGCGGCAACGCCGGAACCAAAACCGAAGGAGAACTCGCGTGCGGCTCGCGCGGAAGACAGAGGCGGGTTCTTCTGCGTGCAGCGGCACGACGCGACTCGCCTCCACTATGATTTCCGCTTGGAGGTGCGTGGTGTCCTGGTTAGCTGGGCCGTACCCAAAGGGCCAAGTCTCGACCCGACTCGCAAGGCGCTGGCCATGAAAGTGGAGGATCATCCCCTCGACTACGGGACCTTCGAGGGGAACATTCCGAAAGGGAACTACGGCGGCGGCAGTGTGATGCTTTGGGATCAAGGTACCTACGAAGTCCTCGGTGATGAGACCGCCACCGAGCAGCTCGAACGAGGTGACTTCAAATTTGAACTACAGGGCGTGAAGCTGAAAGGTTCGTTTGCGATCGTTCGTATGAAACGCGCCGCCAAAGGTAACGAGTGGCTACTGATCAAAAAGAAAGACGAGCATGCCGTACCGGAATACGACATTGATCAATTTGCCTGGAGCGTGAAGACCAAGCGTTCCCAGCAACAGATCGCCGAGGAGCAGCAGTCGTTTGATATCGGTCAGGTAAAGGGTGCAAAGGAATCGGCGATGCCGGAGCATATGGAAGCCATGCTGGCGACGGCTGTATCGAGGCCGCCTTCGGGCGCTCAATGGCTTTACGAAATCAAGTGGGATGGCATCCGAGCTATGTGTCAAATCGAGAACGGGGCCGTAAAGATTTATTCCCGCCGGGGAAATCGCTGCGAACGGCAATTCCCCGAATTTCGAAGTTTGCCGAAACAGGTGAACTGTAAGACCGCGTGGCTTGACGGTGAAATCTGTGTGCTCGACGAGAATGGCCGTTCGCGGTTCCACAACATTCAGCCGCGTATCGGGGCAAATCAGACTGCAGTGCCACGCTTACTCGAAACCGCGCCCGCGACGCTGTTTCTTTTCGACCTGCTGTATGCGGACGGCTATGACCTGCGCGGTGTCGCTCTCGAGGATAGAAAAAAGCTTTTGAAGACACTCGTCGTGCCGGATGAGCAAATCCGGCTTTCGGAAGCGTTTGACGCAAAGGGTGAAGAGGTTTTTGCAGCGGCCCGGCAAATGGAACTGGAAGGCATCGTGGCGAAAGATCGCAAAAGCAGCTACGAAGGCGCACGATCCAGCCGGTGGCAGAAGATTAAGATTTCGAACGAGCAGGAGTTCGTCATAGCTGGTTTCACTGAAGGTGAACGTGAGTACTTCGGCGCACTCGTGCTAGGAGTTCGTGAAGATGGCAAGCTGCGCCACGCCGGCCAGGTTGGAACCGGTTTCGACAATAAGCTTATGCGGACGATTTATCATCGTCTCGAGCCGTTAATCGCCAAGACCTCGCCCTTACAACCGAAGCCGAAAATCAAAGACGTGACCTGGGTGCGTCCGGAAGTTGTTTGCCAGGTGCGTTTCCTCGAATGGACGCAGGACGATATTCTTCGCGGCCCTGTTTTCGTCGGACTCCGTGAGGACAAAGAGCCTGAAGAGGTCGAGCGTGAAACCGCCTCTGAAAACACTGACTCGCGCGCCGCGGCGCACGACGATTCGCGCCCTAGACTCGATTTAAACGGCAAAGAGACGACCGTCGACGTGGATGGCCATTCGCTAAAGTTCACCAATTTAGACAAGCTGTTCTTTCCGAAAGACGGTTGGAAAAAACGCGATCTGCTTGCTTTTTATGACGGCGTAGCGCAATGGCTGTTGCCTCATTTGCGCGACCGGCCGCTCTCAATGAAGCGCTACCCGAATGGCATCGAGGACCAATACTTCTTTCAAAAGAATGCGGGCGCCCACTTTCCCGACTGGTTGCATTGTGAACTGATCATCGAGCATGGCGGGACGAAAAAAAATCACTATCCTATTGCAAACAACCGCGCGAGCTTACTGTACCTGGTAAATCTCGGCTGCATCGATCAGAATCCCTGGATGAGCCGAGTGGGATCGTTGGATCATCCCGATTGGATGCTTCTGGATCTTGATCCGGTGGAGAGTTCCTTTGAGCAGATCGTCGAAGCTGCGCTACTGGTGCGCAACGTCCTGGGGGATCTTGGGTTGCAAGGATACCCCAAAACGACAGGCGGCGACGGTATGCATGTGTATGTTCCTTTGGAGCCGGTGTACAGCTACGATCAGGTCCGCAGCTTTGCCGAAATTCTGGCGCAGCTTGTGATTGAGCGAGCACCAGAATTGTTTACAACTCCGCGCAGCGTCGGCAAGCGACAGAAGGGGCGAGTCTATTTCGACTATTTACAAATTGGAACTGGTAAGACGATCGCTGCGCCCTACGTGATTCGTGCGTACGAAGGCGCGCCTGTTGCCACGCCGCTGGAATGGCGCGAAGTCAAGCCCGGCATCCAGCCGCAGGATTTTCGCATCGATAATACTCTCGCGCGCTTCGAAAAGAAGGGTGACCTTTTCGCGCCGGTGTTGCAGGGCGGACAACGGCTTGAGGATGCGCTGGAAAAACTGCACGATTCTGGTGAACCGAGCGCTGCTAAGAAGAAGCGGCGGCCGAGCAAGTCGCAATGAGAGCGCACCAGCCATCCTGCTGGAGCACAGTTTGTGATGAAAACACGTCACGCATTGTGGTCAGCTCAATATCCTGAAAACCGCTCAGTATCAGCGTTCCGTTCGGCTTTACGAGGCGCTGTAAATCGTCGGACAGAGCAAGTAAAACAGTTGCATTGATATTTGCAACGGCTATGTCCAATGAGCCGCTTTCGAGGCACTCTGCAGAACCTACGGCGAGCGGAATCAGCAGACTGTTGAGCGCCGCGTTTCCCTTGGCGACCTGGATAGATGCGTCATCAGTATCAATTCCCACTGCGAACTGTGCGCCCAAACGACGTGCGGCTATCGCGAGTATTGCGGAACCGGCGCCAATATCTCCCACCATGCAGCCGGGCACAACAATCTGCTCCAGTGCTTGTAAGGCAAGCTGTGTACACGGGTGCTCGCCGGTGCCGCTGGCCATTCCGGGACGGTGAATAATGCGCAGCCGCCCGTTTGGAGTTGGTTCGCTACACCAGGGCGGCGCAAGAAATAGTTTCTGACCTATGGTTCGGGCTGGCCAGGACTCTTCCGTCGCCCTCACCCAATCCGTATCGTCTTCCTGCTCCCATGTGCAGGAAAACTCACGAAACTGCTCGGCAAGAACGGATGGTAGGTCTTCTCTCTCGAACATCGCGATTAACTTGATCGCGTCGCTGCCTTCAATTTCTTGAATGCCCAGCGTTCCCGCTTCCCACAGGCGGAGTGAAATGCCATCCACTTCTTCAGCAGTGCAAAGTAAATGCAGCGAATACATCTATTCGGTTGATTGCGGTTTAGTGAAGCGCCTGAAGAAGCTGCTGCCGATCCAGGCGGGAGGTTCCGGAGCGTCCGCCACGCGCACCGCGAGGCTTTTCAAGATTGCGTTGAACTGCGCCGCTGCCGCTGCGTCTTTCGGCTGCCCTGTGTCGTCTTTTACGCCATGGTAGCGATCCGTATACCAAGCTTTGAAAATCTTTTCTTCTGGATCACCCGGCTAGTAACCGAACTTAAACGCCAGCGCGGGCACGCCCTTCTTGATAAAACTGTATTGATCGCTGCGGATGAATCGATTCCGGTTCGGTTCCTTGTCGGCCTGTACCTTGACTCCCGCTTGCTGCGCCACCTCACGCACATCCTGCCCGAGGGTCGATTCATTCAAGCCCTGCACCTCCAGCCACTTTAGAGGAAATAAAGGTAAGTACATATCCATGTTCAAATCGGCGACAATGCGGCCGTGCACTGTTGGGTGAACGGCGAAGTAACTTGAACCGAGCTCACCCTTTTCTTCACCGGTAACCGCCAAAAACAGGATAGAGCGCTTGTTCTGAGCCTTTGAGACGCGCATTGCTTTTGCAACTTCGATGAGCGATGCGATACCCGAGGCATCGTCCATCGCGCCGTTATAGATAGAATCACCATCGACTGGCTTGCCCACTCCGAGATGATCCAGGTGGGCCGAAATCACCACGTATTGAGTCCTCAGTTGACCATCAGTACCGGGCCGCACGCCAACTACGTTCTTCGACGCAATCGGGCGATTCGACGTCCTGGTGATTGCCTTGATCGCGGTGGCAAGTCGGAAGTGCGGGAGTGGTTTCCCGCTCGATGCAGCGCGTAGGATTTCGGCAAAGTTATGCCCAGATCCAGCCAGCAAGTCATCCGCTTTCGCCGGATCCCAGGTTGCACTGAACTGCTGGCCCTGATTGCTGGCGATCTTCGGATCCGCGAGCGCCATGCGCGGCATTCCCCACGAAAGGATCTGCCGGCTCCAGGGTATTTCCATGCTCTTTAGATTGGGGATGGAGATCGTACCGATCGCACCCGCTGCGCGCAGGGCCTTCCAGCGCTCTTCGCTGGATGAATAATGCGAACGAAGATTTCCGTCTATGGCTTCCGGGCCGCCGGTCAAAAAGGCAACAATACAACCCATTGCTGGCAAATTTCGCAGGTCGTCGTAATGGGCCTCAGGAATCACCAGACCATAGCCTGCGAACACGACAGGCGCTTGCACGCTGGTTACTGAATTCTTCGAATATCCTACCTGCGCTTCGCCCGGCACGGCAATCTGCCTAAGGTGGCTATCCCGTACCAGATATAAGCTCGACTGTCTAGCGTCGATTGCCGTTTCGATAAAGCCGACGGGCTGAAAGTAATTGGGGCCGCCCGCGGGTTTTAAACCTGCTTCAGCAAACTGGCTGGCGACATAACTGGCCGCTTTGTCATATCCTGGCGAACCGACGTTGCGGCCTTGAAGTTCGTCGCTCGCCAGATACTCGACGTGCTTCCACCAGGCCTGGCCGGCCGCTTCCCAGCCTTCCGGCGCTCTTGCGCGCAGCGACCCGCAAACGCACAAGAGCATTGCCAAAAACAGACACAAAACGGGTTTGCGCATGGACCTTTTATCATCGCGCATGATGGAATCCCGGGAACAAAAATAATATTTTTCTCGTCGTCCAACGTTTGGATCTATCCCTTCGTCTAAAGCCCGAAGAAGAAAAACATGGTGTGGGAGATCGGCTTGCCGCTGCCATTCGCCGCTAGTTTGCCGGAAAATCTAACGGACGCTGAACTTGCCGAACAGTGCAAACGCGGTAACGTGCGCGCCTTTGAAAGCCTATACAAACTGCATTCCGCTCGTATGAAAAGTCTTGCCTTTCAGCTATTAGGCAGCCGGGCTGATGCGGAAGACACGGTACAGGAGGCTTTTCTCAAGGTTTATCGCGGAGCGCGCGGTTTCGAAGGGAATTCGTCATTATCGACTTGGATCTACCGAATCCTCTTGAATTGCTGTTATGACGCTCTCCGCAAACGGCAGCGTCTGGCTGAGGATGGGCCTAAGACAGAAATTCGCGCTGACGACAAACTTCCACTCAAAGTTGCTCTTAAACGGGCTCTGGACCTGATTGGTGACAGGCAACGCCTGGTGTTCCTCATGTTCGAGGTCGAGGGACTGAAACATTCCGAGATTGCGGCCATTCTTCAGGTGCCGGAGGGTACATCGCGAAGTTGGTTGTTCGAGGCCAAATCGCAATTGAAGCGCTTACTGGCGGAGAGGTCGAAATGAAGTTCGAGTGTGGTGATCTGGAACGGGCTCTGGCTGTTTCCGACTTGATGCCGGAAGCCAAAGAACACCTCAAATCGTGCGCGCTTTGCCGTCGCGAGTATCGCCTTTGGCTCGATATTTCGTCGACCGGCCGCGAACTCCACGAGGACTGGGACACCCCGGATCTCTGGGCGAATATTCGGAGAGACATCGAAGCTGAACCAAAACCGCAGGCCGCCTGGTGGCAGCGTCGAACTTTGTGGGCCTTAGCTGCCGCACTGCTGCTGGCAGCTACGTCGATCCCCGTCGCGCTGCATTACCGTTCCGAGAAATCGTCCGGCGGCTCCGCCGCGACACAGATCCACTCTAAGACGGATCAGGAGTTCTTGACGGAGCAGGCGCTGCAGGAAGTGGAAAAAAACGAATCTGCGTACCGGCAATCAATTGAGAAACTGTCGCGGCTTGCCCAGCCAAAGCTTGCAAACGCGTCCTCAGCCCGAGCCGTGAATGCCAGGGAGAAGTTGCTTCTGCTGGATTCGGCCATCGCCGAAACGCGCGCAAATGTCGCTTACAACCGCTTTAACACAAGTCTGCAGTCTACTTTGGCGAATTTATACCGCGAAAAACAGAAAACGCTCGAGGAGGTCCTCACTCATGATCAGAAGAATTAATCTCAGCCTTCTCGGCCTTTTGTTCTCGCTGACGGTGGTCTTGCCGGCGGCCGCGCGAGATGAATACACGCGCCACTTCGATAAGACGATACGAATGAGCAGCGGAGAGGGACTGCGTCTCGAGCATACATTCGGGTCAGTCACGATACGCACGCACAGCGGACCCGATGCTGTCATCCACGCGGATATTCGTGTTTCCGCCAGCGACGCGAGTCAAGCAAAGCAGTACGCTGATCAAGTTGAAATTGAAATTGAGTCTTCCTCTCAGTTATCGATTCGCACGAAATATCCGAATTCGCCGAAGTCCTTCTTTGGCATGCGCAACGTATCGTTTGCTGCTCAATACGAAATCACCGTGCCGGAGAATACGCCTTTAACAATCCGTAATTCATTTAGTGAAGTATCGGTCACTGGTGTTAAGGCCAATTGTGACATCGTAACTTCACATGCCCAACTCAGTTTCGATAACGGCAGAGGTACACAACGGCTGGAGGACTCCTTCGCGAAGATAGAACTCTCGCACAATGCCGGCAACGTCACTGTCGAGGACAGTAATGGCGCCATAGATGCTTCCGACGTCGCGGGAAGCCTCACGGTGCGGAACCGCTTCGCTGCTTTGACGTTGGCACGAGTTTCAAATGGTTTGAGCGTTATCAATTCGAACGGGAGTATCGACGTCAGCGATTCAGGCGGCGCTGGCGATATCAGAAACTCTTTCGGCAATGTATCCGTGGAAAATTATCGCGGTGACATCATAGTGAATAATGCGAATGGCAAAATCGATGTCGCCAGTGTTCGCGGCTCGGCCAATCTTCGCACGACCTTCGCGAATATCAGCATAGATAAAGTGTCGGGGAATGTCATTGCACACGCGAACAATTCCCAGGTCAGCGCAAATCAGGTGGGGGGCTCGCTCAATGTTGTCAATTCGTTCGGCGCGGTGAACCTCGCTGATATTCGGCGCGACGTACAGGTTGAATCCGGCAATGGTGCGGTAACTCTCGAAAAAATTGGTGGACCGGCCCATGTCAAGACCAGTTTTGGCATGGTTCAGGCCGATGGCGTGAACGGACACTTCTCAGTCGAGAATTCTAACGGAAGTGTCAAGGCATCCTCTATCAAGGGCGCGGACGTCACCACCAGCTTTGGTTCCGTATCGTTGGATGACGTTGCCGGCCCCATTCAAGTTAACAATCAGAACGGCTCCGTAGATGTAACGAACAGTCTTCGCGGTAGCTGCGCGCCAATTGCCGTTCACACCTCTTTTTCCGCCGTGCGAGTGCATTTGCCGGATGATGCCAGTTATCGCGTCGCTGCAAAGACGTCGTTTGGCCGCATACATTCCGATTTCCCTATGACCGTTTCGGGCTCGTTATCGAACGATGACATTAGCGGAACGATCGGCGGCGGCCGTTGCGACTTGCGCATTTCCGATAGCAACGGCTCGATCGAGATATTGAAGGGCGGCAGTTAGTCTGTTCTGTGTTCGCGAATAGGCTGTTCAAAAGCGGACACTCCCAAACCAGTTCTGGAACCTAAGCCTCTGAACCGGGCATCCTTACGCCGATGAGAGAATGGCCATGGGATTGCATTCGTCTTCCAAGATGCAAGTCATGACAAAAGACGCGCGGGCCGGCACGCTGACCATTCTGGTCGTCGACGATCAGGCGGATGTACGCGAGGCTCTGCGACTACTCCTCAAGAGCGCCGGGTACGCAACTCAAATGGCTGCTTCGCCGGAAGAAGCTGTTGGGCTGGTGCAGGCCAATAGCCCCGATCTGATCGTGCTCGACATGAATTACGCGAGTGATACCACATCGGGACGCGAAGGAATTATGTTGCTGGATCGCTTGCACGCGCTGAATCCACGAGTGCCGGTGATCGCCATGACAGGTTGGAGCACGATCGAACTCGCGGTGGAGGCGATGCAGCATGGAGCGTGCGATTTCGTTACGAAACCCTGGGACATTCACCATCTGCTTGAAATGTTCAACAAACATCTGCAGGCGGCGGTAACCAGGAATCGGATCGACCTTTCCCGGGCAAGTGAATTGGCCGTCGCTCAGCGCATTCAACAGCGCTTACTGCCGCCCCAGAAGTTTGCCGCCGCCGGACTACAATTCGACTGCACGTTTCTGCCGGTGAGCGAAGTCGGCGGCGATCTCTATGACTTCTTCGAAGAGAGCGGCTCGGTCGCTTTCCTGCTGGGTGACGTCTGCGGCAAAGGGCTCGGCGCCGCCATGCTAGTGGCCACGCTTCAAGCCACTTTTCGCAGCCAGCGCGAACTCGTCCAAACACCAGCGGTACTGTTGGATCGCGTGAACCGCTTGTTTTTTCACGCCACGCGGCCTGAACACTTCGCCACGCTCTTTCTTGGTGTTTACGATTCGCGAACCGGCGTCATTCGGTACGTAAACTGCGGCCATCCGCCTGCCGTTCTCTTGCGAACCGATGGCACGACCGAAACTCTCGACCCGAGTTCGATCGTTCTCGGCGCCTTTGAAAACAGTACGTTCGCCGAGCGCTCCGTCCCTTTTCGCACGGGCGACCGATTAGTAGTCTTCTCCGATGGTTTCTCGGAAGCCGGCCTCGCGGATACCGAAGATGATGATTGGACACTGGAGGCAATCCGCGATCTGAGTCGAAATTCGAATGGCTCGCTCTCCGCATCATTAGCGGCTGCTGCCCAATCGCGCGGTCAACAATCGGACGACATCACCGTCGTGGGTATTGAGGCCGTCACTGCTTAGAGTTCACCCTGTACCGTACAATTTTCCCATGGGATCTTCGTTCTCTCGCCGTCAGCTTGTCGGTGCCAATTGATCATTTAGTTCGCGGTCACAAAGCGACTCTCTGTTTCACCAAAACAGGTTACGATCACGCCGGAGAAAGATTCCGCGGGCGAAGTGCTGCCCTTTACCTACGAGAAGAAAGGAGCCGAAGATGTGACGCTCCACCATCACAATCTGCAAAACACCATTCGCAAGAACGAGCCCCTCAACTGCGACTGTATGCTGGGCATGTATGGTGTCGTCATCTGTGAAAATGTCCATAGAGTCTTGCCGCAAACGAGCCTACTTGAAGTGGGACCACAACAAACAGCACTTCAGCAAAGCCTAGGGCCCTCCGCCAGTTTAGTGTTTCTGCAGCTGGTAGAACTCCCATTCCTGAGATGCTCGATGGTGGAGGGCTGGCAGGTCGTCCTGTAGCAGAAATCCGCGTCTCAACAACTCACGCCCTGCCTGGTCGATCCGGTTCAAATAATCCTGCTCGTTGGGGTAGCGTTGATCGACAGGTACTCGTGGGTCTTCTCGCCGCTTCTGTTCAACTTCGTTAACCGGGAAGGGAATCCAGGAGCCTAGAAAGCTAAGTAAGTCACCCGGCGCGCCGATCACCGGATTTCGCAGGTTCCAGCCCGTGTATGATGCCAGTGGGACCGCAATCTCTGGCATCTCAATCCCTCCTTCGTCATTGCCGCTGCCATCCACCTGTGGCACAAAAGTCGGAAACGCGTCGCCCACGTTGGGCGGTTCCGTCGAAAAATCGAGCCGGTACGCTTCCCGTTTGTGCCGCGGAATATTTACTCCCTCGATATGCGGAAAATGCAAACCCGCAAGGGGTGTCAGTTCGCCTTTGGTCAGCCGAGGGTATTGTGAAGGCGGCGGCGGAGTGTCGCTTGTTATCCACCCTTGCATCGCAAGCAGCAAGGCACGCAGGCTGTAGCGATAATCATTTACGTTCTGCAAATTCTGCCCCACGTTCAGTTCGCGTTCGACGATGCCTTGGTCCGGAATAATGCCCACCGTATGTTGCGAACCAGCGAAGAAATAAATGCGGCTGTTGTCCGAGGGCGCCGCATCTGCCCGCCCATCCGCCGTGGTGTGGATCAAAGACGCACAACGGCTCCAATATTCGTAAGAGCCGTTTGTGAGAAACAGCTTAGGCACCGCATGCTCTTCATGTGACCGCTGCAGAAGACTCTCTTCATCAAACGGCGGCACATCCACTGGATAAAAAACATTCGCGAACTCATGCCCATCCCGCGAGGGCTGAGCAAAACGCTGGTTGAAACTTCCGCGCCCGGCGCCCGCCACATGTGCCCAAACACCGTCGAATACTTTGCGCCCTTGTTCGTCTTCGTTGAAACCGTCATACAAGTACTCCCGCAAAAAACGGCCGCTTTGCGATACGCCAAATGCAATGGCATGCCGGATGGGCAAGGTTCCAATGTCGAGATCAGTCGCCGCGCCTCCGTATTTCAGAAACGAGATGAAATCGCGAATTCCGGCCAGTCCCAAACCAGCCACTGGTGGATCTTTTGTCTCATACACCACCTCATAAATGCGGCCTGGCGTGAAACCGCCTTGCAGCGTCACATGTGAAGAATCCACAAACTTCCACTCGGCGTGCGGGATCAGCCTGCGCGCGGCTTCCACGGCAT
>DATAYL010000485.1:0-3433 GCA_036272575.1 Bryobacteraceae bacterium | reverse complement strand
AAGCTTCATAGGCAAGTCGGCGTACAGCACCGAGTCTTAAATTAACGGTGCCCGGCGCAAGTTTACGTGATTCGAGGTGGATCCGGTACCGCAACACAACAGTCCGGTTAAACGACAGCCGCGGTTCAGAGCAGTACCATTCCACGAACTCGTCAATGGCATGCCGGTAGCCGCGTTGGGCCTCGGCAGACGTGAGACTGTTTAGAACCGCCGATTTCGCCTGGTCCAGATCCGGCAGCCGCAACACGGCTTTCGGCGGAGCGCGGCGTTTCTTCTTCGGGTGCTGCTTTCGCATCGGTTCGCGGTCCTCCCAACCGCGAATCGATCATGCCCAAACCCAATTGACGGATCGCCCGTAAACGACCAAACTCGTCGAGCATCAGTGCGGAAAGCCTAATTTCTGTCGGTTTCCGTCACCTTGTCGCGACTCTTTGCGAGACGAAAACAACGCTATGCAGACAAGAAATCCGATCAGTACGCAGCACAAAAACGGAACCACCAGAAAAACGAAACCGACCTTCAGAGTCGTGCGCCCAAACGCAACGTCTGCATAGATTGCCGGACAGGTGAACACGACTGCCACCGTGAGCCCGTACAACATTGTGCGGGCAGAGGTTAACCATTGCTTCGAATTCAGATGAGCATAAACCAGCGCTACGAACGGCGAAAGCACCCATACCGCGAAGAGTAGGATTAAAACTATCGATCTCTGATGACGGCCTGCACGGAGCATCAGGGCAAGTGATGTGGCAGCTCCAATTGCCACTCCAGTGATCGTCGCTCGTTGTCGCACCTTCACGCCTTCAGTGTCGCTTGAGATCTTATACCGCGGCAGCCGTTTGAAATTGTTCAAGTATTGTGTCTCCTTCGTCGGCAAACAGGAACTTAAGCGTTACAGAAGGCCAGGTCGGCGTCGCGGCTGAAATCTTTGGTGCACGTGTTCCCGACACCTGCTCGCATGATGCCAAGAACCGTCACTTCACGTTCGTCTGATAATCAAAAAACATGAATGACACGGCCTGCGATCTTCTTAAGAAGTCCCTTAAATCCGACTCCCCCGAGACGGCGGTTGAAGCATTAGTCCGCAACCAGCCAGGTCTCCCTGAGGCTATCGGCAAATCTTGGGCTAACGGTTTCGGCAACGATTATATTCCCCCTGCGATTGCCCGATATTTGGTCGCAAATGGCGCTTCCCTCACCGTTCACGCGGCGGCGTTCGGATTTACTGACCAATTGGTGAACTTACTGCGTGAGGATTCATCTCTGGTCCACATCAAGGGTGGCGACGGCTGCACTCCCCTTCATTTCGCTCGCGATCTCCCCACCGCTCAGTTGCTGCTCGATCACGGCGCAGAAATCAACGCGCGAGATGAGGACCACGATTCCACGCCCGCGCAATGGCGCATCGGGAAGGCTCCCGAAGTTTCTCGCTATCTTCTCGATCGGGGAGGCACTCCAGATATCTTCCTCGCTGCTGCGCTCGGCGATTTGGAACTGGCCAGCAGGCTAATCTCGAACAATCCCACTTGCGTCGCGTATCGTGTCGGCCGCCTACCTGATTACCCTCCCCTGGGATACCAAAATCGTGGCGGCACGATCTTGCAATGGACTCTGGCCTTCAATTCCTACCCCCACCAAATAGCGCTTCTGAAGGGGCACTCTCATGTTTTTGAGTTTCTTTACGAGCACAGCGGTGCGCAAACTCGTCTGCTCGTTTGCTGCGTTCTTGCACGCCGTCAAGAAGCAGAGGCCATCGCTCGCCAGCATCCCGATCTCATACCCAATCTTCCCAGCGTCGATCTCGAACTTCTGCCGCGCTACTGCTGGGAGACTAATACCAACTACGAAGCGGTCCGCCTAATGCTTGATCTCGGCTTTCCGATCGCGCAGACAGAATCCAGCCACGGTTACTCCCCACTGCATAACGCGGCTTGGTCGGGCAATGCCACCCTGGTCGAGCTCCTTATTTCGCGCGGACACCCCGTCGATCTCGTTGACCCACGCTATAAGGCCACGCCTCTCGGTTATGCGATCCACGACTGCGTCGTTGAGAAACGTCACCCCGAAGGCGAGTTTGTCCGCGTTGTCGAATTACTCCTGAAGGCCGGTAGTCCCTGGGACGCATCCATCTATCCAACGGGCGATGCCGAATCGATGAAGTCCTTGCCCGGTTCGGGCAACTTCGTGCGTAGCGCGCGACCTGTGCGATCAGACTAAAGCGGATGACCAGGAAAATTACTGGCCATGTATCACTTCCAAGATTGTCGGCGATCCGTCAATTAGCAGACGGTTATGTACGTGTGGCCCGTCATCCTGAAATGATCGGGAAAGTCCCGATCACCGTTTATTAGCTCCTCCGCAGGGAGGGGCGGCTCACCGGCAGAGATGGAGCTCCTTGCGCGACATGCGGGGCGGTTGGCCTACTTCGAAAGAGTGGGTATGTTTCGGAGGAGGTCCTTGCGCAGGTTCAGCACTACGCTCGCATCTCTATCCGCGATCTCGGATATTCGGTACTCGGCGGAGCTGCCGAGGACGAGGGCCGCTTCGGATGCCGTAAGATGATATTCCTGCTGGAGCCACTGAACCATGCCTGATGTGGCGCGGCGCGTTGCATCATCAATCGAACCAGCGATTCCAATGGCGGCGTAGTGAGTAGCTGTTTCGACTCGTGGAGTCGCAATAAAACTGTGCTTGATCACATCCACGGAGAACTCGACGTCCATTGACGTTTCCAAAGCCCACTCCGTTGTTTCTCCGTCGCCCATGGCGGCATGCCCGTCGCCAATGTATAGCAGCGCGCCGGGCTGCGTGACGTTAATGAAAACAGTCGAGCCCTCCGTGATCTCGTTAAAATCCATGTTGCCGCCGTAACGACCCTGCTCGCCTGTAGAAAAAGGAGCGAAGCCGAAATCCGGAGCAACTCCAACGCACCCGAGCATGGGCTTAAGAGGAACTGTAAAGTCCCTGAGGTGCTCTGTTGGAACGTCTGGCTTTGCGATCCCTTTCCGAAGATCAAGTTTCCAGCGGACACGCTGCCCCAGATCTTTGGCCTGCACGGCCACGCGTGAATTCTTTACTCTCTCCGCAATGGCATCGAGAGTATCAGCATAGTCACGATTTAAACGAAGGCGCTTGATATGCACCGCCAGCACGTCACCGCTCTCCGCCCCGCCCACGTAGAACGGTCCCGTCTGGGGATTCCCGTATAAGGCTTTGGTGACCCCATGCTCATCCACCCCACCTGAGTCGATGGTTTCCGTGTGGATTGTGTCTCCAGGCCAGATAGTCAGAACAGGCGTGATCTCCGCTGAAAAACGGTTGTAGAACTTTGTAGGCTTAAATTCCACAGTCCTGGGAGGACCGGCGGCCCGCTCTTTCAACGCATACCCACAAAAACTGTGCTTTACGTGCTCCTCCGGTGCATTCGAAAGCG
>DATAYL010000484.1:0-11629 GCA_036272575.1 Bryobacteraceae bacterium | reverse complement strand
CAGCAACACCTGTCGGAATTCGACCGGAAATTGACGAAAGGTCATTTTGACAAGGGTCGATTAACTAGCGCCATTTCGGCGATGCAGAAAATTCTCGACAAGAACACCCTTCAGTCAAGCTCGCGCGATATGCTGATTCGCGACGTTTCGGACCTGCGCGCTGTGCGGGAACACCGCTATTAGGAACCAGCGGGCTGTTCCTTTGCAATGCCCGCCAGACCTAATTCAGACGCTCGCGACTTCATCGCGTCCAGGCAGAACGAGATGTGTTCATCGAGCGGCACACCGAGTTCCTGCGCACCCTGGATAATGTCGTCGCGGCTCACATTGCGCGCAAAAGCTTTGTCCTTCAGCTTCTTTTTGACCGATGACAAATCCACCTCGAAGATGCTTTTACCCGGTTTCACGTACGAGCACGCGGTTAGAAGGCCAGAGAGCTCGTCGCAGGCAAACAACACGCGCTCCAGACGGGATTCCCGCGGCACGCCACTGTAGGTAGCGTGCGATAGAATCGCTCGGCGCGTTTCTTCATCCACGCCACGCTGTTCGAGTATGGGTGCGCCCTTCATAGGATGATCGGGTGCGGCCGGGTGAAGCTCCCAATCAAAATCGTGCAGTAACCCTACGACAGCCCATCGCTCGGGGTCCTGGCCGAACTTTCTCGCATACGCCACCATGCAGGCCTCAACACCCAGCATGTGACGGCGCAAGCTGTCGCTCTTTACAAACTCGCAGACGATATCCCACGCGCCGGATCGACTCACCATCGGGTTTTAGGCTTCTTCGATTTTGACGGTAGTAATGGTGTCGCCCTGCTTGACCTTGTCCACCACATCCTTACCAGCCGTTACCTTACCAAAGATGGTATGTTTGCCGTTCAACCAGTCGGTTGCAACATGTGTAATGAAGAACTGGCTGCCATTGGTATTGGGGCCCGCGTTCGCCATCGACAATGTACCTGGTGTGTGCTTGTGTGGACTGCCTTGGGTTTCATCTTCAAAGCGGTAGCCAGGTCCGCCACGGCCCGTGCCGGTGGGATCGCCACCCTGGATCATGAAGTCCGGAATTACGCGATGAAAGAGGGTCCCATCATAGAAACCGTCGCGCGCGAGAAAAATAAAATTGTTGACTGTCTTCGGCGCTTCTTTCGCGAAGAGATCTACCGCGATGGAACCCTGCGAAGTCTCTATGATGGCGGAGTATTTCTTCGAAGGATCAATCGACATGGTCGGCGGTGCCGAGTACTGTTTGCTCATCTTGTTTCAGTGTAGGTGAGGCAGCTTCCGGGATTTGGGCTAAGTTGATGTTATGGCGATCGAATTTGATGGGCTCTCCCGGGCGGCGGCCGACACTCTGCGGCGCTTTTCGACGGCTGGTGTTCCGCTGACACGTGACCCGGCGCACGAACCGAACGCGGCACAATTCGGGCCACTTGATCCAACGAGCCTGTTTCCCAACGCACGTGATCCCTTGGCTGCCGTGAGCGGGTTATGGCTGATTCTCGGATGCTGGCAGCGGAGCCATGAAATATCGCAAAACATCGATTCAAGAGAGGGCAGCTATTGGCACGCGATTGCTCACCGCATCGAGCCCGACACGCCAAATGCCGGGTACTGGTTCCGGCGAGTGAGCGAGCATCCGATTTTTCCCGAATTGCATACGCGCGCTGCGGCTATTCTGGATGCTCACGAGAATTTAGGTTGGAGATTAGGAGAGCGCTGGGATCCGCAGCAATTTCTGGAGTGGTGTGACGACGCACGACAGGGAAAATCTTCTGAAGCGATAACAGCCGCCGCTGAAATCCAAGACACCGAATGCAATCTGCTGCTCCACTGGTGCGCGGCGCCTCCACTAATTCGATAATCGTAAGTTATGCGCCACCTGCTCCTAAACCGCCGTACTCTTGGGCTTACTTTGGTCGCCGTGAGTACTTGCCTCGCACAGGACGACGTGGCTGTAACCACGCAGTTGGACAAAACAGTTTCATCCATGCGGCAAGCCTTTGGTGTGCCGAGTGTGGCGGTTGCGGTCATCAACAACGGCCATCTGATTTACGCGAAAGCTTTTGGCGAAAGCGATATCAATAAGGCGAAGCCGGCTACTCCGGAAACTCGTTACGCAGTAGGCTCGATCAGCAAGCAGTTCACCGCCGCATCTCTCCTGCTCGAGCAGGAAGCCGGCAAGGTATCGCTCGAAGACAAAGTAGGCAAGTATTTACCGGAACTGACCCGTGCCAACGACGTGACAATACGCGAATTGCTTTCGCACACCTCGGGCTACGAAGATTACGCGCCGCAGGACTATCTGATTCCGAGCTGGATCCAGCCGACCACGCCCGAGGCCATCTTGAACAATTGGGCCAAGAAGCCATTGAACTTCGAGCCCGGCACGCAATGGCAGTACAGCAATACCAATTACGTGATTGCCGGCACAATTCTCGAGAGGGTTGCGGGACAGAAATTATTGCCGTTTCTGCAAGAACATTTCTTCAGTCCGCTCGCCATGAGTTCGGCCGCCGATTGTGACGTGAAGAGCCCGGAAGATGCCGCTTCTTACACGCGATATGCCCTCGGACCGCCTAGACCAGTTGGCCGCGAGGGAGCGGGTTGGTACTTCGCCGCGGGCGAACTATGCATGACTCCGAGTGACTTAGCAAAATGGGATGAGGCATTCCTGAGTCGCAAGATTTTGTCCCCGCAATCGTACGACGAGTTTACCCGTGAAGTGAAACTCAAGAACGGAAAGGGAACCCATTACGCTCTTGGCCTCGACGTCGAGGAGTGGAAGGGAACTCGGAGGATCTCGCATAGCGGCGAGGTATCCGGCTTTCTAGCCAGTAATACGATCTTTCCAGAGAAGCACGCCGGCGTTGTTGTGCTCACTAACGAAGATGGCGTCAACCTCATTGGACCGCTCTCACAGGAGATCAGCTCGTTGCTTGTCGATCCAGCCTTCAGCGCAAATGAGAAAGTTGATGCGCAGGTGCGCGACATTCTTGAAGATCTACAAAAGGGCGAAGTGCCTCGCGAGCGTTTGACCGAAAATGCAAACTCATACTTCTCCCAGAAAGCATTGCGCGATTACCAGGATTCCCTCGCGCCTCTAGGCAAGCTCGAAGTGCTCAGCCGCCTGGCAATGCAGCAGCGCGGCGGCATGACGCACTTAAGCTATCGCGCACATTTTCAAAAAGACACGGTCAGCTTGAACATTTATGTAATGCCCGACGGCAAATTTGAGCAGTTCATGGTGGAAGAGCAATTTTAAACGGCGCGTAATCCTAGCCTCATCGGAAACCAGATTGCGCGATGATAGAGGATAGTGCCTGAACCAAACAAACCTTTCCACCTTATGACTCCAGCAGAACGGACGGCGGCGCGAATTGCTCAGAACCGCGCTATCGAAGAAAAGATCAAGGAGACCAAGACCGAGATCAAACTCAAGAAACCGCCAGCCAGCTCGACGGGAGATTATTTGCGCGCGACCCCGGAAGAGCGGGCTATCAATCGCGGCAGTCTGATTCGTAAGGTTCAATCGTAACGTTATAACCTGAAAACCAGGATGGCGACTGTTGTCGATGGCTTGCGAACAGTGATCGGGGTGTATGCGGTGACCGTGGCCCTGGCAGTTGGACTGGAGGCGCAGAGCACGAAACCAGCGGTGCAAACGCCGAGCGCGGTCCGGCAAATAGAAAAATCCGCGACGTATCCACCGGCTTTGGTCGATAGCGGCAAGTCTCTGTTTCAACAGAACTGCGCCTTTTGTCACGGCCGAGATGCGGGCGGGGGCGAAACGGGTCCGGACCTCACTGCTTCGAAGCTGGTGGCCGGCGACGTGAATGGAGACAAGATTGGCGCGGTGGTGCGGAACGGGCGTCCGGATCGAGGCATGCCCCGGTTTGCTCTTTCTGATCAGGAGATCGCGGCGTTAGTGGCATTTGTGCACACCCGCAAGACAGAGGCGGAATCGCAAGTAGGCGGCCGCCGCGGCGTGGATGTCGAAGATTTGCAAACGGGCAATGTCGAAGCAGGTAAAGCCTATTTCAACGGGGCGGGCGGGTGCGCCGGATGCCACTCGCCGACCGGTGATCTGGCGGGCGTCGCGAGCCGCTATCAGGGTTTGAAACTGGAACAGCGGATGCTGTATCCACGCGGAGCTGTTGCCGAAGCCACCGTGACGGCGCCTGATGGCAAGACCTACACGGGCAAGCTCATGTATCACGATGAATTCACCATCGGGCTGCGCGACAACGCGGGCTGGTATCATTCGTGGCCCACGAACCAGTTGAAGCTGGACGTAAAAAATCCGGCGCAAGCGCATGCCGATTTGCTCGCAAAATATTCGGATGCCGATATCCATAACCTGATGGCCTATTTGCAGACTTTGCGGTCCGAGAACAAAACGCAATGACGAGGAAATCCATATTTCGATCCGCGGTGAGTGCGGCCCTGGCATTAGCCGCGATTGCGACGGCCGGAGCGTCCGCACAGGAGCTCGATCCGCAGCTGCTACTCCACCCGTCTGCCGACAGTTGGCCCAGTTACCACGGCGATTACTCCGGCAGACGGCATAGCGCGCTGACACAAATCAATCCGGAGAATGTGGATCAGCTGGCGCTCTCTTGGATCTTTCAAACGAACCAAGGCGCCGCGTTGAAGTGCTCGCCGTTGTTAGTAGACGGCATTTTGTATTTCACGGTGCCGGACAATGTATGGGCGGTCGATGCGCGCTCGGGGCACCAGATCTGGCATTACACTTATCCCAAGAACGACGGCTTCCATATCGGGCACCGCGGCGTCGCGATGTACAAGGGCTGGCTGTATTTCACAACACCCGATGCTCATTTACTGTGCCTGGATGCGAAGGACGGCAGGGTAATTTGGAACGTCGTCATCGCCGATGCGAAGAAGGGCTACTGGATGACGATGTCGCCGCTCGTGATTCGCAATCACGTCGTGGTGGGTGTATCCGGTGACTTTGATAATCTCGCCGGCTTTCTGAAATCAATCGATCCTGAAACCGGCAAGATGCAATGGGAGTGGGATGCGACGCCGCCCGTGGGAACGCCCAACACAACATCCGGTGGCATGACCTGGATGACCGGCACCTATGATCCCGACCTGAATCTCCTCTACTGGGGCACGGGCAATCCAACGCCTGTTTTAAATGGTAAGCCGCGGCCCGGCGACAATCTTTATACATGCAGTATCGTGGCGCTGAATCCGGATACCGGGAAACTCACCTGGGCCTTTCAAGCTTCGCCGCACGATACACATGACTGGGATGCGGTCGAAACGCCGGTGCTGGTCGATGGCAACTTCAACGGCGGTCCGCGCAAGATGCTAATGCAGACTTCGCGCAACGGCTATTTCTTCGTGCTCGATCGCACCAATGGCAAGAGCCTGTTGACCACGCCGTACGGTCCGGTGAATTGGGCCTTGAAAGTGGATGAGCGCGGAGAACCGGTGCCTAATCCGGAGAAGGAGCCCGCGCAGGATGGACGTCTGATCGCGCCCGATGAAGGTGGGCTGACAAACTATCGGTCGCCGAGCGTGGACTCGAAACTGGGCTTGTTTGTGGTGGACGCGCATCCAAGTTATGGCATCTATTTTGCAAAACCGGCGGATGGCGCTTTCGGCTGGGCCGGCGCCGATTACGGCGTGTGGGGCAAAGGTGTGCTGCAGGCGATCGACTATCAAACAGGCAAACTGCGTTGGACGCATGAACTCGGGCCTGGCGGCGCCGGCGCCGGCGTTCTCACCACGGATTCAGGTTTGACTTTTAGCGGCGACGCCGAGGGCAACGTCCTCGCTCTTTCAACGAGCGACGGCAAAACACTGTGGCACGCGGGCGCGGGAGCGCCGATGGAGAGCTCGCCGATTACCTATGAGCTGGATGGACGGCAGATCGTGATGACCAGCTCGGGTGGCGTGCTGTTTACCTGGGCCCTCCCCAGGAGCGTGCTCGACCGGACGACCGCCAAGCTGCATGCCGGGCCGGGCGACAAAAATGCCGCTGCGATGAAGTAGCTCTGCTGGCCTAGGGTGCGCCGGGCGTCACGTCCAGCAATTCGATCTCGAAATTCAGTGTCGCGCCGCCCGGAATCGAGGGATTTCCTTGATCTCCGTATGCTAGATCCGAAGGACAAACCAGGTTCGCCTTTCCGCCCACTTTCATTTTCTGCAAGCCCTCGGTCCAGCAGGGAATCACACGATTGAGTGGAAAGATAGCGGGCTGGTTGCGCCGGTACGAGTTGTCGAATTCAGTGCCGTCGATTAACGTGCCGCGATAATTCACTTTCACCGAATCAGTGGCTTTGGGCGAAGCGCCAGTGCCGGGCGTGAGCTCGCGATAGACTAAGCCCGATGCCGTTTTTTCAGCGCCGGGCTCAGCAGCGGCTTTCGCCAGATAAGTGGTCGATGCCTCCCTTTGCTTCGCCAGAACTCGAGCAGCGCGCGCGTCTGAGAGTGGCTTTATCTTCGGGCCCCACTCTTCCAATTGCACTGCCGGTTTGCCGGCGGCGGCATCGGAGAGCGCTTGCTTGATCAGCTCTAGTTCGTTTGCGGAAAGATCGAGCGGAGAAAGCGATCGGGCGATCGACAGTCCAATCGCATAAATGGTTTTATCTTCGTCGGTCATGGGCTTGAGAGCGGTCTTTGGCGCCGGTTTGACGGGTCCGGCGGCTGTCGAGCGCCGCGCCGTCGGCTTACTGGAGGGAGCAGACGTTTGCTGGGCGCAAGCTGCGCACGTAATCAAAAAACCTCCGAACACCAGCGACCAGGAACGCATCTGATCCAGGCTAGCATCCGGGCAGAAGCGAACCGGAAAACGCAAACGTCCCTACACCGCATATAGTGATGAATGGATTTAGTAAGCCGGGAGAATTCATGCCGCAAACGTTATCTACGGTTTTTTTACTATTTTTAATGTGCTTCATAGCTCTTGCCGGCGCTCGAGCGCAGCCATCCGAGAAGCCGGACTTGAAGAAGCAACCGACACTTTACGTGGTCGGCTACGCCCACCTGGATACGGAATGGCGCTGGGAATATCCGGAAGTCATCAATGAATTCATTCGAAAGACCATGGAGGACAATTTCAAGCTGTTTGAGAAGTATCCTCACTATGTCTTTAACTTCAGCGGCGCGAATCGCTATCGCTTTATGAAGGAATACTTCCCGGCAGATTTCGTCAAGGTCAAAAGCTACGTCGCGTCAGGCCGGTGGTTTCCGGCCGGCTCTTCGATGGAAGAAGGCGATGTGAACGCACCCAGCGCCGAAGCCATTATCCGGCAGATTCTTTACGGAAACAACTGGTTCCGAAAGGAGTTCGGAAAGGCGAGCGCGGAATACATGCTGCCCGACTGTTTCGGTTTTCCGGCATCGCTGCCAACGATCCTGGCGCACTCGGGCGTGAAGGGCTTCTCAACGCAGAAACTAGTGTGGGGCTCATCGGCCAATGCGGGTGGTCCCGATTCGCGCGAAAACACACCCGAAGGCACGCCATTCAATGTCGGCGTATGGGTTGGGCCAGATGGCGAAACCGTACTTGCTGGTCTAAATCCAGGCAGCTATAGCGGTGGAATCGAGACAGATCTCAGCAAACCGCTCCCGCCCGCCAAGCCGAGTCCGATGCTTGAGGACACTCAGTCCAAAATGAAGGCGCTTGGCGAGACGCTGAACAAGCAACTCGCGACCGGACAACAACCGGATCAGAAGGAAATTCAGGAATACTTTTCTTTGCATCGACAGGAGGAGGCGCTTGCCAAATTGCAAACCGACAGCGACGCGGACCGTTATCAGGGAGATTGGGCCGCGCGCGTCGAAAACAACGGCAAAGTAAGCGGGCTTTTCACTGATTATCATTACTACGGTACGGGCGATATAGGTGGTGCACCGGATGAAGACTCGGTAAAACGGCTGGAGGCAATCGTCACTGACTCGAGCGCCAGTTTGCCACCGGAAGACTTTTTCTCAATGCGGCGAACGCATCCGGAGTGGCCTGCGGTGAAAGTGGGCGACGGTCCGGTTCATGTCATCTCCGCGACGGCTGATCAAATCTTCCGAGACATCCCGTCCTCAGCCGTGGCACGCCTTCCGCGCTATACCGGCGAGATGGAGCTAACGAATCACTCGGCGGGTTCACTGACGTCACAGGCTTATCAGAAGCGTTGGTTGCGGAAAGAAGAATTGCTCGCCGATGCGGCAGAGAAATCTTCCGTTGCCGCCGAATGGTTGGCCGCCCGTCCATACCCGCTGGCACGCTTGGATGATGCCTGGAGGCTCGTCATGGGAGGCCAATTTCATGACATCGCAGCCGGAACGGCCACACCCAAGGCGTATGAGTTTGCCTGGAATGACGACGTCATCGCCATGAACCAATTCGCTGGTGTGCTGAACAGCGCCAGCGAAGCTGTCGCAGCCGGGCTTAATACCAGAACGAGGGGTGCTGCCGTCGTAGTGTTTAATCCGCTCAATATTGAACGCGAGGACATCGTGGAAGCTGACGTCAAATTTCTGGAAGGTACGCCGCAAGGAGTACGCGTCACAGCACCGGATGGCAGCGAAGTTCCAGCTCAGATCTCGAATGGCCGGGTTCTGTTCGCGGCAAGGGTACCGTCGGTCGGCTACGCGGTCTACGATGTGCGACCGGCTTCCGGTTCTACCCAAGGCGAGCTCCATGTAACCGAGAATTCGCTCGAAAACCGGTATTACGCTGTGAAGCTGAACGGAGAGGGAGACATTGCGAGCATCTTTGATAAATCGGTCAACAAAGAGTTACTAACGGCTCCGGCGCGCCTCGCCCTCTCTTACGACAATCCCAAGCAGTGGCCCGCCTGGAACATGGATTGGGATCAGGAACAGGCCGCGCCGAGAGCGTTCGTGGCGGGTCCGGCGCATATCCGGATCGTCGAAAACGGGCCGGCTCGCATCGCCATCGAAGTGTCTCGGCAGACCGTCGGTTCAAATTTTGTCCAGACTATTAGTCTTGCGGCGGGAGAAGCAGGCAAGCGTGTAGAGGTCAGAAACGCCGTCCATTGGAACACTCGAGAGTCGAACTTAAAAGCAACCTTCCCTTTAACCGCTTCGAATTCTGTCGCAACCTATAACTGGGGTATCGGTACTATCACGCGCCCGACCGCTGAGCCGAAAAAATTCGAAGTGCCTTCGCACCAATGGATCGACCTGACAGACCTGAGCCACGAGTTTGGCGCAACGATACTGACTGATTGCAAGAACGGCTCCGACAAGCCAGCCGACAACACCATCCGCCTGACCCTGATTCGCACTCCAGGAACTCACGGCGGATATCCCGACCAGGCGACCCAAGATATCGGACATCACGAATTTATATATGGCATTGCGGGACACCCGGGCGGCTGGCGGAACGCGCAAACAGACTGGCAAGCGCAGAGACTGAACGATCCACTTATCAGTTTTGAGACCGCGAAGCACGCCGGCGCACTCGGCCGCGAGTTCTCTCTGCTCAAGGTGAATAATCCGCGAGTCCGTGTCATGGCATTGAAGAAAGCCGAAGAGGGCGACGGCATCGTGGTTCGCCTGGTTGAACTTGACGGCACGCCGCAGCGCGATGTCCGTGTGTCTTTTGCGGCCCCCATCCTCTCGGCCCGCGAACTGAACGGTCAAGAGCAGGCGGTCGGGCCCGCAACGGTTACTAATGGTGCGCTAGTCACATCCTTCGGCGCGTATCAGCCGCGGACCTTTGCCGTTAAGTTAGCGGAAGCAAGAACTACAGTTGCAAAAGTGAGTTCGACGCCTGTCCCCATTAAATATGAAATTGCAACCGCCAGCAATCAGGGCGCGCGTGTTCAGGGCGGCTTCGATGGCAAGGGCAATGCATTTCCAGCGGAGATGCTGCCGCCAGTTATTTCATTTGATGACGTGGAGTTCCATCTCGCGGAAGCCAAAACAGGAGTCCCAAACGCACTGGCGGCAAACGGACAAACCATCGCTTTGCCCGCCGGAAAATACAACCGTCTCTACGTTCTGGCTGCATCGACGGACGGGGATCAAAAGGGGGAGTTTGAGATAGGAAGCAAGAGCATCGAATTGAATGTGCAGGACTGGAGCGGCTTTATCGGGCAATGGGACGATCGACAGTGGATAGCCAAAGATCGCCAGATCCCAGCCCGCATAGGACGGCCCGCGAGTTCGACCCACGACGACTACGCAGAAATGACTGGTATCCGGCCGGGCTATATCAAACGTGCGGATCTCGCCTGGTATTGCGACCATCACCACGACTCGGCCGGGGAAAATGTGCCTTATGCTTACTCCTACTTGTTTGCGTATGCCATCGATTTGCCGGCCGGGGCCAAGACCATTTCGCTTCCGCGTAACGATAAAATCCGGGTCCTCGCACTTTCAGCAGCCGATGAAAACCCGGTTCTAAGGCCCGCTCAGCCGCTCTACGATACACTCGGCAGTTCCGAACCTGGCCCGATGAAAGCCATAGATATAACATCGGCAAAATGATTCCGTTCCCGTCTGTCGCTACTCTCTTGAAAGTCGCTTCACTCGGGCCGTCGAAGCTCTTACTTAGCGTTTTGAACGTGCCTTCGGAAGCTTGATACACTACCCAACACGGTTGCCCCGGCAGGAGAAGCCGTCAGGTGCTCTATGTTTTTGAGAATCGCAAATAAAGCCAGAAACGCTTTATCCAATCACCCGGGGGAACTAACCAGCGGCATCTCATTTTGGCCGAAACAATGTTCGTCCAGCCGCCTTGGCGCACTCATCGCCTATCTTGCAATCTCGCCTGGTTTCCTCATTGCGCAGATAAACACCGCGAGCATCAACGGCACGGTAACCGATAGTTCCGGTGCAAACGTTCCCGGTGCGGTCGTGGTCGTCGAGAATGCGGCGAGCCAGGTGCGCCGCACCACCCAGACAAACGCAGCAGGGGTCTACTCAGTACCGCTCCTCCAGCCAGGTTCTTATGATGTGACAATTTCGAAAGACGGATTCGCAACTTTCAAAAGCACGGGCATACAACTGGTGATTTCGCAGGTGGCGAACCTGAATGCTAGCCTGCAGGTCGGCTCCGCTTCGCAAGCCGTAACGGTGACGGGCGATGTGCCGCTAATCGAAACGAGCACGGCGGGTCTCGGTACCGTCATTGGTCAAAAAGAAACAACTGAATTGCCGCTGAATGGCCGCCAGTTCGCGCAACTGCTGCAACTGGCGCCAGGCACGGTTCCCATCAGCGTGTCCCAGAGCGCGACGCCACCGATCGGCTCCGGCTCGACTACTCCGTCGGTGAATGGTGGAACGAACAGAAGCAATTTGTTCTACATCGACGGAATTTATGCGACCGATCCTTTCTTCAGCACGTTTTCGATCAGCCCTTCAGTAGACGCTCTGCAGGAGTTCAAAGAACAGACGCACACGGATCTGGCCGAGTTCGGGCAGGTGACAGGCGGCACCGTGAATGTGGCATCAAAATCCGGAACCAACAGCTTCCATGGGGAGGCTTATGAATTCCTGCGGAATGACGACCTCGATGCGCGTAACTTTTTTGCTCCGGTGCGCGGCGTATATCGGCAGAACCAGTTTGGCGGAACCTTTGGTGGTCCGATCATCAAGAACAAACTGTTTTTCTACGCGTTTTATGA
>DATAYL010000483.1:0-4224 GCA_036272575.1 Bryobacteraceae bacterium | reverse complement strand
ATAGTCGCTCTCCGGGTCGCCGTTGTTTTTCTTAAGCCGAATCGCGTTGTCCTCAACGGACCAGTCTTTCCCGGCGCCTTTCTCTAGATAGGAGTGCCAGCCGTTTAAGTTCTTGCCGTCAAAGAGTAGCTGCCAGCCGTCAGCCTTTTCCTGCGGAGTCAGCGTGTTCTCCTCCTGACCGTTCGCCAGAGCGGAGACCAAATATCCCGTCACAACTAGAATCGTGATTTGAAAACTGTGTCGATGTAGCATTCCTTATCATTCTTTCGCGTGCGCATCGGGACTGCGCCTGCCGGCGCATTCGGCAACAACGAATCATGCCCGCCTCTCCGCTTTACCACACATCGCCCCCCACGCTGCAGCTGTGCTGCAGCTCCCCCCGCAAGAGGGCTCCGCCCCCTTGCGCGATCCCCCAATCTCATCGCTCATGGTGCGGCTCTCTGCTGCCTGCCCACGAGCAGAACGATTTGGCGCCCGAAAAAAACAAATAAATTAAGGATGGCCGCCACGTCGGCCTTGACTTTTACGACCTTCTCATAGAAGAAGGGTTTAGCAATCGTTGTACAACCGCGGCCTCCCACTTGGACGAGAAACGCGCGCCGATGAGAAGTGGTCGCGCGGGATTGATCCTTCCTGACGGCCTAGTAGCCAGCGATGTATAGGGGGCCCTCACTCATCCGCTATCAATGGACGTTGCGCTGGCGCTTCGGGCGGTGGCGCATCATCTGCCGCCGTGTGTCGGATTTTCACGAGGCTGATCGGAATGCCTCTCACGAAAGGGACGCAGTTTGTCGGAGCCGGCAGGGTCGAACCGGAGGCCTTGTGCGCTGACCGACCGGAATCAGCTCAGCGGCAACTCGATTCGACATCGCGAGCAGTTCGCGAAGCCGGCGGCTTTCCTCCTTCAGCCAACCGACTTCGTTACGCAATTATGCGTCGCCGGCGCGAACCAACATTCCAACAAACTCGCGGAAGCGCTGTTGCATCTCGGATGCTGTTTTGATCGGGAAACCGAGGTCTCGCGCTAGGGCCTCCAGTTCCGGACCCCACTCAGGCGGGATCGTCGCATCCGGTGGAAACCCATGAGTGCTGCGCTCGTCGAAGATGCCGCGCGCCGATTTTTCCGCTTCCGAGTAGTCCAGCTCACCGAGCGTATCAATCAGCAGAATGTCCAGCACATCCCGTGCTCTCCCGGCAGAGAAGGGCCCGGTGCAAGCGTGCAGCTTTTGTGCCACTTGGTCGGCCAGTCTCAAGCATCGCACTGGCGAGACGACGGGAATGCCTAATTCTGCAAGACCATGAACTCGCGGTGCGATCAGATCGATATGATCGAGCTGGGCTGGCCCAAGGTCAACGTCGATTGTCTGCCACGAGCGCGTCTTGTACTGAAGCGCCACTTGAACCCGAATCGTATCAGCCTGCTCCATGTCACGGGTTTGAGCTTTGACGCGAAATGTGAACTGATCGAAGCCGAGGTTCAGAGCTGCGGACAGCGTTTGAAGCCGGTTGGCCCGCGTCGTATCAATACCGAGATCGAGGTCCTTCGTAGCCCGGGCCTGCTGTGCGAAACGGAGTTCCATGGCGACGCCCCCTTTGAGGTGATAGGCGCCCAGAATACCTCCAGCAAGGGCTCTCTCGAGAAGGCCGCAGATCGCGAGAAAAGATACCCAGCGCCGCAATCGCTCTTGATCCACGCCTTGCTCCCTTGCAACACGCGCCAGGGTCTTTTCGAGGCGCTCCGGTGGTCTAGGTCTGGAGGTCATGCGTCATGGGCTCCTTGGTGGTCGCGCAATTCTCGAAGGTGCAAATCGACCTTGCGGCGGAGTCGCCTTGCTTCGGATTCGTCGATGAATCCTTCACGGCGCGCCTCCGAAATCGCCTGACGAATGAAATCAACCCTGGCACCTGAGCTGAGCAGATCGTGGACGGTTCTGCTTACGCTTGTTACCGGTATACCTTCCTGTGTGCGGATGTCGTTTTCTATGAGTGAATTCCTGTGCACAACCACTCCCTTTGGCTGTTGCCGCCGAAGCCGGGCAGAGCTAGGCACGGTCAGATGAATGAGGTCAGGGTTAGCGTCCGAGATGCCATACACGTTGAGCGCTGTCAGGTGCGATATGGCAACCGCTTCGGGTCCCCGATTAGCCCTTGCCCAAAGCACTGCCTCACGGTACTGAGAAAACCGGCCGGGCGGATAATACGGGATGCGATATACGCCGCGGGAGGTCCGTTCAAGACGTCCGCGTTGCACGAGTCGAGCTAAGACTGAGTCGCTGAAGCCGGACTGTCGCGCCTGCTCCGCCGTCACCAGACCATCATGCTCTTCTGCGATGATCACCAGTTCATCAAAGCGCGACCGAGGCATGTCAATACCCTTCCATAATGGAACTATATTGACAAGATTACCACCGGCGCGCTGCGCCTTCAGCTGAGTTTTACGTCCGATTTGTCGTGACCCGGATTGTTCCCGGCAAGCCGCGCCTCCGCCGCCGGAGACATCGTGATATTCCCGCTTCAAGAATGCCGCCTCCAGCGCGCTTGCGCACTCCTCCTGGCCCGCTCGCGTTTCTCTTCCAGGCTAACCGTCGCCCAATAATTCCGCGAGACTTGCCCCATGGTTCTGCGAAACACTTCTGATTGGCCCGGGCTTTTAATGTTTCTGTTCAAGGCTGAGTTTCGTATCTGTATCTCTCGGAGCAAGGCATCGAGGCCCTTGCTGAGCGCTTTGTAGCGAGAGAGCTGGCATTCCTTTGCAATCCGGTTCAGCTTCTTATAAAAGGAGTCGGTTGCCTCGAGCCAAACAGGCCGCCTCCTGTCGTCCTTATCTTTCTCTTTATTCCGGGTTCGCGCTTTCGGAAACGATTCCCTCACGATTCCACTGCTAGGCGGATTCATCGAGGCCTCCGTTCGTCAACCAGTACCGCATGGGCGTGATCCACGACCAAGCTCATCCCGTCGCCGCTGATTTTGGCTGGGCACTCCGGCCAGAGCACGCGAATGGAATCTAGCCAACCATCGAGTTTCTCCCGAAAGCGGCGGGAGCGCGCATATTCAATTGATCCAATCTGGCTCGCTAGACCGTGCGGCCCAAACAGCGGAATGGTCTCTTTCTCCTTTGCCAAGAAGCAGCGATACGAAAGCCACATGAACAAATCCAGCACAGCCGGTGCTCCCGCCAGTACTTTGATCGCTTCCAGATCCGCCGGAATCGGGTGCGCTACGACCTCTTTGTAGAATTCGTCACTCAGCACTATCACATTCTCGAAGTGATCGGAAACCGGGTACTGCTCGGGATCACGGCTGTACCAGATCTGAGCCTCGTCGAAGAAGCTGAACCGCGAGCGTTGAACGACTCTCGCCGTTCCGCTGAGCCTGTCGGTTCCGAAGAAAATTGTCGCCCCGAAGATGCGCTCGAAGGCAGCCACAAGCCGACGATATTCTTTCCCGCCTTTGTGCATGCCAAACGTCTCCAGCATCTCGGCAGCGGTTCGGAATCGGATCGTATGGCTCTGCTGCCGAATGGCCAATGTTGCCAAGTAGATTGGAACGACGCGGTCCTGTCCGAACGGTAACCCATAGTTCGGATGCCCCGTGATCTGAAGAACGAAATCGCCATTGCGACGCTCGTACAGCATCTCGCCTTTCGGGGGCTTGCGAACCGGCAGGCCGCAGAGGACGAACGGCCTCGAACTGAATCCCACGTTCTGTTTTCCTTCCTTGCGCTTGAGCCGCACGAGACAACTACCTTCGGCTTGTCGCAGTTTCTGTTTTGAAACCACCAGCTCCGGTGACATTCGTCGGAGAGCGGAGCCGGCGGACTCCAGGCCACCGCCTTCGTCTTTACCAAGCCCGAACACACGTCGGACGTTTGCGTTTTGCAACCCTCACCTCGCGTCAGCGCCGAACCGGATTCGGCGCGCGTTGGGCAAGTGATTTCGAAATGATTGCTTGCTGGTCTTCGAGAGCTAAAGCATCCCCGGCTTCAGGAATGCGATTGATGCGTTAAGCCGGGCTTCGATCAAAACTGAGGAAACTCCATGGATCTCTATGCACTGGGTTAATCGCCATGAACACCGTTGTCCTTTATTTACAATCGACGATCGTATTCCCAAGCTGGACGTCGCGGGTTCGATCCCCGTCTCCCGCTCCATGTTTTCAATGACTTGGGAAGAGCCGAAAAACACGCGTTACTCCGTTTACTCCGTTTTCTTTCCAATCCTCGCC
>DATAYL010000482.1:0-7879 GCA_036272575.1 Bryobacteraceae bacterium | reverse complement strand
TCCGCTGATTCGCCGGTCAAGTCCTCGGTAGACGCCCGATACGACCAGTAAATCAGGAACGGCTTGCCGACCATGTTTTCCCTGGGCACAAAACCCCAGTAGCGGCTATCGGAAGAATTGTCGCGATTATCTCCCATTGCGAAATACATGCCGGAGGGCACCACTACTTCGCCGTCAACGATATTGTGCTCCAACATGTTTCTCTGCGCTTCTTGTGCCAGTTCTTCCTTTACGTAGCGGCAACACGGCGTAGGGAAATTATCCATGGCGGGATCATACGCGTACTTGTGATAAACATACGGTTCGTTCAGCCTGATTCCGTTTCTATACACAATGCCGTTGACGGTTCTCAGACGATCTCCGGGCAATCCAATGAGCCGCTTGACCAGAGTCTCTTTGAGATTAGGCGGATACCGAAAGACAATAATATCTCCATGCTTTGGTTCCTGATATGGCAACAGATATTTGCTGAGTGTCCCGGCCGGTGCGTAGCTCAATTTGTCGACCAGCAAGTGATCGCCAATCAGCAGAGTATCTTCCATCGAACCGGTCGGAATCACAAAGGGCTGGGCCAAGGCCGTTGTACCAAAAAGCAACAGGAGCACGGTAACGGCCCACTCGGCGACAGAATTCCGTCTTATTGACGATTCGCTGTGTGTTTTCGCGGCAGCTTTTCCTGGCATTTGAGTTGTTCCTATTATGCCTGCTCCGAGCCGCATCCCGCCGATGTTAACTACTACTTGAGGGATTTGTCGAGCGCGGATCGATTTAACATTGCGATTCTGCCATCCGGGCCTACAACCCACGGTAGACTCAAAGCATTCCAGCTCGCTCTGTCGAACTGTCTCCAGGTCTTGCCATCGTCGTAGGAGACGTCGCTCCCATTTGGGCCCACAGCAATCCAGGCCTGAGAATTTCGGTCCCACGCCACCGCCGAGCGATACCCCGAGGGAGGCTTTGAAGCTCCGGCCCAAGTCAATCCACCGTCGGAAGTCCAAGCGGTTGTATTCTCAATTTGGTTCGGTTGCTTGTAATCCCCACCAACCGCCACACCACGCTTCGAATCGCGGAATGCAAGAGAGAAGATGCCGGCGCTTTCGGCGTTGTGAGCGAGCGGCAACTTAGCGGATGTCCAGCTGCCAGGTTGACCACGAACTCCGGGATGAAAGCGGAAAATCCGGCATCCACCCGTTCCGCCCGTGGCGAAATAAGCACTCATTCCATCCGGGCCGAGGACAAGCGCCGAGTTGCTGGCGGCAAAAGCACTCTCTCCGCCGGGATCGATTTCCAATCCGGCGCTTTCGTCGCGTGACCAGTGCCGTCCGCCATCACTGGTTTTGAAAATCCGAAAACGTCCGTTCACCGGATCTCCCAGCAGCATTCCCTGCTGTTGGTTCCAGAAGGCAATTGCATCCCAAAAGCCCGCAGGCTCCGGATTTGCGAAGGCTGAGCGCCAATGTGCGCAGCCATCGGTCGTTTCATACAATCTCGAAGCAGAGCCAGGACCGCTCGACATAGCGATAGCATGGTCGGCATTCCACCCCCAAACTCCACGAAAATCCAGGTTTTCGGCCCCCGGCGGAATGGCGCATTGCTGCCAGAGATAACCGTCGTCTTCGCTGCGGAGAATCACGCCATTCGTGCCGCCTGCCCAAGCCACACCTGGGCTGGCGTTGTGTACTGCGCGAAGGCTTGATTTGGTGCCACTGTTCTCCGCATCCCATTTGGCCAGAGCCGATGACGCGAGCGCGAGCAGGACAGAACCGGCTGCGAGCCAGACAAATCGGCGCCATCCGGTGAATCGTTGGGCCACTTGCACCACCTTAATTATGCCGCGCGCGACCTGGCCAACTAACGGTAAACTTGTTTTGCTTGGAACGGCCTCGGGAGTCGCCGACCGGTTAACAAAGGCCGGGAACGAATTCTCGCCGGCGCCTCCATTTTCCTGGAGCAACAGCGAAAAAGGCCGACGCAACTGACCAGGTTTCTCCTGACGCGTGGACTCTGGCTCATTATCGTTGAAGTCGCTCTGATCCATCTCGTCTTCGTTTTCCATTGGCAATGGAACGTGCAGCTCCTCGAACTGATCTGGGTCATCGGCGCGTCGACGATGATCATGGCGGCGCTCATTCGCTTGAGTTTGCGCTGGATTCTGGCAGTCAGCGTGATGTTGGTCGGACAAAACGCGCTGGACGGACTGACGATCGGCGACTTCGGGCCGATCGGCTGTCGCGGCTCTTGCATGTGCTGGCTTGATCAGTCGGTCACAGGTGACACCGCCGATCATCATCGTCGCTTATCCACTGTTGCCGTGGGTAGGACTCATGGCACTCCGTTTATGCGTTCGGAATCTCCAACTTGAAAAGAGAAAGAGTCGGGTGCGCTTGGACCTTCGCCTCGGCGCCATCCGGTTGGCGGCATTTGTCATTCTGCGATGGAGCAATCTGTAGGGGGTAATCCGGCGTGATGGACGGCTCAGAGAAACTGGTGGCGCACCGTGCTGTCCTTCTTGACCTGATGGCGCTCATCGTAGCAGCAACCGCTGGTAACTGGATGTGGTGGCTCACCGAGTTTCACAAAGGCGGCGTCTTGACCGGCCGACCCGCCGGATTCATCAAGGAAGTGTCTTCTTCCAGCCGCGCATAGGCTGGTCAGATATTCATTTCACAAAAGTATGATAAGAGCGGTGCCCGTTTCGGCTCCTGATACCTGCATGATCAGCATCATTCGTTGCTGGCGCGCGATTGGGATTTGGCTTGTTCGCTTTGCAGACGCTGCTCAAACTTCTGCTGTGCTTCCGCCACAGTGCGATGATAGCCTTCCGGATCGATCCACAACGCAGGGCTTTGGTCATGACGGCGTCGCAGTTTCTCCTGCATGTCAAAATAATCACCGTGAGCCCCAAGGAAGATATCGCAGGGTAGTTCGCGAAGGATCGCGAAGGTATGCTCGAAATCTTGGGCAATCCCAGGATATGAAGCCGGCTGTCTGGGGGTCGCAACCAGGCGATAACTGTCCAGGGCAGCGAAGCCGCCAATAATTACGACATTCAGCGCGCGGCCGGCATACGAGACCTGCATAGTAAAGGTGGTGCAGCCGCGTGTGTGACCTGGGGTTTTGTGCGCGATGAGCTTGACGCCGCCGAGCTCAATGATGTCTCCGTCGTAGAGGGTGCGGCTAACGTGAACGGGAGGAAAACGCGGCAACGCGGCAAAATCGCTTGCGCCACCGGACTCGGCAACACTCACGTCGCCATCCATGACCATTAATTTTGCGCCGGTCTGCTGGAGGATGGCGGCGGCACCGGCCAAATGGTCAAAGTGAGCTTGACTGTTTAATAGAATCTTTGTGTCAGCCCAACCAAAACCGAGGGTCTCAATGCTTTTGCGGATTTGTGGCGGCGAAGATTCGAGGTTCGCATTGATGAGTATGTTGCCGGCAGGGGTTGTAATAAGGAAACAAGCGAGATCGCGACTACCGACGTAATAAAGGTTGTCGACGATACGAAACGGCTTCTGAGGCGCTGTCCATACGGGGTTCGTTTTTGCACCTGCCAACGACAGCCGGAGAACCAGAGCGAGAAAGAGCGCTTTTGGGAATGTGCTTGCCGGGTTGAATATCACTTCTCATAATTTACCCGTATAGGGCGTCCCATTCTTTTTCCAGGAAGACGTCGTAAGTCTCTCTCGGAATAGACCCGAATTGCAGCGGGTGTCCCACATGCGCGGGATTCCGGCATCTGCGGAAGGGGATGGAAGTGAAACTCGCCTCTCTGTGCGGCTACGGCTTGCGCACCCAAGCTCCGTATTGGATCGGTCCGATCAGCTGACAACCTATGCTCACGGCTTCCGCTTCCAGGCGCGCCGCGAGCGTGTCTATTTCCAACTCCGCCTCCGTAGCAAGACCGCTTTCAATGAGTCCGGGCAATAAACTTCGAACGGTTTGTGCAACCCAGCCGTAAAGGTAAGAGCCGGGTTCTCCTCCTATGGGAACCTCGGCTCGTACGACTGGCCAGGGAAGTCCAGCATCCAGAAAGGCGCGTGTGAGGCGCAATCCAAAGTCTGGATACAAACCTGATCGTCGGTAATACTCTGCCAGCATCTCCAGCTCGCGTCGCCAGAGCGGAGGCGTCGCGGGCTGCATGGAAATGACAGTTGCGAAATCAAACTCATGAAAGAGTAGCAAACCGCCGGGGCGCACTTGCGAGGCCACGTGGCGAAGAAGAGGGATCGGGTCTTGCTGATGGTGAAGCACGTACCTACCCACAGCAGCATCAAAGAGTTGCTCGCCTTGGAACTGATCGGCGTCGGCCTGGTGAAAACGGATCCATGCTGAGCACCCGAGTTCGAGCGCCCGTACGGACGCTTTGGCGATAATCGAGGCATCGCGATCAATGCCCAGGACGCTGCCGTTTGGTCCTACGATATCGCCGGCTAAGAAGGAAACATCGCCCAATCCGCATCCGATATCCAGAATATGCATGCCCGCCGAGAATGGAGCCGCGCGAAAGAAACCAGCGGTCCACTCTTGTAAGATCCTGGCTTGCATAGCCAGGCGATCTTGTTCTCCGGCGGAGTTCCCAAGCACATAGGGTGGAAGGCAGCTCATATTATTGATCCATGTTACGTAACAGCCCGCTTGTCCTGTCGCTTCAGCGCCACCCATCCCTTCACCGGCGTCCCGTTTCGGGCCGCTCTGCCGAGAGCATAGCTGGAATCCCGTGCACTGACAATGGTAAGCCGGTTCGGTTCACTCTCATGCAATCGATCGTTGCTAAGGTAAGAACAGTGCAGCCAGTTCCTCCACCTGTATAACCGAGTTGCGATTTCCAGGGCACTCGGCGAACGAAGCCGCTCTCGCACCTCCCGGAGCAACAGCTAATTGATCCATCCTAACTTGATCCTCGCGATCTGCTGCCTTAGCCTCCTGCTCGTCGGCATGGACGTCACTATCGTGAACGTCGCGCTGCCCTCCATTCAACAGGACTTGCATGCTACGGTCTCGGATCTGCAATGGATCATCGACGCCTATACGCTTGTGGTCGCCAGCCTGCTCATGCTTGCAGGTTCCGTATCCGACCGTTACGGGCGCCGGCGGATCTTTCAGATTGGTCTCTGCCTGTTTACGTTTGGTTCGCTGCTGTGCAGTGTTGCGCCGAGCATCGGCGGTTTAATAGCGTATCGCGCCATCCAAGGTTTGGGCGCGTCCATGCTCAATCCAGTGGCTCTATCTATCATCGCGAACGCGTTCAGTGGACCAGCCCGCGCCCGGGCTATCGGTATTTGGGGTGCTGTGGCCGGCGTGTCCTTAGCGTTGGGGCCGCTGCTCGGCGGGGCATTGACGCAATCCATTGGTTGGCGCTCCATCTTCTGGATCAACGTTCCTATCGGCATTGGGGCGGTTGTTCTGGCGGCAAAATTTGTACCGGAATCGAAGGCCCCGCGCGCACGGGCATTCGATCCAGTAGGACAACTGCTCATTGTTTTTGCACTTGCATCCGTCACCTATGGCGTGATCGAAGGACCACACGCAGGCTGGACATCCGGCCTGATCCTTGGCTTGTTTACGCTTTTCGTGATCTTTCTCGCGGCGTTCCTCGTGTATGAGCCGCGTCGGGCTGAGCCATTACTCGATTTGCGATTTTTTCACAGCATCCCTTTCAGCAGCGCCGCGGCGACTGCTATTTGCGCCTTCGCCTGCTTTGCTGCTTTTCTTTTTCTTAACGCTCTGTATTTGCAGCAGGTGCGCGGATTGGCGGCGTTTCGTACAGGGCTCTGCACGCTTCCTGTCGCGATCATGATGATGTTGTCCGCGCCGCTTTCCGGCAGTCTGGTTGGGAGCCGAGGTCCGCGTGCTTCGCTGCTTACGGCAGGAGCGGGATTCCTATTTAGTGCTCTTGCCCTGACACAACTCAGTGCTGGTACTCCGTTTTTGCTGCTGTTGCTGTCGTATGTACTCTTCGGCATGGGACTGGGTATGGTCAACCCCGCGATCACGAACAATGCCGTTTCAGGCATGCCTTTGGCACAGGCAGGAGTAGCGGCGGCAATCGCATCCACCAGTCGGCAGGTGGGCGCCGCTCTTGGTGTGGCGATCGCCGGTACCGTTGTCAGCGCCAGTCATGCGCATCACATCGATTTCGCGCGAGCCACACACCCTATCTGGTGGGGCATGGCAAGCTGCGGCGCAATTATCCTGCTACTCGGCTGGGCTTCCAGTACTAGACGGGCGCGAGCGACCGCGGAGCGTGTCGCTCATCTCTTTTAGCAGGCATTCAGCGCGCCTTGTGCTGACCTCGCCCGTTACTGGACTGGGGCTCGTAGTGAAACCGAATCAGATAAACATTCATTCCCTTACCATGTTTGGCGACCTTCAGCAGATCTACGATGCCTAGGAAACCAGATTCGCGCGCCAGTTCCGGTGTGATGTTCGGGAATCCGATTGGCGTGATCGAATCCACGTCGATTTCACCTTCCTCCATACGGTAACGTTTGCCTACTGTGACATGGGGGCGCGTCCATATGCGAACACTAGAAGTGATTTCTCCGCGGCGAACTCCCTCGCGAAGCCGCTTGGTAAACGTCATGAGAAGAGATTACTACTTAGAAAGCGATTCGCGAGTTGGCGCGGGCTGGTCTTGCCCGACCCCGCTGGCCCCAAACGATGATTAGTCTCGGACTACTTTGGGGATTGCTCATGGATTCTTGTTGGATTATTGGGCGGCGGAACGGAATTCATTTGAGATATGTTCTGACAAGAGCAGCTATGGCTAATTGGACGCGAAGAGAAGTTTTTGGTTCGCTCTCGGGGATGGCCGCCGCAACGTCGCTTGTGGCTCAGCAAAGGGGCAGTTTGTCGATGCCCGAAAAGCGGAACGCGCATACATCCATCCAAATCACGGACCTCAGGTGCGCAATCATCGGCAAGAGCCCAGTCATTCGAATCGTCACGGATCAGGGCATCTCCGGATATGGTGAAGCCGAGTCCTATAAACCTTATCTCAAGCCGATGGTGCTTTTTTACAAGGACTACATTCTCGGCGAGGACCCGACGAACGTCGAGCGGGTGATGCTGAAGATCCGCCGGCTGGGTGCGTTCAAACCTTGGGGTGCGGCGGTCAGCGCCATTGAGATCGCTCTCTGGGACATCGCAGGGCAGGTAGCCGGAGTACCGGTTTATAAACTGCTGGGCGGTAAAATCCGCGACCGCGTGCGCGCCTACAACGGGGGCGTCCGTTTCCCGATGACTGGCCAGACTCCACAAGACTACGCCGAGAATACGGCCAAAATGAAGGAAGCGAAAGAGGGCTTCACCTTGATCAAGCAGGCAGTCGGCTTTCATAACCCGGCGATGATGCGCGCTATGCCGAACGGGTGGTACGACGAACCGCGGACAGGAGCCTCGCATATGGATCGCGGTCTTATGACGGAACGCGGCCTCGAACATGTCATCGCCTGCGTTGAAGCAATGAAGAAAGTCCTCGGTGATGAGATTGGACTCGCCCTTGACTGCGGACCAGGGTGGGCGGTGAAGGATGCGATTACGTTTGCGCGAGCGCTCGAACCGCTTCACATTGTATGGCTCGAAGACCTGATCACGGGCGATTACACGCCTTACCCCGACGCCCAGGTTTTTCGTGAGGTCACACAGAGTACTTCCATCGCAATTCACACCGGGGAAGAAATTTATTTGCGCGAAAATTTCAAGGACCTTATCGAAAAACAGGCTGTCAACATTATCGGCCCCGATCCAGAAGATGTCGGTGGAATCGCGGAAATGAAGTGGATCGCAGAATATGCCGATCTTCACGATATCCAAATCGCTCCGCACGGGATTTTTGACGGACTGATCGGCCTTGCCGCGCACGTTCAGGTGGCCG
>DATAYL010000481.1:0-3168 GCA_036272575.1 Bryobacteraceae bacterium | reverse complement strand
GCATCGGTTTCAATCGGAGATCCGCAGTTCCCAAGCTGGACCAACTCCCAGGGAAAGGTAGGTTTCAGCAGCACCTTGCGTTCGTGCCAGAAGTAAACACTTTTGGAGAACATGAGATAGATGTTCTCGTTGTCCTGGCGGGAAAGCATCGCATAGAAACCGTTAATCTTCCGAGGAAAGAGCGCCATCCCTTTGTTTTCGGCAGCGGGACCATTCAGGGTGATAAATCGAAACAAGAGGAAGTCCGATGTCTCGACCAACTGCGGCATGATCACCTTGCCATCGAACGCCGTGAAGGTAGCGTAGTAAACCTGCGTACCGTCATCATTTGCGAAGCAGACGAACCGCGCGTCTTCAACGCCATTTCGTTGCGAGGGCGTGGCTGGGAAGAGTATGCGTTCGGATAGCGACTGTTTGGGCTGGAACTGAACTTCGTAGTTGGATCGGGCAAGCATCCAAATGCCCTTCGCGGCGTCTTGATCGTCGCATGCTGTTCCATCCGGCAGCCCTGATTGCCCCCTTTCGCTCTGGAGGCTGGACAGGAGTTCTTCGAGTGAAAATAACTCGCCGAGTTTGCTGATCACCCGGGCGGTGAATTCGTTTGTCAATCCCAACTCAGAAAGTTTCTTCGTGAACTGCGGTTTCTCATACAACGGATTTGGCACTTGCCGAGGCTCCGTGAGGAAGCCGGCGGCGGTGAGTACTTCGATCCGATGATCGGCATGGATAATACCCGTCCGAAAAGTGATGGAAGAAATGTGCCCTTCCCCAGTGGCGCGCAAGCTGAGAATGAATCGCAGAGCGCCAGGTGGCAGGCCAGTTTGATCGGCGTGCGGAACGATGGAAGGATTGAACAGCGCGGCGGATTCTAGAGAGTATTCGGCCAGGAAATAGGAGCCGATCAACAACCGCCTTTGCTCGGAGATTTCCCCATCCATCAGCAGGAGCGTCCGGATTTGTTCAAAGCGTTCCAGAAAGAGTCTGCGAATCTCGTCGTGTCGCCGCGAAAATTCAGCGGAGACTTCACTCAGCAAGGGCTCGACCTGGTCTTCCGGGACCGACATGATCCTCTCGATGATCCTGCCGATGCGCTGCGGATCTCCGGGGTTGAATGGGCGCAGAAGAACGCGCGACTGGTCGGGCGTGAGTATTGTGGTGGTACGTTTGACGTCGATTGACATGATAAATACTTACTCTTCGACCGCGATCGGTTGCTTAAAACTCGTAAGCATGTTCTGCGCGAGCCGCATTTCCGCCAACGACAGTAAGAAAGCCAAAGTGGATTCTGCTCCCTGGTTCCCATTGACCCGATCCACATGCAACCCGTCGCGGCAGCCCCCACTTTCGGCAGAGTAGAGCTCCAACCCGAGATCGTTCCAGCCAATGAACCAATCGAAGGCGCGCTGCGCCTGTTCGTACCACCAGACGTCCGATGTGGCGCGATAGGCTTCGAGACACGCCGATACTGTCGCTTGCGCCTCAATGGGCTGCTGGTCGAAGTTGGCGCGCGTGCCACCACGGCGGTAAAATCCGTTACTGCCGATTGGCCGAAAGTGACCCTTCTCGGACATCTGCAATTCCGTCAGCCAGCGTAATGCCTCGAGTCCTCGCTCATACACGGCCTGTTGTCCGGTTGCCCGTCCGCTCAGAATCAAAGCATGGGCGAGCTTGGCGTTATCGTATGACAACTCTTTTTCAAACCAGCGCCAGTCCGGCTCGGCATTTCTGTCGAAAAGGTCTACGAGCCGGGATGTGAGGCTCTCGCGAGTTTGGTTGACCAGGCTGTCGCCGCTCAACCGGCGCAAGTATTCGTGAATGCCGATGAGACCAAATGCCCATGCACGCGGCGAAGTGAACTGCGTCACCGCCGGTAGCGCCAACGCGAAGAGCTGTCCCGCCATCATCTGAAAGCTTCGGAAGGGAGAACGTCCCACGCCCATACCCAACGCCCAGAGCGCGCGGCCGTGACAATCCTCCGAGCCTTGCTCGTCGAGCCAGCGGCGGTCAAAGCTCATGAAATTGTGGAACCGATTCTTCTTTCTATCGAACGCGTGATGAAGAAAAGCTCCGCAAGTGGTGGCGACAGCCCGACCGCGTTCCTGGTCCTCTCCTAATTCATCGAGCAGCACAGTCAAGATAAACGCACGGGCATTGTCGTCCGTGCAATATCCTTCGGAAAAATTCGGGACGCTGAAAACGGCATGTTGGAGGACCCCGGTGGAGTCGGTCATCTGCGAAAGATGATCCAATTTCAATTCCGGTAGCTCTCGAGGCCTTTGGTCGAGCGTCTTTGTGAGAAGAGATTTCCGCGAGAGCGCCGCTCCTTCCAGCCGCGATAATTCGAACGAGCGCATGTAGAGCTGCGCGACGTTGCTCCAGACCATTTCACGCCCGATCCGGTAAGCGTTCTTGCGCATAGCGTGCCGGCGCGTGTCGTCGCGCAGCAAGCCAATCACCTCGCGTGCGATAGCCGGCGCATCGGCAAACGGCACTAATACGCCGCGGTCTTCCGCTAATAGTTCCGCGGCGTGCCAGTATGGCGTCGAAATTACCGCTTTACCCGAGCCGAAGGTGTAGGCCAGCGTTCCCGACGTGATCTGTGCTTCATTCAAGTAAGGCGTTATGTAGAGGTCCGCGGCGCCGATGAACTCCTTCAGGTTCTCGAGATCCACGAATCGGTTGTAAAACACGACGTTTTTCTCTATCTTGTTTTTCTTCGCAAGGATTTCGAGGCTGAGCCGGTAGGCTTCCCCATGTTCGCGCAGTTCGTTGGGATGAGTGCCACCCAGGACAATGTAAACAACATCGGGAAAGTCCGCCAGAATATCCGGCAGTGCGTTGAGTACATGTTCGATTCCCTTATTTGGCGAGAGTAGACCAAACGTGAGGAGCACCACCCGGCCTTCTACACCGAACTGGTCCTTGAAATAAGTCGGATCCACGAACCCGACGTCTGGAATGCCATGCGGGATCAGATCGATTTTGACCAGGGGGGCATTGTAAACCTCTTTGAGCATCTGCCGCCCGCGCTCCGCCATCACCACAAGCCGTGTCGAAAGCGAGATCAACTCCTGCATCACGCGTCGCTGGTCGACCCGCGGCTCGCGCAAAACGGTGTGAAGCGTGGTGACAACCGGCATCCTCAACTCACGCAGGAATGCCAGAATG
>DATAYL010000480.1:0-5844 GCA_036272575.1 Bryobacteraceae bacterium | reverse complement strand
ATGGGGAAGAGCAGCTCGGCGCCGCTCAATTTGAACGGTCCCACTTGGCACATCTTCGGTCCCACAAGGTTCGAAATTACTAGAACGACGACAAAGACGATCGTCAGCGTGTCAAGATAGTGGAACTTGCGCATGTGATTGGGTTATAGCATCCGCGTGCGCAGTCTCTGCCGCAAGCAGCGGTTCAGGCGCCGCTCTAAAGATCGTTGCGGACATCGATATTGCGCGGGTACGAAACTGCCTTACCATAAAGCGCCCGCGTTTTGACAGTACCCCCACCCCTTGATAGCCTCAAAGTCAGCCTCAAGCGGGGCCCCGCGCTGTCGCCTGGCAGCTTCCGCGAACTCCGCTCAGCGTCCCCGTCGTCCAGTGGCCTAGGACACCGCCCTTTCACGGCGGTAACACGGGTTCGAATCCCGTCGGGGACGCCAAATCGTTTCAATGGCTTAGCGGAAATCCCCTGTTTTCGCCGGGTACCAGTTTGGGGACCAGTTAAGTGCCCACAAACAGTACCTTCTGCCGCAGCTCCGGTCGCAACATCTCTACGACCTTCTGTTGCGCTCTTCGCTTGGCCGACATCTGCGCCTGCGCGTAGATGTCCATCGTCACCTTTGCGGAACCGTGTCTCAACAACTCCTGCACGACCTTGACATCCTCTCCGTTGGCATGAAGAAGTGTCGAGTAGGTGCGCCGGAATGTATGCCACGAGACCCGCTTGTTGATGCCGAGAGCTTTCACCGCCGGCTGAATGTGGTATCGCATGATGCTTGATAGCCACAACGGTTGTTTCCCGCGATTCCTTCCGGCCCGGCTGCTGTTGGAGGCAAAGACCCAATCTCCCGGTTGGCGGTACGGAGTTTCCCGGTACCAGCCGCGAAGATCAGCCGCCGTGTATTCGTCGAGCGGCATCGCTTTCTTGGAAGCTTCTGTCTTACAACGCCCAACGACCTGATCCACGACCGACCGCTGCACATCGATCAGCAGGTTTTCAAAATCGATGTCGCCCCACTGGATGCCGGTCAACTCGCCGCGCCGCAGCCCGGTTGCCATGTCCAGAAACAGCAACACGCGCTCCCGCAACTGAAGTTTCGCGACGATATCCTGCATCTCGGAGATCTCCAGAATGTCTGGAATATTCTCCCGTCTGGAACTCTGGCGAACGCCCGCTCCCCTATTCGGTCCGGAGATGGGGTTGCGGTCAGTGAACTCCCAGCGAATCGCGTGGTTGAATAGCACACTCAGTAGATTTCGAATCTTCGCCTTACTCGCTGGTGCGAGAGGTTTCAATTCCGTCTCAGGCACTCCCGGCTGAGATGCTCTCCGCTTACGTGGTTTCCGATTCAACTTGCGAAGCCATTCTTCTACTAGTGGCGCCTTGATAGCGGTCAGCTCTTCTTTTCCCCAACGAGGCTCAATCCAGCAGTTTAGATAGCTCTCATAACGGTCCCGAGTTGACCAGGCGCGTCCATCGTCGCCTTTGTCCACCATTTCTCTTTCCCGAAAGTGGTCGATCAGAGCTTTCATGGTTATCCCGCTGAATCTGCCTGTTTGGTTTGCCCTTAACGCTAGACGCCAACTGCGGATTGCCTTTTCCGCAGCAGCTTCCGTCTGGTACTGATCAAGCGTGCCGACTTGTCGTTTTCGTCGAACTCGTCTGCCGTCCGGTAAGGCTTCCCACCAACGAAAAACCCAAACTTGAGTTCCGCTGCCGTTGACAGACATGCAAAGACTTCCTCTTTGTTTCCGCGCCTTTCTCAAAACACACACTCCTTTCGGCTGGGCGCGGAAGCCATCGGAACATGTGACCAATGTACCTCTGCGCAGCGCGGAAAAGTCAGTTTTTGTGACTTCGATTTGAGCCTGAAAGCATAGGAGATCCCCAGGAGAGTGAGTCCTCAGGAATCGCCGTTTGTACGGTTAGCGAGCCAACTACGAAGCTCGGATAAGAGAAACCGCCAACGACGTCGCGAACCGTCGCCGACGGGGTGCCCGGGAAGCCTTCCTTCGCGCGCAAGTCTTTGGACTGTAGCGGGATGAAGCTTGACAAAATCTCCAGCATCTCGCGCGTTGACGAACGGTTCCAGTGACGAGAAAGAACGGAAACCAGAGTTTTCCATTCTCACCTCCGGTCCGGGATAGTCAGGCGCTAGCGCAATCTGCTCGAACCTGACACAGCAACCTTAGAGGGGCTGATCGGGGCTCCGTGATGACTTTCTTGCGTCGGTGATGCAGATAGATCATCACGGTGAGAGACAAATGTCGCGATGTGGCCACACGGCCGGATTGCCCATCAGTGCAGGCATGAAGAGCGCTCGGCGACTGATGCGTGATTGTTTTCGTACAGAGTGCGGGGGAATCTCATGCGGGGGATCGAGCCCGCTATGGGCAACCCATTTGTTCACTCGCAGCGCGGGTCTTACTCCTACGGGCAGCTAGGAATGCTTTCCTAATTGAGCTTCCAACTTTGGCGCAGTGCGGACAACGGTGCCATTGAGAAGGTCCGGCGCCGGAGCTGATGCAGCCCATTTCGCTGCCGGGGGATAAGCTGCAATCACGTCCCACCAAACCCCCTTCCGACTGCAACATGACGGATGAAGGCCGGTAGTGCCCTTCTCCATGAGTCCAGCTAGCAAATGATCTTTGTCCCAAACCTGAATGACGCGTGGGTCGGAGAGCCAGCCGCTGAAGGCCATTTACTTCGATAACGAGGGTCACGTAATCCACTACGATGTGTCCACTCTCTCGCCGACGTCAGCGATATTCTCTCGGACAGTTCGCAACCCGGACCACAGTTCCGTTTGGCTTATGAACTGAAGGGGCAGGTTATGAATGGAATGTTTCAGATACGGATGCCTGGGCAGCAGGAGTGGAAATCATATCTTGAGTGGAGTGGCAGCAGGCACAAATAGTCGGAAGTGGCCGTCAGTTGGCCACACTACGTGCTCTAGCGGTAGCCGCGTGCCAGCAAGTATTTCGCGCCAGCGTCGAAGGCGTCTGGACCCGGCACAGAAAACCCGAAGGTATCGGCCAGCCGGCCGATCACATTAAACGAGAAACAGACCGCCAGCGCATCCTCGATCTGTTGGCGCGAAGCGCCAGCGGCGAGGACTACTCGCATGTCATCCGCATCCACCGCGTGCTCGCGGGTCAGTTTGCGTAGCATGAGAAGCGTCGCCCGCAATGGATCCTCAATGGCCGCGGTATCTAAATTGGACAACACTGCGGAGACCTTTTTCTCGTCGCGATAGGCCCCTTGTGCAACCGCCGTGTGCACTTTCGTACAGAACTCGCAATGGTTGGTCTCTGCCACCAACGCCGCCATCAACTCGCGATCACCAACAGACCAGGAAGAGGGTCCGCGCATCGCCTCGTGGGTCACTGCTGACATCGGGTCGCCGTAGAAGTCAGCCCGGTATTTGACCAGCTTGATGACGTCGAGCACCGGCTGCCGCGAGACCGTTCGAATGAGCGCAAAAAGCGCCTTCGTACCGAAACCATGACCGCTATCGAGGATTCGAAGCCGCATGCTCACTTCTTCCCGGTCGCGGACTCAAGTGCCGAAAGTGCCGCCTCGCACTGCCGAGTGGCTTGCCCGATCGCGGCGCACACCACAATCTCGAAGATCTCGTCTTCACTGAGGCCCGACACCCTTGCGGCGTCGATGTCTTCGTCGGCAACTGTATAGGCATGCTTGGCGGCTTTATCGGCTAGCGCACCTAGTGGCTCGGCGAGGCCGCTGTTGTTGAACGCGGCCCGACGCATGGAGGATGACGCTTTGCCGGCTCCTTCCAGGATTCGACTCGTCAGTACTTTTCGCGCCTCTCCGATATCTGACATGATCTTTCCCCTAAGCTTCAGCAGCGGTGCGAGCGAACAGCTCGAGAAATTTACCCCAATCGCCATCTTTGTCGAAGATTCGACGCATCTCATCGCGCCGCGCTCCATAGCGATCAAGGCGACGATGCTCCAGTTCGACGAGTGTACGGTCGCTCCCGTCGGCGTTGAAGCGCAGCTCGACTTCAGTCTTCAGGGCTGGATCATACTGCCAGTCGGCGGTGATATCCCACGAGAGGATCAGGCGCGAGGGCGGTTCCCACGCGAGTACGCTGCCCCACTGACATATGCTTCCATCGTCGCCGAGCTCGTACCAGCGTCCCCCGACGCGTGGCTCGATCACCGCGTCCACTGCATTGGCCTTGCCGATTTTGTAGTATGCCAGCGGCCACCATGCGCCCATCTTTTCGGTGAACACCCGCCACGCCACTGCCTGCGGCGCCTGAACATTCACGACCTTCCGCACACTGTTCGCATCGGTACCCCTGGACATCGTCGGCTCTGTCATTGTTTCTTCTCCTTGGTCGCTTCTCGCTCGGCCACTGCTTTAAACGCGGTAAGCGCTTCATCCCAAAATCCGTCCAGCCACTTCCGCAGCGACTCGATGCCACGTGTGTCGACTGCGTAGACCCGTCGCGTACCCTCGGCATGAACAGTCACCAGGCGTGCACCCTTCAGAATCTTCAAGTGCTGGGAGACTGCGGGACGACTTACCTCCATCCCTTTGGCGATCTCGCCAACGGACCGTCCGCCGCCGCGCAGGCGCTTTAGCACCGCCCGCCGGGTCGGATCTCCCAAGGCATCGAGGGCGCGCTCTTCGTAAGTAACCACTAACGGTAAGCTAGCACTAACGACCATGGCTCGTCAATTTCGACGTTTATTCGGTCCTGAGTGGATTTAGCATCAACGGCGACGCTTTCCATTTCTCCAACCGCACGGGAACCGTAGGCCGTAACGCACACCGCGGCGCTCATACTGTGACAGCGCAATTCGTCTGCGGAGGGTCTTTCGTTTGAGCGACCGCTTCATTCTATGCGGGCTCCGTGGCCCGACTCGGCGATAGGAATTTAGCCGACCGCTTGTCGACGTAGCGCATTGCTCGGAGAAACATACTGGAGGCAGCGCGGTTTATGCTGCCGAACTTCCTTTTGCGCATATGAGCGGCCTCCACGCTGCTGTCATGCACAATAGGAGCGTCGCAGCGAGACTGGCCTCGAAGAGCGCATAGGCGATTTATGCACCACTTGACGACGGCCACACACTGCCAACTTCCGGATTGACGACCAACTGGAAATGAGACAATGCCAGCAGCCGATAACGCTACTTGCCGGGTTTGGACGATAACGGGAATCGTCGTCTCATGACTAGTCACAGACAAACCCGGCGGCATTGGCGGCAATATTGGAAATCTGTGCCGCTATCGTCCATGGCGATGCTTGGCCTCGCGGTATTTCTTACGTTCTCCTCGCTGGTTTTTGTGTCGGACCTTGTAGAGCCGCGGTCGTCACCCTATTGGTGGGTGCTTGTCTACGCTGCCGACATGGGCATTGTGGCAACCGGATACGCGCTGGCCAGTACTCGTTTCTTTCGTCTTTTGCCGGTAGCCGTCACCGTCCACCTTCTGACCATATTCGGCCTCACCCGGGTTTTGCCACTCTATTCAGAAAAAGTAGCGTCCGGCGTTTCAGTGGTCGAGTTGCACGGCCGTCATATCCTGGACGCGTGGCTCAGCGCCGGTCTTGTGACCCTCGGTTACATAGTCTTCTTTACCTTCGTTAGCACTGAAGGAAAGAAGTACGTTCGCGTCCGGACTGAAATTGAACTCGCCGAGCGAGTTCAGGCTCGGCTGGTTCCGGCTTTTGAGATGACTGCCGCCAGCCTCGCGATCTGCGGAAAGAGTGTTCCAAGCAGCAGCGTTGGTGGAGATCTCGTCGATGCAGTCGCTTTCGACGGCTCGGTGACCTGCTACCTGGCCGATGTCTCGGGGCACGGCATAGCCGCGGGCGTTCT
>DATAYL010000479.1:0-12312 GCA_036272575.1 Bryobacteraceae bacterium | reverse complement strand
AACGAAAAAGTAACCCCGCTCCAAATGGCTTTGCGTGCTCTGCCGCCTATTCTCTTCGGAAAAAATCACGCGTACGGCGTCCCCCTCACCGGCTCGGGAACCGAAGAAGCTGTCACCAAGCTCACCCGCGACGATACCATCGGCTATCACGGCGATTGGTTCAAGCCCAACAACAGTACGCTTATCGTAGTTGGCGACACCACGCTCGCCGAAATCAAACCAAAACTCGAAGCGCTCTTTCACGGGTGGGACACGGGCGCTCTTCCGAGCAAGAATCTCGAACCTGTCGCTCGTCCCGTCAAGCCCACTATTTATCTCGTTGACAAGCCGGGCGCGCAGCAATCAGTAGTAGTCGCGGGAACCGTCGCCGCCCCGGCAGAGGCTGAAACCGAAGTTGCTTTCGAAACGATGAACACCATCTTCGGTGGCACTTTTGGTGCGCGCCTCAATATGAATCTACGCGAAGACAAACACTGGTCCTATGGCGCGGGCTCGGTACTCTACGCCGCTCGCGCCCAGCGGCCCTTTCTAGCGTATGCGTCCGTGCAGGCCGATAAAACAGCAGATTCGATCGCCGAAATGCTAAAGGAATTGAGTGGCATCACCGACACCAAACCCGTCACTCCCGAGGAGCTCGAGAAAGTCAAACAACAGCTCATCTTCGAACTGCCGGGTGCCTACGAAACGATGAATGCCATCGGCAACCTGCTCGGTGACCTGCTGCAGCTCGGACTGCCCCTGAATTTCTACGACAAGTATGTGAGCCGAGTATCGGCGCTCACCACCGCAGATATCGAACAAGCCGCGCAGCAGATCCTTCCGCCGAAACACATGCTTTGGATGGTGGTCGGAGACCGTTCGGTTGTCGAAAAGCCGCTCCGCGATTTAGGTATCGGCGAGATCGTCAGCATCGCCGTCTAATCCTAGGTGATGCGGGCAGTTGCTTGGAGGGCCTAATCGAGGGCTTCAGGCTCGATCGCCGCCGATTCTCCTGCTTCTTTCTTGTCCCAGTACTTGCGTACCCAGGCTTCCCAGCTCTTGCCGGCGGCCGGATCGCGTCCGCTGAAAACAAGCTTGGCAATTTCGGAAAACGGCACGCTCTGCCGTGGACTGCCGTCGCGGGGTAAAATCCGCACCATCGATTGCTGCAGCGTCGCCCCCTGTCGCCGATCGTAGACATATCCGTCGATCACGCTGCCGCTCTTAAGGGTCAGCGTTACGTCGCCGCGATAATCGAAGGCCTTCTCGAGCGCCTCTCGAATCTCCTGCTCGGACGCGAACTCGGGTATCGAGCCCTGTAACTGCTCGTGCGCAAAACCCGGAACGACCTCCAGCTCGTCTGCGTTCACGCCTGTGTCTCTTCGGCTGATTTGATTTGCACCAGCGGCTTGAATGAGTGCACCGGCTGGTATTCCTCGTTCAAAAGTGCTTGGGCATCCTCGTCTTTATAACGGCTGAACAGTGCTGCCTTAGCCATGGCCGCAAATCCACGCAGCGAGCCAAATCCATAATCGACGGACGAAGCTTCGTAGCCGCTATGTACCATGCAGTTCGCACACTTGGGATTGCCGGATTCAGTTCCATACCGCGACCAGGCAGTTTCCGCCATAAGTTCGGCGAAAGTATCGGCATAGCCATCCTGCAGAAGATAGCAGGGCTTCTGCCAGCCGAACACGTTATAAGTCGGCATGCCCCAAGGTGTGCAGCTGAAGTTCCGCTTGCCCATCAGGAATTCGCCAAACAAAGGCGACATATTAAAACGCCAACTCGCCTTGCGATTTGAAAGAATCGCGCGAAACAAACGCCTGGTGCGCGCTCTTCCGAGAAAGTGTGATTGATCGGGCGCCTTATCGTATGAGTACCCGGGAGCAATCATCATGCGCTCCACGCCCAGCTCCATCATCTCGTCGAAAAATTCGCGCACGCTGTTCGGGTCCGCGCCATCGAATAGAGTCGTGTTGGTTGTCACGCGGAATCCAGCAGCAAGAGCCGCCTTGATACCGCCGATAGCCGCCTCGTAGCCGCCTTCGCGGCATACCGAGAAATCGTGATGTTCTTTTTGGCCGTCTACATGCACCGAGAACGCCAGGTATTTGCTCGGCTTGAACAAGTGCAGCTTCTCTTCCAATAGCAGCGCATTCGTGCACAAGTAAATGTACTTTTTGCGCGCGATTAACCCTTCCACAATTTCTTTGATCTGCGGGTGCATGAGCGGCTCGCCGCCCGGAATGGAAACAGATGGAGCCCCACACTCATCGACTGCCCGGAAACACTGTTCCGGTGTGAGCTGGCTCTTCAACACGTGTGCCGGATATTGGATTTTGCCGCAACCGGCGCAGGCCAGATTGCAGCGGAAAAGCGGTTCCAACATGAGAACCAGCGGATACTGCTTACGTCCGGCGAACTTCTGCCGAAGTACGTAAGTCGCCATGGTCCACATTTCAGAAGCTGAGACACTCATATGTTTGAAAGCAATTTCACCCTGCGTATCTTCAGTTTAGCCGATCAGGAAATATCAGCGCCGCAACAAAAAAGGCGCCGCACCCGGTGCAGCGCCCTTCAATACTTGCGAGGTTAGTCGCCCCTCAGGCGGCGTTCTCGGCAATATACTTGTCCAGCATCTTCTGGAACTCGGGTTTCGCAATCGCGCCCACCTTCTGCTCCACAATCTGGCCGCCCTTAAACAACAGCAAGGTCGGAATGCCCCGGATACCGTAGCGGTAGGCCGTCTGCTGGTTTGTATCTACGTCGAGTTTTCCGACTTTCACCCTCCCGGCGTAATCGGACGCTACCTGGTCCACCGTCGGGCCCATCATGCGACAGGGGCCGCACCACTCTGCCCAGAAATCAACCAGTACAGGTACGTCCGCGTTCAGGACATCTTTATCAAAAGTATCGTCAGTAAAGGTAACTGTGTGGCTTCCTGCCATTTCCATCTCCTATCAATCGATGATCCATTAAGGCGTTTTGATTCAATCGCAGCCTTTGGCTACCATATCAGCCGCTGGTCGACGCAGCGTCCTTCAAGGCCCTTTCCATCAATCTTCCTACGCTAAACTGAGGGATCATACAGTTCCACTGTTTAAGGTTCTCTTGATTCGCTCCATCGCTGCCAGTCTGCTTTTCCTAGCGTTCCCTTTCGCCGCAACAGCATCGAAACCAGCCTCACAGGACCCCGTTCCAGCGCAATCGGGCGCGAGCCGTGTACCGGAGAATGAATTCAGCGTCAGCCTCACTATGTTTTCCACGCTTGCGGCAATCAATGCCGCCGGCTACGACACCGGCATGGATTCTCCGCTAAATCAACAATTTAAGGTCCGTACTGAGATCCGCGACGAACTAGCCAAACGGCAAATCGGCTGCCTCCCGGAATTGAAGGAGTTTTACCAGGCACATAAAAGGGCATCCGATACCGCCAACCTGAGCCAGTATCTCTCGTTCGCTCTGGTAGCCGGCAATGCGCCCGATTTCACGCTGCCCGCCGGTGAAGTCCCGCCCGATGTAGCTGATTTGCGGGCATTTAGCCCACTGCTAGCGCGCTTCTACAAGCAGGCTGACCTCGAAAGTCTCTGGAACCGCGCACAACCCGCTTACCAGGCTGCCATGGCGCAGTACCAGGAATCCGTGATCTCAACGCTCTTTGAAGCGAACGGCTATCTCCGCAATCCCTCCGGCTACTTGGGACGGCGCTTTCAGATCTATCTCGATCTGCTCGGTGCTCCCAACCAAGTTCAGGTCAGAAATTACAAAGACGATTATTTTGTGGTCGTCACACCCACCAGTGTGCCTGTCGTAGACGAAATTCGAGACGCTTACCTGGCCTATTTGCTCGACCCGTTGAGCTTTAAATACAGCAACATCATCGATACCAAAAAGCCCCTGGCCAAATACGCTCAGGAGGCGCCGGCACTCGATTTGGCCTACAAAGACAATTTTTCTTTGCTCGTTACCAAGTGCCTGATTAAAGCCATTGATAGCCGGTTCATTCATGGTGATCCCGAAGGCCGGGCCGCCTTTGTCAATGAAGCAATGCGTGAGGGTTACATCCTCACGGCGGGTTTGGCCGAACTGCTGCCCGCCTATGAGAAACAACTAGATGCTTTCCGTCTCTATTACCCGGACTTGATTACCGCTATCGACTTGAAAAAAGAAGAGAAGCGCCTCAAGAACGTAGAGTTTGTGAAGTCGATCACCCCAAAGGTGATCGCCCCACCAGTCAAAACACAGCTCGATCCGGCGGAAGCCTCCATCGAAACCGGCGAAGGGCTCTTTGAACAGCATGATTCCGAAAACGCCCGCAAAAGTTTCAAAAAGGCACTAAATCAAACATCCGATAAGGCGCTCCAAGGTCGCGCGCTGTACGGATTGGGCCTTATTTCTCTCCAGGAGAAACAATGGGACGAGGCTCTGAATCTCTTTCAACATACGGTTGAGGCAAGCCCTGGCTCATCCGTTGCCGCCTGGTCCCACTACTACCTGGGTCAGTTGGCGCTCAAAGCCAACGATCCGCATAGGGCAGACAAAGCGTTGTCTCAGTTCCAAATGGCGCTCGCAACCCAGGGTATTTCAGCGAAGGCCCGTGAAGCCACGGAACGGGCCATGCAAAGTATTTCATCAGGAGACAAATAGTATGAAAAAAATTTTGAGTTCGGCCACTCTCTTGGCCGCGTTATCTCTTTCCATTTTTGGACATCAGGCGCAGCAGGCCCAACCAGCGGCGCAGGCTGGTCCCAAGCCGAAGTCTCAGAAGGAGGTTGACGCGCTCAAGAAGGTGCAAGCCGACGCGCAGGCCAACAATCTGGATGCGGAAATTACGGACATCAACGCGGTCCTCGAGAATTTCGCCGACACCGAATACAAGGATATGCTGCTCAATATGGCTATGGAGGCGGCGCAACGTAAGGGTGACTACGGGCAAACCGTCGCCTTCGGCCAGCAGATCATTCAGGCCAATCCCAACGACATCACGGGCCGCGTGACGCTTGCCGAGACCATAGCCGCGCACAGCAAAGACACCGACCTCGACAAAGACAAAAGTGTGAAAGAGGTGCGGGACTATGCCAACAAGGGGCTCGACCTCCTCAAGACGAATCCCCAGCCTCCCGCCGGCATTTCGCCCACGCAATGGCCCCAGTTTGAAAAGCAGCTGAATTCACAAGCACACGATGCCCTCGGCCAGGCTGACGAACTCGACAAGAAATATCCCGACGCTGTCACTGAATTCAAAGCCGCTCTGGACGCCAACCCCGCCAACTCGGTCGCCATGGCGCGGCTCGCGAAGGTCTACGTAGAATCGAAGCAGTATGACGACGCCATCAGCACGGCCGACAAAGTCCTGGCCATGGCCGATGCGCCTCCGCAAGTCAAACAGTTTGCCCAGCAGCAGAAGGACAACGCCACGAAGCTTAAAACCACGAAGTAATCCCGATACGCCATGCCAGACTCAGTCGCAGCGCTGGAAGAAAAGCTTGGATTTCATTTCGCGGATCCCAAACTTCTCCTTCGCGCCCTGACGCACCGGTCGTGGTCAGCCGAACAAACCGGGACGCCGCCGCATTGCGGTGATAACGAGCAGCTTGAATTCCTTGGCGATTCGATCCTGGGCTTCGTCGTAAGCGAAGTGCTATTTTTGCGTTATCCTTCCGCCACGGAAGGCAGATTATCGCAGATAAAAGCCCACCTCGTTAGTGCACGGCATCTCTACCAATGTGCCAATGCACTACGGCTCGGCGACTTTTTGCAATTGGGGCGCGGCGAGGAGCGCAATGGCGGCCGCGAACGCAAGACCCTCCTCGCCAACGCACTCGAAGCCCTTATCGCAGCGATGCATCTCGACGGGGGTCTAGAAGTGACCCGCGATTTTATACAGAATCACATTCTGGGCGCGCTTGACCGTCTGGAAGAATTGGGGCCGGCCGCTCTGCTCAATTACAAGAGCCTACTTCAGGAGCAAACGCAGGCCCTCGGGTTGCCTCTGCCACGCTATTTAATGATCGCCGCGGGTGGTCCGGAACACGCCAAGCTGTTCACCGTAGAAGCCAGAGTCAACGAGCACTGGTGTGCGCGCGCTACCGCTTCCTCCAAGAAGGCAGCCAGCCAACTCGCCGCAGAAAGCCTTTACGAAAAACTGAACCGCGACCGTAATGGAGCCCTTGCCTCAAACATTCTTTAGCAACGCCAGAATCTCCGTTAATTCTTTTCGTAACTCTTTGTGAAAGGCAAATCCGCCTGGCGAGAATAGTTCGGCCTGTACTTGCTGCTTCGGAGTAGTGTGTGCGGGCTCGCGCTTCGGCTTGGTTTCGAGGACCTTCCGCGCCCCTTCGATTGTGTAGCGCCGGTCATACAGAAGGCGCTTAATCTCGAGCACCAGTTCTACATCCTTGCGCCGATAGAGCCTGTGTCCAGTCCCCGATTTCTTCGGCCCGAGACCGCTAAATTCCGACTCCCAGAACCGCAGTACGTATGGCTTGATTCCTGCCAGTCTTGCTACTTCGCCGATCCGGAAGTACAGCTTGTCGGGAATCTCCGGAGTTTCGGCGGCAGATTTCGCAGTCGCTTCTTCCATCATCGCCGGAAAGCCAGTTTCGACCCTCATTGTATCGGGAGAACCATCTCCGGGGGAAGAAGGCTTTCGCTCGCTATCTTACTGCAAGTGTCACCGTAACGGTTGCGCGAATATCCAAATCGCCAGCCTGGACCGGTGTTGAGGGCGTCTCTTTTAGGGCTCCGCCTGCTGCCATACCGATTGATCGCATCAACGGTCTCACTACCGGCGCTTCCGTCGGCTCCGCCTGGAGCACGCCCGTCACTTCTAGTCCTAGTGCCCGCGCAATCGCTTCCGCATTGCTGCGCGCTTTTACAGCCGCTTCGCCCAATGCCTGCGCCCGCACCGCTGAGCTGTCTTTCAGAGTAAACTCGATCCCGTTGATGTTGTTCGCGCCATTCGCCGTAGCCGAATCGATCGCCTTTCCCAAGCGCGCCAGATCATCCAGCGTCACATTCACCGTGTTGTTGGCTTCATAGCCGTTCAGCCGCGGCGCATGCCCGTTCGAATAGTCGTACTGCGGCGCCAGTGAATAGCCGGAGGTCTTTACCTTCCCAGCATCCCCTAGTACCCGCCTGATCGCATCCTGCAGCTTCGTACTTTGCTCCGCATTCTCAGTCGCGGCGGCTTGCGCGCTAGCCGCCCGGCTCGAAACACCGATGTTGATTTCGGCCCGGTCCGGTTTCGCAGATACGGAAGCTTCGCCCGACGCCCGCACAAAACGCATTGCCGCCTTCTCTTGCGCCCCGCACAGCGACACGATCGACATAAACAAGCAACCAATGAACAGTCTGGTGAACCATCCGGCCATCATCGTTACGGTAACAGTTTTCCGCACGGTCGAGTACATGTAATATGAGTACGCCTATGCAGCGCATCTCCTGTGCCGCTTTCTCCGCCCTTTTGCTTGCTACGCTTACGCCTTTCGCCGTGGCTCAAGCTTCAAAGCCGCTTCCCAAACAGCCCTTCGGCAAAACCTCCGATGGCCGGGAGGTCTATCTCTATACCTTGAAAAACTCGTCCGGTATGGAAGTCCGCATCACCAATTATGGCGGCACAATTGAAATGATCCGGGTGAAAGATCGGCGCGGCAAATTTGACGACGTGGTCCTCGGCTTCAGCAACCTCGACGGCTACACCGCGAAAATCAACACTGCCTATTTTGGGGCGCTTATCGGCCGCTACGGCAATCGCATCGCCGGTGGTACGTTCAAGCTCGACGGTCACACATATCACATCCCGACTAACGACACTCCGCGCCCCAATTCGCTGCACGGCGGTAACACTGGTTTCAACAAGCGAGTCTGGCGGGCGAAGGACGTCTCAACGACCGACGGCCCCGCGCTCGAGTTGCACTATCTCAGTCCCGATGGCGAAGAAGGCTTCCCCGGCAATCTGGACGTCACCGTTCGCTATTCGCTCGACAGCAATAATGGCCTTCACATCGATTATTTCGCGAAGACCGATAAGGACACCGTGCTGAATCTCACCAACCACTCCTACTTCAACCTGCGCGGCGCGGGCAGCGCGACCGTCCTTACTCACAAGCTGATGCTAGATGCCGATCGGTTCACGCCCACTAATGCCAACCTGATTCCCACGGGTAAGCTCGTGTCCGTCTCTGGCACACCTTTCGATTTCCGCAAATCGACGGACGTGGGCGCCCGCATCGGCAATAACTCAGAGCAGTTGAAACTCGCCAAGGGGTACGATCACAACTTCGTGCTGAATCATCCGGGCGATCTCAGCCACCTTGCTGCCCGTGTTGAAGAGCCAAATTCCGGCCGCGTACTGGAGGTCTACACCACCCAGCCGGGCATTCAGTTCTATTCCGGAAACTTTCTTGAAGGCAAGAATCGCGGAATCGGCGGCGTTTATCGCCATCGCTCCGCATTGTGTCTTGAAACACAGCATTTCCCTGATTCACCCAATCATCCGAGCTTCCCCAGCACGGTGTTGCATCCCGGCGACCAGTTTCATGAGACAACTATCTATCGCTTCTCCACCCACTAACCTGCAGATGGTGGGGCGGATCGCCTTCGTAGTACGTGTTACTTATGCTGCCGTCGCAATGTAAGCGCATCGGGCCGCAGGGTCTCGTTAGCTAACTTGTTGCAATCGTCCGTTACGTGTATCAGTTTGCCGGTAATATGATTGGAATGCTCAGATGCCAGAAACGCCGCCACTTTTAATTGCAGCCCGGGTGAAACGCCTCCCGTTCGTCTGGTCTCTTTCGCCTCGTTCACTACATTCAGCTCCAATCGGCTCTCCGCGCGAATAATTTCATCTGTAAGATTTGTATACGCTTGCCCGGGATCGAAGCAATTAATTTGCACGTTGTGCTCGAGCACCTCGGCAGCAATCGCCTCTACAAATCTCACCACCGCCGTTTTCGAAGTCGTATAGGCTGAAAGATTAGCTTTTGGCAGCGCATCGCTGTCGCACGTCAACACCAAAATCTTCCCTTTGCGCCTCTCTGTCATCGACGGCAGAACCGCCCGGAACGAGTGCACCACACCCAGCAGGTTGATCGTTAGAGCATCTTTCCAGGCTTTCACCGAGCTCTCAATAAAACTATTCGTCGGCCCTAGGGTGGCGGCCGCGCAGATCAGAATGTCGATCGGACTCCCAAAGACCACACGTGCCCGGTCTACCGCCAGCGATAATTGTTCCGGATCCGTCACATCGGCGCGAATCCGTAATGCGTTTCCCCCAGCGTGTTCAATTTCCAGATTCGCCAGATCAATCTCGGCTTTGCTGCGTCCTACGAGCGCAATCCGCCCACCCATGTGCGCAAATCCCAGCGCCAACCGCTTACCAATGCCGCGCCCGGCTCCGGTAATCAAAACATTTTTGTTCTTAAACTCGCCGCTCGCTTTTGCCACACGTATTCTGTCTTTTAGAGGACCAATCCATCCTCTATTCCTAGTCAAAGCTGGCCAAGATTCAAGAGTAAACCAAGCTCTCGTTCGCGTCTGCCAGTAGTCTTCACTGTGCGCTCCGATTGTGCCCACAGCCCTTTGGCGCTGGCCTTCAAACCCTTCAAATTCGTACCTTTGCGCTATACTGACCCACAGTGGAGTGCCTAGTGCCTAAGCACTTCCACCAGATCAACTAGCAAGAGGCGAATGAGTAAAGAAGACAGTATAGAAGTAACTGGAACTGTGGTCGAAAAATTCCCCAGCGGTTTATTTAGTGTTCAACTTGATCAAGACCGAACCGTACTCGCTCACTTAGCGGGCAAGCTGCGACGCAACCGTATTCGTGTTCTGGCCGGCGACCGTGTCACGCTCGAAATGTCTCCCTATGACCTCACCAAAGGTCGCATCACTTACCGGCACAAATAGCCTCCCCAACAAAACAGCAGCAACCCCGAAACGCGTACTTCTGATCTTTGGCACGCGTCCTGAAGCCATCAAGCTATGTCCGCTGGTCGGCACGCTGCGTAACATATCCTTCAACGTGCACCTCGAACCCGTTGTGTGCGTCACCGGACAGCACCGCGAAATGCTTGACCAGGTACTCGAAATTTTTGGCGTGCGGCCCGACTTCGATCTGGCAATCATGCAGCAAGGCCAGACACTCCCTGAACTGACCGCGCGCCTCCTGCAAGCTCTTCCGCCCGTCTTAGAAAAGGTGCAGCCTTCGCTTACAATTGTGCAGGGTGATACCACCACAACCCTGTGCGGCGCTCTTGCTGCTTTCTACGCTGGCATCCCGGTCGCACACGTCGAAGCGGGTTTGCGGACATTTAATTTCCGGTCACCCTTCCCGGAGGAAATGAATCGCGTCCTCGCGACGCGTCTCACCACGCTGCATTTCGCTGCTACCTCGGGTGCCGCCGATCATCTCTTACGTGAAGGCGTGCCGCCCGCAAGCATCCAAGTGACCGGCAATACCGGCATCGACGCCGTGCTCGCCGTCCGTGATCGCCTCGAGGCTGGTACTCATTCCGGACTGACCGTCCCGCTCGATCCTGCAAGGAAACTCATCGTCGTTACCGCTCATCGCCGCGAAAGTTTTGGCCATGGATTCGAGAAAATCTGTCGCGCGATCGCGCAGCTTGCCGATCGTGCCGATGTGCAAATTGTCTGGCCCGTACACCGCAATCCGAATGTACTCAAACCGGTGGATGCCCTCCTGCGCGGCCACCCCAACATCACACTCATTGATCCCCTCGAATACCTGCCCTTCGTCGATCTCATGCGGCGCGCCTACCTGATTATCACTGACTCCGGCGGCGTGCAGGAAGAGGCGCCTTCGCTCGGTAAACCTGTCCTTGTGCTGCGCGACACTACCGAGCGGCCGGAAGCTGTAGCGGCCGGCACCGTTCGCCTCGTGGGCACCGACCCCGCGAAAATCGTGGCCGAAAGCCTTTATTTGCTCGACAACCCTGCCGAATATCGCCGAATGTCGGAAGTGCACAATCCGTATGGTGATGGCCAAGCCTGCGGACGTATTACGCAGGCCATCGCCTCGCATCTTTCGATTCCTCTACCATAAAAGTTGTTAACCTCTACCTCATCGCGGCAGGCCGCCGCCCACGCGCAACGCCGCAAACCGTGGCCCCAGATCTATTTCGGGGTGGCCGCCACTTCGCTCGCTACGCTCGTTCTCGAACTTGCCCTCACCCGCGTTTTTTCAGTCGTATATTTCTATCACTTCGCCTTCCTGGCCATTTCCATCGCGCTCTTTGGATTAGGAGCCGGCGGCGTTTTCTCTTACGTCGTAGCGGGCTGGTCCGCTTCGCTCTATCGCAAAGTGGGCGCGTTCGCCGCGATCAATGCCGTCGCGATCGTTGCCTGTCTATCGTTCCTGCTCAGCCGCAACGCCGAAATGAACTCGGGCGAACTTGTCGCCGCTTACTTCGTCGCCGCTATTCCTTTTCTCCTCTCAGGCACCATCGTCTCCCTCGTCATTGCCGACACCATCGGCCGCGTCAATCGCGTCTACTTTTTTGACCTGATCGGCGCCGCTGGCGGTTGCGCCGTGCTCGTGTTCCTGCTGAACTGGCTCGGCGGACCGAATACCATTCTCACGGCCGCCGTCCTCTTCGCGGTCTCCGCCGCCATCTGGTTTCACCTCGCCGGTTCTTCCAGCGGACGCATCATGGCCGTTCTCCTCGGTCTTTCGCTCGTAGGACTCATTACGCTGAACGCTCAAAACCATTTCATCGACGTGAAGTATGCTAAAGGCCAGATCCTGAAAAACGAGGAGTTCGTTCGCTGGAACGTCTTTTCCCGTATCGCGCTCAAGCGCCAGGCCGATGGCGCGCAACTTATCGTGATCGACGGTGACGCCAACACTTATGTCGCCCAGCTCGATATCGACCATCTCTCCCCGCGCGAAAAAGTTGATCTCACCACAACGGGGCCCAGCTTTCCGTATGCGCTTCGGCCCGGCGCGAAGTCTCTCGTTATCGGTCCCGGCGGCGGCTACGATGTCGCGCGTGCTATCTCGTCGGGCAGCCACGATGTCACGGGCGTCGAAATCAATCCCATCATCGCTAAAGAGATCATGCAGAAGCGCTACGCCTATTACAGCCACGGTCTCTACTCACGTCCCGATGTGCATATCTTCATTGAAGACGGACGCTCGTTCGTGCGCCGCTCTACCGCCCATTTTCAGGTGCTGCAGGCCACTCTGGTGGATACTTGGGCCTCCACTGCCGCTGGCGCCTTTGCGCTTTCGGAAAATAATCTCTACACTACCAACGCGTTCGTCGATTACCTGTCGCATCTGACGCCCGATGGCGTAATGGCTTTCAC
>DATAYL010000478.1:0-4382 GCA_036272575.1 Bryobacteraceae bacterium | reverse complement strand
AAGGACTGCCTTGATGCCGATGATGTCCCGGTACATTCGTTGAGAGTTGAACCTGCTGTGACGGCCAACAGCACTGACCACAATTAGTTACGGCGCCGACCAGTATCCGGCTCGCGCATGCACGCGCCGATCTCCAGGATTCCGGATACTGACAGCCAATTCGTGATACCCCGGTGGCTGAGATTCCAGGGGGGTAAACGCTAGAATGTAGCGGTTGTGAATTTCGGTGCCGATCACCGTTAGCTGCGTCTCAAGACCATGCAGGGTAGTGAATCTCTGGTGACTACCACCCGTAGACTGTGCGAAAGCCTCCGCAACGTTTGTCTTGGCGAGTTGAGCGAGCAGCATCGGGATGGCTAGCAAATTGACGCCTCCATGGTTATTCGGGTCATACAATCCCGGCTGGTCGGGCGGCGGTTCGCGGTCGGAAGCTTTCTGTGTAAACGCGGTCAAAAAGGCGGAATAAGAGATGGTGTAGATAACCACGTCGTTCCTCTGCGCTTTCACTACGACATCCGGGAAATGCTCTCTGCTTTGGACATCGCGGGATTCGCTAACAAGTACGATCACTCGCCGCGCCGGGGTGTTCCTCGCCGCGAGCAAATCGCAGGCTAGACTTACGCCATCAATAAGCCGACTCGAATCGCCGGTTGCCGAAAGTTTGGCAAATGTATCTCCTAAAATATCGGAGTCCGCGGTGAAATTCTGTACGAGCCTTACCTCATCTCCGACGGTGACAACGGCTGCGAGACTCGGCTGCCCAATGCCCATGTCGTTTGTGATGTAGCCGCTGATCATCGACGCGGTCTTTTTTATCTTTGCCAAAGCAGGCGCACTGCCGCCGTCTAACTGCAAGACCATCACGGCATATATCGGAAGAGGGCTAGAATCACTCGACACCATTCGAATCGATTGTGGTTTCCCGTCATTGAGAACTTGGAAATGTCTGTGTGTAAATCTTGAATAGGCTTTCCGGTTTTTGTCATCACGGAAACTGGAACGATTACCTCGTGAACCCGCGTTTTAAATGTGGGACTCTGAGCCGATACTGCTGCCGTAAACAGAAGAACCATGCCCGTTTTCATCATTGAGCAGGACGAGCGCTCGCCAAATTGCGTTTCACAACTTGCGGGAGTTATGAACGCTGAGAGGCGACCCAACGTTTGGGTAAACATACGCTGTCAGGCCTAGCAAATTGTTGGCGTGCCGCACTGGCCGCCTGCGTCAGCGTGTTTCGCGGCAGGAGTTTAACCTCGGGACCTACTGGCAGATGCGTGCATTTCCTTGGGCGAACAGGCGACGTTGATGCGCGAGTAAGGCCGAATCGATAGACGTCGCTGCCCGACGGCCTGTTCCCGCCCTCCACAGCAGGGTCTACCGTAGTCTCAAAAACGGCCGTTTCTCGGACATTCAATATTCGCCGCAAAAATGGGCGCTTTGACCCTCAAAAACTGTTTTAGAACCCGTCCTCAAGGAGATCACGGACTCGGGCGGGACGGCGATTGCGATTAAGGCTGATGCGGTCGACCAAAGTGCTGTACGCGCCGCTGTACAAGCGACTGCGAAGAACTTTGGCAAGATCGATATCCTGGTGAACAACGCGGGTGTGCTGTCTTTAGGCCCCATCGCGGACTTCCCCGTAGATGAGTTCGAGAAGGCGCTTTCAGTCAATGTGCGCAGCGTCTTTACTGCGATACAGGAGACCTTGCGACACATGCCTGACGGTGGACGGATCATCACCATAGGCTCCGTGAACAGCGATCGGATGCCCTTCCAGGGCGGGTCGGTCTACGCGTTGACAAAAGGCGCTATAGCCAGTTTCACCAAGGGATTGGCTCGCGATCTGGGTGAGCGCAGCATCACGGTCAACAATATCCAACCGGGTCCGGTGGATACCGAGGGGAATCCGGCTAGTGGCCCATTTGCTGAAACTTTGCTTGGGTTGATGGCTGTTACGCGCTACGGGCATGCAGACGAGATTGCTGCTATGGCGGCTTACCTCGCGGGTCCGGAAGCAGGCTACGTAAGTGGAGCTTCTCTTCTGATCGATGGTGGCTTTGCTGCCTGACAGGCCGATATACATCAGCTCGAAAGGGTGCGTCCTCAGCCGCCCGAAGATGCGAGCAAATGACGGGCCACCCGGACGTTTAGCGGACCGATCCGGACTTCGCATTCCGTATCTGCATTACAGTCTCGGAGTGCCCCATCCTGGCCGTTTTGCAATGAGGCGCATCGCTTCGTTTGTTCCGTGAACGCGCCTTCCGAGCTGCTTCGAGGAATGGAGCAGGTCAAAACCTAGAGTGGCGTTTCAGGTTTTTCGTGCGTGGTCGGTTACGCGGCATGGCACCACGAAGGTGCCCGGCGATCGGGAATCGTGCGATATTCCGGCCCGCCGGGCCCAACCGGTTCATTAAGCCTACCTTCAATCAGAATCGGAAGGTGTAAGGCGCGCCTCGACGTCCTCGCTTACGTGTACGCCTTCTCTCCGCCGACCTGCGAATCCCAATACATCGTAGGGTCGGTGAAGAACTCCCCCTGCCTGCAGAGGGGGCGCATGGCTTCTTCATTAACTGTGATGCCCAGGCCTGGCCCCGTCGGAACGGGGATGTGACCGTTCACCACGAGGTCCCCTTTGTCGCATAAGTCTTTGTGCCAGGCTGGCTGCGGCTGGTGCCATTCCATGGCGAGGAAGTTTTGGCAGGCGGCTATCGCGTGCGCGCCGGCGGCGTAGCCGATCGGGGTAGCGTTGCTGTGGACCATCATCCCCACCGAATATTTGGCCGCCATGTCGGCGGTCTTCTTCAATTCGAGACAGCCGCCGATCACAAGGTGGTCCGGGTGGATATAATCGACTGCACGCGCCTGGCAAAGCGGCTCGAGCGATTCCACGAGGTAGGCGTCTTCGCCGGTCAACGTGGGCACCTTGATCGAATCGGTGATGAGCTTCCACTCCTCTACCCGGAACCAGGGGACCATGTCTTCCAAAGTCGAGGGAGTGACCCTCTCCAGCGCGTTCGCCAGCTTGATGCAACTTTTCGCGGTGAGGTGCCCGAAATGGTCGTGACCCATGGGAACGTCGGCGGCGTCGCCCATGGCCTCCTTGATCGAAGCGACATAGTCGGCTACGAGCTCGCATCCCTTGTCGCTGACCTCTAATCCCTGATAGTCGTTCTCGGGGTTTTCCCCCGGCTCCCCGTTATAGTCTGCCGGCGCAAACATCGTACCCTTCGTGCCTTGGAGGACGCGAGGTACGCTCAGGTCGAACTTGAGCATCGTAAACCCCGCGGCGACTCTCTCCTTATAATCGGCGGCGATGTCTTTGATGTCGTTCGAGCGCGGGTCACCCTCGCTGTACATGCGGACCTTGTCGCGAAATTTCCCGCCAAGCATTTGATAGATCGGCACGCCATACGCTTGGCCGGCCAGATCCCACAGCGCGTTGTCAATCGCGTTAACGCCGCTCCCCTGACGGTTATACCCGCCATGCATTTTGATCTTGCGGAAAATTTTGTCCACGTTGCACGGATTCTCGCCGAGCAACCGGGCCTTATGCATCAGTACGTAGTTTGGCTGGGGGCCGTCCCCAATCGTCTGGCCGTAACCCGAAATGCCCTGATTGGTATCGATTCGGACGATGATCGTGCCGCCCGATGCCGCTCCCGCGCCGGGAGTCGCAGGCGGCAGCGGTGCCCTGGCGGCGCCGCGTCCGCCCATCCAATTCTCACGTCCCTTGCCTCCCGGCCCTCTCAGAACTGCGATGCGCATGTCCGTGATTTTCAAGTCCGACGGACTTGAACTCCGGTTGACGTTCTGTGGATACGCTTCGAGGTCAGCCAATAAGCCAAGCCCTGCGGCTGCCGCGCCCGTCTTGAGAAAGGAACGCCGTCCGATTCCGTTTTTATTTGTAGACATTTACTCTCCTTTTCGCCACCAAAACCTACGCGTGTTTGGAAACGGTGCCATTGTATCCGGACTTGAATTTCGAAGCAGGTGCTCGCCCGCCCGGACGTTCGTTCGTATCACCAGTACAGCTTCGTCCGCTCGATTACTCTGGTGTTCGCAAGTGGCGCCGGCCTCTGCCTTGGACAGCCTCAATTGTGCGGTGGGCAGCGCTTCGAGAGGCGGCGGCTAGGGTCGCTGGGGTTCCGGGTGGATGGGACCGTAACAGCGCACTCAAACACAAATAATTCGATTAGCCGAACAGAAGCGTCAGAAAAGCCGTCCGGGCCGACAGTCATAAGCGGACTTGAACAAAGCCGAAGCGGCAGACGCTACGCGTGGGCGTTTTGAGAAGCGGTGTGGGAACTGGGATACTGTCGGGTCGCAAGGAGGTCCCTGTGACCCATCTCAGAAAAATGATGGTCGAGGAACTCGAGCGTCGG
>DATAYL010000477.1:0-2597 GCA_036272575.1 Bryobacteraceae bacterium | reverse complement strand
ACTCCGGGTGATCGCCTGATTTACCAGAATGCGACGCATCATCTTTGCTGCAACGGCATAAAAGTGGGCTCGATTCTGCCATTGCTCGGCATCCCAGCCGATGAGACGGATGTAAGCTTCGTTGACCAGAGCCGTAGGTTGCAATGTGTGTCCGGTGGCCTCGCGGCTCAGGTATATGCGGGCAAGATGCCGCAGTTCGGCTTCGAGCAACGGAGCCAGGCGCTCGAAGGCTTCGGCGTCTCCACGAGACCAGGCGTTCAGCAGTTGCGTTACTTCTCCAGTGGTGGCGCTCATGGTATTCGTGCTATCGGAAGTTCTCGATCAGCATGATATCGTTCACCTCCTGATCCAAGCGCGCGGTCAGCAAAACGCGGCCATCCTCACTGAGCGCAAGATCGGGATAGTTCCAAATGGGCTCTCGATCGAACGTAAGCAGCGGATATACGCGGCGAGTCGAAAAGCTGAAGAAATGTACCGTCTGCTCAGGTTTGTCCTCGCGAGACATGAAGTAGATGCCCCTGCTTACGACTCCCCAAGACCGGAAGATTCGGTCAAATTGTTGTAGTTCGGCCACGGGTTTCTCAGGACCGCCTGCGACGGGAACGGTCCATATGGTACCCCAACCGTGGTTCGTATAGTACAGCATTTTACCGTCCAGTGATGCGCACGCTTCGCACCCGCCGCCGCGAGTGACCTGAGCCAATGGACCGCCCTCTGCCGATACTGACCAGATCTGATCGCTGCCCGACCGGTCCGACTTGAAGTAGATTCGCTCACCGTCAGCAGACCAAGATGGCATATAGTGCCCGAACAGTTCATTGGTAAGCCGCCGAAGCATTTTACCTTCGGCATCAATCACGTAGATTTCGGGGGTGCCAGTGGCGATTGAGTCGAAGACGATGCGATTGCCATCGGGGGACCAGCGAGGCGTTCCCGTATCCGTTCCACCAAACGAGGTCAGTTGCCTGGGATTGCTGCCGTCCAATTCGCATCGCCAAATCTCTTCATTGCCTGTGCGTCGAGAGACAAAGGCGATCCGATTTTGCCCTTTCGAGAGGCTCGGGCTATCATCGCGGCGGGAAGAACGAATGAGCGCAGTCGTTTTACCAAAACGACCCGGTACGGGGCGGTTGCCAAATCCCGAACCTTCGCTCGAATAGATGTTGGTGTCCAGGAACGCCCCTGTATAGATGAGCCGGCTGCCACTTTTTGATACGGCGGGATAGAACGCATCTGCAAGCGTCGGATAAAGCCGACGTGGAGTACCGCCGCCCAGCGGGATACGCCACAGGGTCTCACCGCCGCTTGAGCGGTTCGACGAAAATATGATTTCTCGACTGTCCGCCGTCCAGGTGGCGCCATATGTGGGTTGGTGGTCAAAGGTGAGCTGTCTCTCGGATCCGCCGTTCGCGGAGACAACAAATAGTTCGCGTGTCCTTGGACCGAAAGAGCGAGTAAAAACAACCCATTTCCCGTCGGGGGAAAAGACTGGTAGTTCGTCCAAATGAATGGCCGAACGCGTCAGGCGAGTTCGCGAGCCTGTTTTCAGACCGATTCGGAAGATCCCTCCCGATCGAGGAGGCAGCCCGGAAACCGCCAATGTACTACCGTCGGGCGACCAGGACACACCCTCGCAGCCTTGCCAAATCTGGCTTTCTCGGCCGCCGTTTGGGGGAATGATCACGATGGCAAACTGCCGGAACGGCAATTCGTCTTTCGTCACGCGGCAGAATGCAATGTGGCCATTATCCGGCGACCAAACAGGGTGCGTTTCGTCCGCGCGCGTGAAGGTCAATCGGACAGGATCGCCGCTGCCGACATCTTTGACGTAAATGTTCCGTTCCTGTTTGCCTCCTCTGCCGCCAATGCCTCCGTTCCAACTGAACACGATTCGATGCTCATCGGGAGAGAAGGAACCATAGTCCTTGTACCCGGGGAAGCTCGTTAAAGGCAGAACATCAACCGGTGGCGCTTCTTTTGTTCCGTTTCGCGCTGACTTGAAACGTAAAGCAATCAGCCCGATACCCGCTGCGACCGTGCCCGCCCCGGTGAGCACGACTCGCCTCGAAAGTTGCGTTTTTCCGGCTGGCCGGGCACCCTCCGGGAAACTGGCCGGCTGCTCCCGAACGCGCTCCATATCTGCAGCGAACTCGTCCATCGTGCGATAGCGCTCGTCGCGAACCTTCGCCAAGGCCTTGTGCAGGATCGTGTCCAACCCACTGGCGGTCTTTTTCAGCTCGTAGCCCAAGACCGAAGCAAACACCTCTGCATTGGTTACGCCGGGGAATGCCGGCTGGCCGGTAACCATTTCATACAGCACGGCGCCGAGACTGAAGATATCGCTCCGAGCATCGAGCCTTTCACCGCGTGCCTGTTCGGGCGACATGTAGCGCGGAGTTCCCATGACCGTACCAACATAGTTGTCGTTTCCGGTCTCGGAAGGCTCCTCAGAATGCCCAGCCAATCCAAAATCGACAATCTTCACAACGCCGTCGCAGCGCACGAGAATGTTTTCCGGTTTTACATCGCGATGCACAATGCCCGCCTGGTGGGCCACGGCAAGTGCGCGGGCACATTGCAAGGCAATATCCAGCGCT
>DATAYL010000476.1:0-4401 GCA_036272575.1 Bryobacteraceae bacterium | reverse complement strand
GATGTCCGGTTCTGCGAAAGCAGGAATCACGGCCGCGAGGCACACGTGCGAGCTGGAAATCTGGTTTATACGTTCTTGCGCGCTCCTCTGAAGCGCGCGTCGGAGAAGTGCGTTTTCTCTTGACATTCGACTTACATGGATGTGGCAATCCGGCAATTGGACCAATCGACACCGGGCCGGCTCCGCCTACGGAGCGCTCAACTACGTTCACGATCAGCTCAGGGATGGAAAGCGAGCAGATTGTAGCTTTCCGGTCTCGGAGGGGCGGACTACTAGTGCCAGCAGGGTCTCGGCGAGTTACGCCGTACCATTTGCGGCGATGCGTGGATTATGGCCCTGTACTTCAGAATCGCAATCTAAGCCATTGAAAAGAAGACTGGATTTCGACCCTGTATTCGGATACCATCAACAAGCAACGCAGCCTTCGACTCGTTATAAGCGTTGCTTCCCTAGCGACGTGGCCGGGACATGGCACGGAGAACCATGCGTGCGCATAGGTTCAGCTAAGCAGATGTCGTCGATTTTTGACGCAGTCTTTCAACTCATAGCGATGGAGGACTGCCGTGATTCCGCAAGAGAAAGATGCCGCGGCTGGAGAAGCCGGACGCCGAGGCGGTACGCAACCGCAAAAAAGGGGGAGCATGTCGGAGTTGGTGAATGGGCTCAGATGCTTCAATCGTTGAAGAGATGGCGTCGAAGGTCGGGCCAGCCGGGATCGACATTGCCTACCAGCGCCTCGGGAATCCCGATGCCCCTCCAGTGCTACTGATCATGGGGATAGCCGCGCAATCCATCAATTGGCCGGATGCGTTTTGCCATGCGCTCATCGACCGCGGCCTGCAAGTCATCCGCTTCGACAATCGTGACAGCGGGCTCTCGACACACATGACCGATGCCCCGGCTCCCAACCTGACTGCAGCGCTCGCCGGCGACCTGTCCTCGGTCTCGTACACCCTGTCGGACATGGCTGCTGACGCGGTGGGATTGCTGGACGCGTTCGGCTTCCCGAAGGCGCATGTCGTCGGTGCGTCCATGGGAGGCGCGATTGCGCAAACAGTCGCCATTGAGCATCCCGACCGTGTCCGCTCTCTCACCTCGATGATGTCCACAACGGGGAACATGTCCGTCGGGCAGGGCTCGCCGGAGGTTCTCCGGGAAGTGTTCGGCGGCCCGCGCGCAGTTACCCGGGACCAAGTCATTCAGCAAAGGCTTCGGGCCGTGCGCGCCATCCGCTCGCCTTTATACCCGAGCGATGAGAACGAAATCGTCGCGTCAACGGCCGCGCCTACGACCGCTCCTACGATCCGATAGGAACCACTCGCCAGGCGCTCGCGACGGTGGCCTCCGGTGATCGGACCGAACGCCTCCGGCATCTCGCGGTACCCAGCCTCGTGATCCACGGCCTTGCTGATCGCGCATGCGACGTTAGCGGCGGGCGAGCGACGGCTCAAGCCATTCCCGGCGCGGAACTCGTCCTGATCGAGGGAATGGGGCATAACCTGCCACCTGGATTGCGGTCCGAACTGGCAGCACGCATCGCAGAGTTCGTCTGGCGCGCAGAGGGCCGTGGAGCACGCTCGCCATCGCGCAGGCCAAGCCTCCACGGGGCAACCTCGGCACGTTCCGTAACCGCAATGTGCCGCTCCTGAGTGGTCGGCAATCCGGCAATTGGACGCGACAGGCTGGGCGTTACGCTCCCAGATCATGCCGGCGATTGTAATGGCTGATTCCCTCAATCAGCGAGATGCCGACTATAGGCTCATGTGGTTTCCCGAAGGTGCGTTCCCAGGAGGAATCGTCACAGTGTCCACCGCCTTATCCGACCATTCTCCGAGTGGCCCGTGATCCTCCCCGTTACCGCTATTCGGCAGCGATCTCTCAGGCTTCACGCCGCGCTCGTGTTTCGTGGCTGAAAAAGTGGTCCGGTGTTCGATTGGACGACCCCTTTTAGATTGGACGCATGACGCTCAAACGCTACCGGTGGTCGTCGGCAACCCGGAAGCAATCCCGCGAGCGTATAGTCCCATCCCGGGCTTATTGATGGCTGTCGGCCCTTGTGTGTTCTTAAATTCATACGCCGTCCATTAGCGCTCGCGCGCCGCTTTTAAAGCTGCGGTCCACCAGAGCAGATCGTCGATCATGACGTTCGCTTGCTTCTCCAACTCGACCTTCAATCCCTTTCCGCTTTTGCAGGTGCTGAAGAATCCACTGCGCTGGCTTTTCGGAAAACCGGCCCTGACGTGTACTGCCGACTATCACTGAAATGGTCATCATTTTATTCGGTCCTTGACAATGGTTTCGATCGACGACTTATGAACCGGCGCTGGGCTAGACGCGATCCGCTCTGCGCGGCTACTCGACCGTGAGCTCACGTTCGGCCTGGAGCCAATCTTCCTTCAACACCAGGTCGAGAGGAGCAGTTCGAGAAGGTTTTGCGGGAGAAGGCTCATTGCTTCTTTGCCGGGCCGGGGCCGTTGAACGGAATGAAGTCGGCCTTTCCGAGTTGGTGGATGTAGACAATGCAGTCTTCGGGACCTTCGAACCTCTCGTTGTGCATCTGCCAGGCAGGCTGAAACACGTACGACCCCGGTTTCAGTTCCTTCGGGGCGCTGTTGTCGCCTTCGACTGTATGGATCCACGTCCCCTGTACCAATACCGCGTGGTAGTCCGAGGCGTGAGCGTGCATGCCTGCCTCGAACCCGCCGCCCGGCTGTTTGAGCAGCATGCCGAACGGACCTTTTTTGTGGTCGCCCCACAAGACCGAAAACTTAACCGGTGAGCCGGGATGCATATCCTCCCATTTGAGGTCGGCGGCCGGCATGGTGATCTCTTGCTTGTCTTTTGCGACGCCGACGTCGCCCGAAAACCCAGCGTTTTTTGTGGTGATCATCTTTTTATCTCCCCACCCAAATAGATCTTCCGGGGGCTAAATCGATCCGTAGTATGTTTCAATCAAATTGATAGGAAAAAACGATCAGTATGGAGCTCAGGCATCTTCGATACTTCACTGCGGTAGTCCAGCGGAATGGCTATCGTGAAGCTTCCCGGCACCTTCATATTGCTCAGCCGTCTATTAGCCAGACCGTGGCGGATCTGGAGCAGGAACTTGGGTTGAGACTCTTCTCGCGAGCCGGCCGGAAGGTTGCGCTGACTCCGGAGGGAGAGGCATTCTTCATCGAGGCTGTGCGCACCCTGGAGCAGGCAGAATCAGCCATCAACACCGCGAAGCGAGCCGCGAAGGGTGAAGTCGGAAAATTGTCGATTGGCTTCATTGGTTCAGCAACATATGCGTTTCTGCCGGCGCTGGTGCGAAGCTATAAAGCGCAATATCCCGGCGTAAAGCTGACGCTGCACGAACTCACCCCACTCGAGCAAGAGACGGCGCTCGATCAGGGATCGATCGACATCGCCTTCACAAGAACTCTCGCGGCGGAAAAAGACAACACACTCTCATCGCGAGTCCTCTATCCGGAACCGCTTCTCGCCGTTTTGCCTGCATCAAGAAGAATCAGGGGAAAGAGCGTGCGTATTGCAGATCTCGCCGGTGAACGATTTGTGTTGATCGATCGGAAAGAATCGGGCGTCCTTTTTGATACGATCTTACGAATCTGCAACGAAGCCGGCTTTGTTCCGCGGATTGATAATGAGCCGGACCGGCCCCAAACGGTACTCTCACTTGTAGAGGCAGAAGAAGGCGTTTCCATTATGCCTGCTTGTGTCAGGAATATGTCGTCGAAGGGGGTGCGATTCTACCGCTTGCAACCGGACGATGCGAGCATCTCGCTTGTAGCGGCATGGAAGAAGGAAACCCCCTCGCCCGCGCTTCGCGCTTTTCTGGATCTGGTGAGTGCGAACGCAGCACAGATCCGGAAAGACGGCAGAGCTTCTCTGAAAGAATCACCGCGGGCAACTTCACAATCGGCTCGACGGAGCCGATGACAGCACGGCGCCTTTGGTAGACGGGCCAATACTTGGCAAATATCAGAACCGCCTGAGTCTCCGGGGCGGGTGGTCGGCCACTCGGAGAAGTGCTCGTTTCCCATTTCCTCTTCGGCTACCCCGCAAGTCGGAGGTTGTAACCCGGTGGAGATCGTCGATTTTCAGGGAACGGCATTTGAAAGGAATGATGACGCAACTGCCGCGCGATGTCTTCACTCAGGACAAATCGGGCTCATCACCCAGCCCTAAACATCTTCGGCAGTTGCGTCTCCTTGATGCGCGCGATCAGCCTGCCTTGACGATAAGGCCAAGCTGCTGCAGCGCGGTCACTCCATCGTCCAGACCAATCTCCTCAACGATCTTGCCGTCTTTGAGCTTCAGCACGGTCGTGCCGCTGAAATGCATCTTTCGGCCCGTCGCCGCTGGTAACGATCCGACGAGGAAGTCGCTGAACGCCGGACC
>DATAYL010000475.1:0-3288 GCA_036272575.1 Bryobacteraceae bacterium | reverse complement strand
TCAATCAGCGGAATTCAGCGAGAACCTGTTAGCCCGCGATCACGGGCCGCAATCCGCCCACATCTGAACGCACGAGTTAGCGAGGACAGAGATATATCCGGCTCCTGGAAATCTGCCGCTGAGAATTGGCCACGTGACCCGTTCACTATCACGCCAGAACCAGAGGCGAACGACCAGGTAACGGTGAACAATCTGCTTCGGCATAATCGCTGCGCAACAATGCAATCTCCTGTATCGTCAGGCCTCGGCGTGGCTGTCTTTCAAAGCGCTTGCGGGTGCTGTGGGGAACCTAAAAACCTTCGAAAGCGGGCGTTACACGACGTTACGAGAGAAGCAGATCCGTCTTTAACGTGAGGTTAGCCTCGCTGTTTGGCAATTTCAAGATCACTCCTGTTTCAGTCAGTTCGAGTTTCTTGACCTTACGGGTAGTCGGCAGCGCTTTATTCTCGCGTTCCCGGAATAGTGCCAACTGCTTGCGCAAGAACAGATTTTCCGCTGCCAGAGCCAAGCGGCGGCGCCCGATATTCGCAAACAAACTCAAACAATCACTGACGATCCTGCGCAGGTTCCGAACGAGCTTGGAAAGCCGCCTGAAGACGTTAAACATCTTTACAATCGTCTCACCGCTAACTCACTCATTTCGCATGCCGATCGGATTATTGCGTAGGACACGGGCACCATAGATTTACACTGCGCGACTACATGCGACCGATAATCAGGCTGGCTGGCGTGTTCATTTGGTCGTCATATCTTGACAATCATGATAAAGGAGAGCTACCCTGAGGTCATATATTGTTTTCGGAGTATCGATGGACGAACAGAATACCGACGTGATCCAGGGCACCCTGGACATGCTCATTCTCAAGACGCTCAGCCTTGAACCGATGCACGGTTTTGGTATCGCTCGCCGGATTGAGCAGGTATCGAAGGGGGTTTTCAAGGTAAACCCCGGGTCGCTTCTCACTGCGTTTCAGCGGCTGGAGCGCGTGGGGTGGCTCGATTCGGAGTGGCGTCAAACGGAAAACTCGCGACGGGCGAAGTTCTATTCGCTCACTCGTTCGGGACGAAAACAACTCGAAGTGGAGACAGCCAACTGGAATCGCCGGGCATCGGCGATAGCGCGTCTCCTGAAGGCTGAGGTATAGACGAATGTCCCTTTGGCGTCAGCTCACTCGCGGTCTACGTGTACTCGGGAACAGGGGAGCTGCGGATCAGGAGATCGCCGACGAAGTAAGCCACTATCTGCAAGAGGCGACCGAGGCCTATCGCGCCCGAGGATTCTCTCCTGAGGAGGCCCGGCGAGCAGCGCAGCGAGACCTCGGCAGCACAACAGCCGTTCGGCAAGAAGTGCGGGGCTACGGATGGGAGAACCTGGTCGACACTTTCGTTGCCGATCTGCGCTACGCGGGGCGCCGGCTGCGTGGCAATCCCGGCTTCACGACGGTCTGCGTACTTGTTCTCGCACTGGGAATCGGTGCCGGTACTGGGATCTTCAGCGTACTCGAGGGCGTGCTGCTGAAACCCCTCCCCTATTCGCACTCCGAGCAACTGGTCGAGCTCCGGCATACCGCGCCTGGGATCAATATTCCGGATCTCAACATGGCAACATCGCTTTACCTGACCTACAGCGAAGAAAACCATGTCTTCCAGAACGTCGCTATGTGGAGCGCGGACTCCTGGACAGTTACCGGCTTCGCGGAGCCGCAGCAAGTCTCGGGCTTGACTGTTTCAAATCGTTTCCTTGCCACGCTCGGCGTTCAGCCGGCGCTCGGACGCGAGTTTACAACATCGGATGAAGACCCGGCCAGCGAACGCACGTTGATGCTTACCGATGGATATTGGCGATCTCGCTTCGGAGGGAATCGCGCTGCGCTGGGAAAACCTGTTCTGTTGGACGGCAACACTTATACAGTCATTGGGGTCCTGCCGCCGTCGTTCCAATTCATGGATCGGAAGGTCTCATTCCTGGCGCCATTCCGGTTCAGAAGTACGGAGATTCACCTGGTCGGCTTCTGCTGCCAGGGAATTGCCAGGCTCAAATCAGGCGTGACGATCGCGCAAGCGAACGCGGACGTGGCGCGCATGCTCCCCATTGCTGCGTTTTTTTTTTTTTCAGAAGTTTCCCATCAATCCGGGATGGAGCCCAACTGTGTTCGTGGACGCGCGCATCGCCCCACGAATACGGCCGCTCAAGGACACTGTCGTGGGTGATATCGGCAAGACGCTATGGGTGCTGATGGGCACGGTAACCATGGTCTTGTTGATCGCATGCGCGAATGTAGCGAATCTGCTTCTGGTCCGCGCGGACGGACGCCGCCATGAACTGGCTGTGCGCGCCGCGCTCGGAGCAGGAGTGGGGCGCATCGCACGGGAATTGCTGGCCGAGAGTATGCTGTTGGGCCTTGCCGGAGGCGCACTGGGGCTGGCGCTTGCTTATGGCGCTTTGCGGGTGTTTGCCGCGTCAGACTTGACGAATTTGCCACGAATGCACGATATTTCGATGGATCCCGTGGTACTGGCATTCACTGTATGCGTCTCGCTGCTCGCAGGGATGGTCTTCGGTCTTATTCCGGTAGCTAAATATGCTCGGCCGCAGCTTTCCCCTGGGCTGCGCATCGAGCGTCGATCCCTTACCGGGAGCAAAGAACATCAGCGTGTGCGTGGCCTTCTTGTGGCGGTGCAAGTGGCGCTGGCAGTAATCCTCTTGGTCGGCTCCGGTCTGATGATCCGCACTTTTCGCGCGCTACGCCATGTCGATCCCGGCTTCTCAGGCGCGCCAGAGTTGCAGACCATGCAGATTGGAATTCCTGAGACGCAGATCAAAGACCCGGTTAGAGTCATTCGGATGGAGGAGGCGATTCTCCGGAAGATCGAAACGGTACCGGGTGTTTCGGCCGTTGCGGCTGTCAGCGATCTTCCGCTCGAAGGCGGCGAGAACGATCCGATTTATGCCGAGGACCGCCGCTCTCGCGAAGGTGGCATTCCTCCGGTGCGGCGCTTCAAATACGTGTCACCAGGCTACATTTCGGCGATTGGCAGTCACCTGATTACCGGCCGCGATTTTACTTGGAACGAACTCTACAGTGGAACACCAGTTGCCATCGTTTCCGAGAACCTGGCCCGTGAGCTTTGGGGCAACCCGCGCGCGGCCGTCGGCAAGCGCATCCGTGTCAAACTCAAGGACTACTCGCGTGAGGTGATTGGTGTGGTGGCGGACCTGCACGACGATGGCATCGATCAGAAACCGCCAGCAATCGTTTACTGGCCGCTGCTGCAGAAGAATTTAGA
>DATAYL010000474.1:0-3718 GCA_036272575.1 Bryobacteraceae bacterium | reverse complement strand
GTCGAAGCGCACAACGCCACCATTCAGGTGGCCTCCGCCGTAGGAGTTGGCACCAGCTTTACCGTTTCGTTGCCCGAGCATTTGCATGTATTTTCTCCGGAAACTCCAACACAGAAACCTGTCACGGTTTGATTCTGTATTCGCAGCGGAATCCTGTTTGAGGTCGCAAAGTAACTCTTTGCTAACTTTCTATATTTGATGTTGCGTATCCTGCACCGCTCTCACCGACTGAGATATCGGCGCTCCCGATTCAAACCGCGCGTACGATAGAGGCGCCCTAGGGAAGTTATAAGTCAGGTCGAAAGTCGGGTCGTATGGAGCAGTTTCCTTCCGCTCCAAAGGCGCTTGCACCCAGAACAAAGTAACGTTCACTTTGCGACGCCACTCGAGTTGCGACAACTCGCGAAAAATTGACCGGAGCTACATCGGCTGGTCTCCCGTAGAATCCCTCTTCTTCCTAGCGGGAACATCCATAAAAGTGATTCACGCCGGCGATGTGAAATTTCTACGGATGTAACGTGAATTCTGCATGACAAGTGCATCTTTCTAAGGCGTCACTAAGGTTCGTCGGCTTGAATGGTCCTGCACCGCTTAGCCCCGCAATCTGATGAACTCTGTTTACTGCCTCTTAAAATTAATCCATAAGTCAGGCTGTACTGCGGATTGGCAGTTGCCGTAATGGAAACGCATCTTATTGAGACAGCGCAGAGAAAAGGCTAAATGTCGGTATCGCAACTGCGGGCATATTCAAACTCAAACTGGCTGTGTTCTAGCCGCCCCATGGCCGGTCAAAACCGGAGGAAAGAAGAACTTTCATGAAGAGGCTGATCTTATTCTCTCTATTCCTGGCGTTACCCCTGATTGCGCAGACGAACGACGGTACGTTCACCGGTACTGTTACAGATCCCTCTGGCAAGAGGATCGTCGGTGCGAACATCGTGATCAAATCGCTTACAACGGGCGTGGAGCGTCCGACCAAGACGAACGGCGCCGCGGTCTACACGGTGACCTCGGTTCCGACGGGAAGCTACCAGGTGACTGTCGATGCGGACGGTTTCACTCAGTTGCGATTCGAGAGTGTCAGCCTCGACGTAGGTCAGACCCGAACGCTCGACGCAAAGCTCTCTGTAGCCGGGGTTAGCACCCAGATAGAAGTACAGCCGGATTCCGGATTGTCCAAGTCGTCCGGGGAAATCGGTGGCGTGGTTCACGGCACGCAGGCAACCGACCTTCCCATCAATGGCCGCAGCTTTATCGGCCTCATCTCCCTGGTCCCAGGAGCCATCGATTCCGGCACGGGCCAGGGACAGGACGTCCGATTTGCTGGCTTATCCGATGAGGATAATAATTGGCATCTAGACGGCGTGGATAATTCCGGCATCAACAATTCCTTCGTGGATGTCAATCTGCGCTTGCAGGTTTCCACAGAGGCGATTGCAGAGTTTCGCGCGAACAGCGTTGCCTATAGTGCGGATCAGGGCGGCTCACCCGGCGGACAGATCGAAGTCTCTTCGAAGACCGGTGGCGATAAGTTCTCCGGATCCGCGTGGGAGTTTATCCGAAACAGCGTCTTCGATGCTTCTCCTTGGGACGCGGCCGGCCAGCTTCCCGCGCTGAAATACAACGATTTTGGGGCGAACCTAGGCGGACCGATTTCGACGAAGAAGAAGCTCTTCTTCTTCGTCAACTATGAAGGACTGCGGGAAAACATCAATCAGGTTCTTAGCGGCATTGTTCCCAGCCCGGCTTATCAGGCTGAGGTTGCTGTCGTCCAACCTGTCTTGGCTCCTCTCATCAATGCATTTCCGCAAGGCCAGGTCCCCATCGACTCGGTATCTATGGAGTGGTTTGGTAGCGGTCCTCAGGTTACGACTGAGAACTCGGGGCTGGCGCGTGTGGACTGGCGCATCAATGATAAGATGAGCTCCTTTGCCCGCTTTAACATGGACGCATACACCGAGTCGAAGCCCGATCAAATTAACCCCCTCACGGGTTTCCACAACGAGAGCGAGCCGAGTGCGGTCATCGATCTGCAGAATACATTCTCGCCAAAGTTCCTGAACGACTTCAAATACGGTTTCAACAGGACAGTTTCGCTGGAGGGGCAGACCACTCAGCTGCCTTTTTTGTTGTCCATCGCCCCCTTCACGACGCTCGACACCTCCAGCGGAACAACGCGCAACGATAACACCTTTTCCTTTGTCGACGATGCCACCTTTCAGCACGGGCGGCATACCATCAAGGCGGGTGTCACCTTCATCGCCATGCAGGAGAACAAGGCTTCGCCGAACAGCCCGGACTGGGAACTTACCTACAACAGCACAGACGATTTCCTTCAGAATATGATTAACTCCGTCTACTACCGCGCCGCGAATCCGCTAACTGGTTCTCGAATGAAAGAGACCTACGGCTACGTCCTGGATCAGTTCAAGGCAAGCTCGACCTTGAACATGAATGTGGGGCTTCGCTACGAGTATTTCGGCCAGGATCATGAAGTTCTTGGCCGTGGCATCAGTGTTGACCCGCTGCACTGTCTCAATGTGGTCTGTGCGAAATCTTTTCCCTGGTATTACCCGAACGTTGTGGACTTCTCTCCCCGAGTCAGCGTGGCATGGGCGCCTTCGGCTTTACACGGAAAGACAGCGATAAGAGCGGGATTCGGGATCTACTACGGCAACGGTCAGTTCGGTAGCCTCGGCGATCCCATCGGCAACATAAGTACCGATTACACGCTACGTAACGTCAGCTATCCCGTCTACCCGGATTCGGGTGTCGGGCAATCGAGCAACAGTCCTACGGGCGCGGACATCCATCGCAAGGATACAGCGGCAAATGAATGGACGGCGTCCATTCAGCAGGAGATTGCCCGTCAGACTATCTTCCAGGTGGCCTACTTCGGAACCGGCGTCGAACATGTCTTCAACGATACTGTGATCAACGGCGCGGACCCCATTACCGGACTGCCCGCCTATCCAGGATACGCTCTCGGTTTCGAGTACAAGGAATTTACGAATCACGCCAGCACAAACGCACTCCAGACAAGTCTTCAGCGCAACTTCTCGACCGGGCTGCTGCTCACGGTCAATTATGAGTTGTCCCACTCGGTCAACAATGGGGGCATCGGCGGCGGCGAATCCGATACGCCGCAAAACATCAATTGTCTGCGCTGCGAACGCGCCCCGAGCGACCAAGACATGCGGCACTATTTCACGGCAAGTTCCGTATGGCAGCTTCCAGTCGGCAAAGGCCACACGTTTCTGGGCAGTGCTTCTCGCCCAATCGATTTGATCTTGGGAGGCTGGCAGCTGAGCACGATCGCTTATGCGCGCAGTGGTCTGCCGCTGAATGTCACCGTAAATCGGAACACCAGCGAGCTTCCGGACCAACTCAATCAGAACCAACGTCCCGACCGTGTTCCGGGCGTGCCTCTCTATCCCAGACACAGAACACCTGCAAACTGGTTGAACCCAGACGCCTTTTCCTATCCAGCAACCGGTACATGGGGCAACCTCGGACGCAACGCGGTTCGTGCACCAGGCGTATGGCAGATCGATCCTTCCCTCAAGAAGCGCTTCTCCCTCACGGATCGAGTCGGCCTCACATTCCGCGCGGAAGCCTTCAACGTTCTCAACGGTGCGCAGTACGGTCAACCGAACACCAACTGGGCGCCCCCAAGCGGCGGAGTCGACAATCCGAACGCCTATGGCCTCATCACCAA
>DATAYL010000473.1:0-5378 GCA_036272575.1 Bryobacteraceae bacterium | reverse complement strand
TTCCGGGCGCAAACTGCTCGCTGCCGACGATAAAAGCAAACGGCACGTTTACGTGAAGATAACGGCTGTCATCTCCCGCGTAAGCACAAGCAGCGGACGCAAGGACGCCGATTACGGCGAACGTTTTAAACATTTTCATATAGATTGTTCTCCTTCAGAACGTAAAAAATTAGTGAAGGCGCAAACTGGGCACCGGGTGCGACCGGACGTTTTGAGACGAGCCGGTCGTGAGTAAAAAGTCCTACAGCGACGGATCTTGCTGCTAAGAAGCGCACATGGCATTGCTGCGCGCCACATCAATAAAGGAACTCGCCTGTTCTTCGGGCAGAGCGCTTGAACCGGGCCCGTTGTGCGGGCGTCCCTTAAAAAGGCGAAACGGTCATCACGGCCGTTTACTTAAGAAGTGATCAGCTGGGCAACGCTCGGCTGAAAAGTTCACTCAACGGAGAGGAAGGATGGAGATCTGTCCCATTACTTGGCAAATCTTCAATTCCAATGCTACGCGAATGCTTCCGATTTAGCAATAAGCGATATTTGTTAGTACGCTGGGTAGTTCGGTTACAGGAGCGACACTGAGCCTATGTGTTCTGCGTCGCGGGGTGGATCCAGGGACCACGATAGGGTCGCACCAGCAGTTCGTTGGCGGCGGGATCGTTGACCACGCGGTTTTGCGTGGCATCCCATTCGATCGAGCGGCCGAGCTTCATAGAATTATTTGCCAGAATGCAGGAGGCGGTCGAGGTGTAGCCTTCCTCAATTGTTGAAACGGGCTTTGAGCGCGTGTCGATTGCATGCAAAAAATTCTTCATGTGATAACGAACCGCCGGAGCAACATGTTTCTCGAGATCCTTCTCAGTCTTGTCTTCCGGATACTGTTCAAGCTCGTAAGTGACATCGCGATGAACCGGCTGGCCGCCGCCGGCCGGAATGAAATCGTAGCTGTAGACGCTGGTTTTCAGAGTGCCTTTGTCGCCGTAAAAAGTAGCGCCCCAGGCGTATTTCGGATCGGGCGAATCACCCCACGAACGATGCTGCCACACCACGCGCAGATCGGCGAAATCAAAAGTAGCCGTCTGGGTATCTGAGATATTGGCCTTGCTCGCCTTGTCAACAAAAATCCCGCCGGTTGAGGAGATACGCGTGGGCCAGCCAAGATCGAGCATGAAACGGGTCATGTCCAACATGTGAACCGCCATATCGCCCACAATGCCGTTGCCGTACTCCATGAACGCTCGCCAGGTCCGCGGATGTACCAGTGAATTATAAGGACGCATAGGTGCGGGGCCCGTCCACATCTCGTAGTCGAAGTAAGGCGGCGGCGTGGTGTCAGGCGGATTCTGTGTCGCGCGCATGTGGTAATAACAGTAAATTTCGACCAGGGCAATTTTGCCCAACTTCCCTTCCCGAATAAAGCGGTCGCGCGCTTCGACAATATGCGGCGTGCTGCGCCGTTGCAAACCTACTTGCACCACACGGCCGTGAGCGTGCGCTGCTTCGACCATCGCCTGCCCTTCCCGCACGTCGGCGCTAATCGGCTTCTGTACCCAAATGTCCACGCCCGCTTTGGCCGCTTCGATCATGATGAGCGCGTGCCAGTGATCGGGCGGCGCAATCAGCACGATATCGAGATCACCTTCAGCAAGCATTTTGCGAAAATCACCATACGTGCGTGGAGTCTTCCTCGAAATCTGGCGTGAAGCGACCATACTGGCGGCGTCAGCCAGCATGTGTTGATCGGTATCGCAGAGAGACACTACTTCGACCGGCTCTATCTGGATGAGCCGGAAGAGATCCGATTTGCCGTACCAGCCGCAGCCAATCAGCCCGACCCGGCGCGGTTTGGGGTTGGCCCAAAGTAACCCTCCAGCCGCACTCAGCATTAAACTCGAACCAGTGGTTTGCAGGAAGCCCCGACGATTCACCATAACTGTGTTATCTCACGAGATAAAGAGCGGAAGTGTGCGGCGCCAGTTTCACCTTCAGCTGATCGGATCGGATGAGGTCCCGCTGCGCCCACAGGTCGCGGACAGCAAACAGTGTTTTGCCGAGACCGAGGCTCTGCAGAGGATAACGCAAAGACTCCTCGGAATCCGATAAGTTAAAAAGCGCCACATACACGCCGTTACCCGCCGGTTGCTTCGACAGCCAAACAGCTTGACGCCCGTCATTCATTACTTGATGCTGCCCCGTGGCACGCTGGTTGACCGCAAGAACTTCCCGGTTAGTAAGAAGTGCAAGGGTCGAGGAACCGGTCTTCGTCAGATTGCCTCCAATAAACAGCGGTGAACGAAAAATCGCCCAAGCCGTCATTAGCGTCTGCTGTTCGTCGTGCGTAAGTTTCGATTGTCTGGCTGTACCTTCGCCCGGCCGCGGGCCCAAATAACCGATCGGCAACATATCGGCATCGGGCCAGTGGCCATCGCCGCCATATTTACTCCAGGACGCAGCAACTGGAAACTGCTCGAGTACGCTTTGCGAAAAGTTCAACTTCTTGTCATGCGCCCAGTGGTCCCACACGTCATCCGAAATCCGCCACATCTGCGCCCACTGAATCAGTTCGGCAGCTTTGTTAAGCGGCGCTGGACCGGGTGAAAGGCTCAATAACATGGGCCGCCCAACTTTGCGGAGCGCCTGACTGAGCATCCGAATCTCGTCCCCTTTGTAGGGATGCGCCGCGATGCAATCCACCTTGACGAAATCAACGCCCCAGTTCGCGTAGAGTTGTGCGACTGAATTGTAATAGGCTTGCCCGGCAGCATTATCCTTCACTCCGAAATTGTCGGCATTCCAAGGGCAGGTATCTGTTCTGTCAGCAGCTTGAGCAGCATGGTAGGGTGACCCGGCGATCGGCAGATCGCGAGCCACGGCTCCTCTTGGGATACCGCGAATGACGTGGATGCCGAAGCGCAGCCCGAGCGAATGAACATAAGACGCCAAAGGTTTGAAGCCCGCATCGGATGTCGCCGAGGGGAAACGATTCACGGCTGGCTGATAGCGTCCATCGGCGCTCATGGTGAAGCGAAAAGCACCGGGTTTCGCTTCAGGATTCTGCACGTACCAGCCTTGGTCCACTACAACGTACTGCCAGCCGTCCACCTTGAGATGCGCCGCTAGCCAATCTGCATTTTGCTTAGATTCAGTCTCGGTAATGGAGAGGCCGTACGAATCCCAGCTGTTCCAGCCCATCGGGGGCATGGCCGCTATTTGTGCCTGAAGGGTTGTTGAGAAGCCAAGAAAGAGCAGAGCGCGAAGAGAACGCACTCAAACACAATACAGGACAAGCGAAGCGAGCGGAAGTCGGCTCAGCCGACTTCGACGCCCATACTCTTGCAAGCGCCTTTAACCTGTTCGATGGCAGCTTCTACCGTGAAGCAATTGAGGTCCGGCATTTTGATCTTTGCGATTTCTTCTATCTGTTCCGCACTGATCTTGCCTACCTTGTTCTTATTCGGTTCGGCGGACCCCTTGGCGAGGTTAACGGCACGTTTCACGAGAATAGCCACGGGCGGCGTCTTGGTAATGAAGGTGAACGACCGGTCCGAATAAATGGTGATGACCACCGGGATGATCAAACCTTCCTGGTCTTTCGCCGAAGTCTTCGCGTTGAATGCCTTGCAGAACTCCATGATGTTAACGCCCTGCGGACCGAGCGCCGTTCCCACCGGGGGCGCCGGCGTCGCTTTGCCGGCCGGAATCTGCAACTTCACTTGTGCGGTAACTTTCTTTGCCATTTAATTCCTGTTTCTACGTAAACTTAAATCTTTTCAACCTGTAAGAAGTCGAGCTCAACTGGCGTGGATCGCCCGAAAATAGTCACCATGACGCGCAGCGTGCTGCGATCGCTGTTCACTTCATCGACTTTACCGGAGAAGTTGGTGAACGGTCCGTCAACAATTTTAACGGTCTCGTTCTTCTCGAAGCTCATCTTCGGACGCGGACGCTCCGCGCTCGAAGCCTGGCGATAGAGTACGGAATTCACCTCGTCGGCTGTCAAAGGCACGGGTTTGGTTCCCCCACCGACAAAACCGGTCACCCGCGGAGTCGATTTCACCGCGTGCCAGAGTTCGTCATCCATCTCCATTTCAACCAGCACGTAGCCGGGATAAAGGAGTCGCTTACTGGTGACCTTCTTGCCGTTGCGCAGCTCGATCACCTCTTCGGTGGGAATCAAGAGCTGTCCAAGGCGATCCGCGAAACCGAACGCCTGTGCCCGGGTTCGCAGCGATTCAGCTACTTTATTCTCGAAGCCGGAGTAAGCATGAATGATGTACCAGTTCTTAGGGGGGCCAGCAGGAGCCGGCGCGTCATGGGAAGCGGCGGCGGGAGCAGCAATGTGTTCCGAAGCCTCGTGCTCTTCCTCGTGCGAGAAGCCATGGACGCCGTCGTCACCGGCAGCATGCATCTCCTCGACGGAAACGGACTCACCCTCCTCCAACACGTCGCCATCCTCCGCGTGGGCGGATTCGACCTGTTCGCCGGAGGCTAACGTGTCGTCGTCCTCAGTGGACTCGCCGTTCCGAATTTTTTCTTCTTGCATGATAGTTATCCAATCAAAACGCTCCTGGCGTCGAGGCGCTTGGCCGCTTATGCGTGCGTGAAATGGTTAATGACCCGATTGATGGCTGCGCTCACAATTGCGTCCACGACAAAGAAATACGCTGCAAATAAAAATACAGCCGCAATCACGACGCCGGTGGTCGCTCGAACCTGCGGCCACGTCGGCCAGGAGACACGTTTCATCTCGGTTCGTAGATCTTCAATATAAGACTTTGTGCGCTGTGGCCAACCAACAGCCGTGCTCATTTCCATAATCTCGCAACTCTGGTGACTAGCCGCGCCTGCTCGGTGCGTGCGGGGAAGAAAATGTTGGCAGGGGCAGAGGGATTCGAACCCCCACTCGCGGTTTTGGAGACCGCTGGTCTAGCCGTTAAACCTATGCCCCTAACTTTCGCTTCCTTCAGCCAGATAGGCTCACATCAACCAATTCAACTGAGAACTCTTTTACAGACTAACAAAAATCCACCAGAGCGCCCCGGAGAGAGCACCCCGTGTAATGCGGTCAAGCGTTTTACTTGGTCTCCCGATGCGGCTGATGTTTCCGGCAATACGGGCAGAACTTCTTCATCTCGAGGCGTTCCGTAGTAGTGCGCTTGTTCTTGGTCTTGCTGTAGTTGCGGTTCTTACACTCGCTGCACTGGAACTGAATGATCTCTCGTGGCATAATCCTGCTTCTTTCTTTTAGCTCAAAATCTCCGTAACGGTCCCGGCGCCCACCGTCCGGCCGCCTTCCCGGATCGCGAAGCGCAGCCCTTTGTCCATGGCCACCGGCGTAATCAACTCGATTTCCATCGACACATTGTCGCCCGGCATCACCATCT
>DATAYL010000472.1:0-4716 GCA_036272575.1 Bryobacteraceae bacterium | reverse complement strand
AGCTTGCTGTTCTCCTCGCGCAGCTGGCGCAATTCTGCCAACTCGGTAATGCCCATCCCGGCATACTGCTTCTTCCAGTTGTAGAACGTCGCTTCGCTAATCCCCATCTTGCGGCACACCTCTCCGACTGATTCTCCGTGGTGTACTCGACTGAGTGCCTGTACAATCTGGTCCGGACGATGTCCTTTTCGTGGCATCTCTCTCTCTCTCTCTCTCTCTCTCTCTCCTGTTCTGCTTTCCAGCAGCTGCTCTGGATCGAAAAATACTCTAACAATCCCTGGCTCCGTTTCCGGGGTTTGGGTCATCAGCTGCTGTTAGGAATTACATAAGTTCGGAGGCGCGTAGTAGCCGCATCCAAGAGAGTCGAGGATCTGCCCACTATATGGCGGGTTGGGCGTTCAGCGAATGACCTGGGCGAAATGGCACGAGCAGATTGTGAAAGAGGCTGTTTCCACGGGTGGACATTTACAAACCTTGCGGCGGAAATTTGCCGCGGCCGCATGAACGGGGCAGCGGGTGCGAGTGTGAGGTGCGCAGGGCCAATCAGGGGATGCTGGAAGCGGTTGGGTCGTAGCAGGTAAGAAGCTCGGGTGCGGGGTGAGATAATCGAGGGTCTAGCGGGTAACAACACCATCGCTCCGTACACGCCGACGGCGGCTAAAACTGACGCAAACAAGGCGAAGACCCCCAACATCATTGTCGAAAATCGCTGGCGGACGACGGACACGCAAGCAAATCCTGCATCGTGCGAACCTGCACCAGCGGTGACGCCGAACAAAAGGCTCGCCAGCGACTTCGGCAAACACGCCCAGAAGAATGCGCCCCTGTAGCTCCATCCTGTGTCATCACTTGTCCAATCGCGTCTTTTCTTGGCCAGCATCTGATTAACGATCACAACGCGTTCCCCCGATGCGCGATCCCGCGAGGTGAATACTCTACCGGCTTTCAACCGGATCCCGGCGGCCTCGAACATTCGTAACCGTCGGAAAGCCCGAGAGGCGATAACAACTCTTTAGTGGTACGCGATCGGTCCCGTGCGCCATGTGCGTTTTTTTGCCTGACGAAAAACATGGCGTGTCGTAACATGTCGTTATGCGACCTGTCACGGAACCTGTTCTATTGATACTGATGAGCCTGGCGGAGCGCGAACGTCACGGCTACGCATTGATGAAGGACATCGAAGCACTCAGCGAGGGCCGGGTGCGGCTGAGCACAGGCACGTTGTACGGAGCGTTGCAGCGATTGCTAAGCGATGGCTGGATCGAGCGATTCGCGACTGACGACACCTCGCGGGATAAGCAGGCTTACCGGCTGACGGCAACGGGGCTGGCGAGTTTGCGAAACGAGTTGGAGCGGATGAGGCAACTCACAAAGACGGGTTTTGTTCGGTTGAGAGCGAAGGAGGCGGAGCTATGAATTTCACTTACACACTTCTGCTAAAGCTTTATCCGTCGGCGCACCGAAGGGTCTTTGAAGCGGAGATGCTGGAGGTCATGCAGCGAGCAGAAAGGGAGCGAAGTGTTTTCGCAGAATGGGCGGGTCTGCTACCCGGCGCGGCGTTGGCGTGGCTCAAGAGGGCGCCAGAAGAACTAGAGGGCACAACGGCTGAACAGCGGGTACAGATGCACATCCGCGCTATGGAGTATGCGATCGCGCATCACCAATTCGCGAAGGCTCGCCATCACTCGGACGAAGAGCGAAAAGCGCGGCGGGAGCTGAGGCAGCTAAGCGATAACAATTAGACAAAAAGCAACCAAACCCGGCAGTATTGACGACTCTGAAACTTTTTGATAGAACTAATGCCGAAGCTTTAGGTCTAGTCTCGAAGGGTTAGTTATGCTCCAAAGATTACAACGTATGTGTCTTTTGGGGGTGATTGCAGCGATTTGCAGCTCTACCCAACTGAATGCACAAACAACATTCGGCTCCATTGTCGGGAATGTCAGCGACCCCTCGGGGGCAGCTGTGGCCAACACGGAAGTCACTCTCACGAATCTCGGTACGAACGAAAAGCGCACCGAAACAACCAACGCAGATGGTTTTTATCAGTTTGTGAATCTCGCGCCCGCCAACTATTCGGTTGAGGTGGCGAAGACCGGTTTCAAACGCGTGCTGCGGACACCGGTCAACGTGCAAACGGGCACAACGAGTAAGATCGATTTACCGCTTGAAGTGGGCGCGGTGAACCAAACAGTAGAAGTGACGGCGCAGACGCCATTGCTGACGCCGGAATCTTCTTCGCTAGGGCAGGTAATCGATCAGCGCAAGACGGTAGAGCTGCCATTGAACGGGCGCAATCCGTTGAACCTGGTGGCGCTGGTGCCATCGGTAGTGCCACAAGGCGGCTCGATGTCCAATCCAAACGGGCAAAATCCGTTTGCGTGGGGCAATTATCAGATTGGCGGCGGCATGGCGAACCAGAGCATGGTGTGGCTCGATGGATCGCCAGTGAACGGAAGCTATATCAACATCACAGCGTTGATTCCGACGCAGGACTCCCTGCAGGAGTTCAAAGTGGCAACAAACAACTTGTCGCCGGAGTATGGGCGATTTGCGGGCGGCGTGGTGAACTTCACGACGAAATCGGGCAGCAACGATCTGCACGGAACGGTGTACGAGTATTTGCGGAACAAGGTGCTTGACGCGAACACGTTTGCCAACAATTCGAACGGAACGCCGCGGGGCGCGTTCACGCAGAATCAGTTTGGATTCAATCTAGGCGGTCCGGTCTACATTCCGAAGATTTACAAAGGGAAGGACAAGACATTTTTCTTTGTGAACTACGAAGGTTTCCGGCTGCGGCAGGGGCAATCGTACACCGAGACGGTGCCGACGGCGACGGAGCGGACGGGTGATCTTTCGGGTTTAGCGAAGGCGCAGGGAGTGAACATCTACGATCCGCTCACGACGTGCGGTCCGGGACCGGGGTACCCGCGTCCGTGTGGACCTGGTGAGGTGACGGGCGACCGGCTGCAATTTCCGGGAAACATTATTCCCGCGAACCGGATTAATCCAACTTCGGTGAAGCTGTTGAATTTATATCCGGCACCGAATGCCGCGGGCACGGTCACCGGCACACAGAATTGGGTTTCGAATTCGAGCCAGGGCGGCAACAACAACGAGACAGTAGCGCGGATCGACCAGAACGTCTCGGACAAGCAGCACATTTCGGCGCGCTACACATATTGGGGGAATTTGAATCTGCCGACCGATCCGTTCCACAACGGCGTATGCCAGGATCGCTGTACGGAGACTTTCAACACCAACAATTTCGTGCTGGGCGATACGTACTCTTTTACGCCGACAACGATTATGGAGATCCGGTTGAGCTATCAGCGGTTCAATTACGATCGCACGCCAGAAACGCTGGGCTATGACCTGACGCAGTTGGGGTGGCCGGCGGCAAACAACCAGCAGGCGGTATTCCGCGATTTGCCAGTACCGGTGATCAACAATTTCGATACGAACAACACCTTCGGAAGCCAAGGGGCGGGCAGCGTGATTATTGACCGGAACGATAACTATCGAGCGGCGGGGACGCTGACGAAGATATGGGGCACTCACACGTTCAAGTTTGGGGCGGAGTTTATGCGCATGACGCACAACTACACGCAGACCAACATTCCGACGGGAATATTTAATTTCGACCCGGGCTTCACGGCGGCGAATGCGAGCAATTCGGCGGGCAGCGGTCTGGGGCTGGCGACGTTCCTGCTCGGATACCCGGATGGAGGAAGCGCGTCAAGTCCGGCGCTGGTGGCGGCGCAGCAATTCTATCCGGCCGCGTTTTTCAACGACGATTGGCATTTGAGCGAAAGGTTGACGTTGAACGTGGGCGTGCGCTGGGAGCACGCGGGTCCGTGGACCGAGCGTTTCGACCGGATTTCTTACTTCAATCCGACGGAAGCGAATAGCGCGCTGCTGGCGCAGGGAATCACGCAACGGGGGAATATCGGACTGGTGAATACACCGGGCGACACGTATCGAAGCGGGATACTGCCGGACTGGAAACAATGGGCGCCGCGCGTTGGGGCGGCCTACCAAATCACACCGAAAACCGTTTTCCATGCGGGTTATGGAGTATTCTGGCTACCGAACGATGTGGCGTGGGACACGAGTCCGAACAACGATCCGTTGAACAGCTATTCGACGCCGGTACTTTCAAGCATCACGAACGGTGTACCGGCATGCTTCACCAACGGTGCTTGCAGCACGGCATCCGCCGTAACGGGGACTGGAGCTTACACGATTACCAATCCGTTTCCGGGTGGAATTTTACCACCGCCGGGCCGCAGCCCGAACTATGCCAACGCGCTGCTAGGCAATTCTTTTGCAGTGAATCAACTGTTCAACCCTTACGGCTATGCACAGCAGTGGAACGCCGATATTCAGCGACAGCTGGGGAACGGATTTCTGATTGACGTGGCCTACGGCGGCGCGAAGGGGACGCATCTGCCGATCGATTCGCCATCGATCGATCAGGTACCCGATCAATATCTGTCGTTAGGAACGGCGCTGCAGAACAGCGTGCCTAATCCATTTTTCGGAAAGATCACGACGCCGGGCTCATCGCTGTCGGCAGCGACCGTGCAAGAAGGCCAGCTTTTACGGCCGTTCCCGCAATACAACGGTCTGAATTACGCCGGGCAAGGAATCGGCAACTCGACTTACGAATCGCTGCAGGTGAAAGCGGAGAAGCGGTTTTCGGGAGGCAAT
>DATAYL010000471.1:0-2661 GCA_036272575.1 Bryobacteraceae bacterium | reverse complement strand
CTGACTTTGAACACCCATACGATGGAGCATCCAGCGCGGCTTCCTTCAAGTCCCAGTATCAAAAGCGATTCGGCAAAACGGCTCTGCCTACTTCCTCCGGTGGATTCTGCCGAATCGCTCCTGATACTGACCTAAGACTTCCGGGGAGTAATCCGAGGCCCACGGAAGCTCGTCGATTGAGCGACCTGACACGGAACCGGCCGCTACGGCTCCAGCGTTTCCCGGCGAGGCGCGCTGCGCCGGATGCACTGGGATCGGCGTTGCGGCTTTTGCGGAGCGGCTGCCAAAATCGGGACCAATCATTTGGGCGGTTTGACTGCTGTAGAACGAAAGGGGCGGGAATACAGGGGGTAAATCGGCGCGTCGACGCTTAGCGCTCGACGATGAACTCGCCGTCGCTGCTGGCGAGGAATGAATGACATGGCCCATCACTCGGCACGCAAATCAGCCATAGGCCCTGAAGATCGGGGATCTGCATCACGTGCCAAGTGAGCAGGCGCCCTATACGGGTCATCCATTCCTGAACTGTCAGCTGTGTAGGCATAGGCCCCGATGGCGAGAACGGGTTCGGCGCATGATAATGTCCGATGTCACTCCGTACAGAAGCTCAAAATCCGCCTTGGTCAGATATGCATCGTCCATCCGCTCGAAATGCTTTTGGCCAGGAGCTGTTTCTGTAGGTTCCTTCAGTGGTAGTGGATAGAAGTGGGGATTAGACTTCTCGATCGCCTTAAAGATGCCAGCTACGCTCCAGTCTCTCGCGTAACTGGGACGAGCGGCAGCATACTTCTCGCGGTTCGCTGTGAGCGAGGCAAAGGCGATTTCTTCGAGGGCCTTGCGAAAGTGCAGGAAGACCGTCTCGATAAGCAGCGTTTGACGGTCGGGATGGCCAGGCGCAACAGCGGAACCGGAGAGAGCGCCTTCGATGATTCGCATGTGATGCTTCACGCGCTCCATGCAGTTGCAATAGATTACTAGCTCCGGCGGCGGTGGGGTGGTCATGCCGGGTTCGGCATAGGAGTCAAACACATTCGCTCATTTTTGCTGCGGTCAATCCAGCACCCCAGCGACCGGCCTTCTTTTCAGGTAGGTTGGCAAACGGACATTCCGGAATCCGTAGTGGTTTGATCTTCTTGAATAATTCGACCCTCGAGGAAGGAGTGAATCCGTTCCTGGTGCGGGCAGCGTAAAGGAGCTTGTCGTGTTCGTAATAGCCGATGACTAGCGCGTCGAAGTTCTTCGGCGACGGTGTGTACCCAGCGATTACAAATTCTTGTCCCTGGTTCACTCGCATCTTCTGCCAGGCGCCGGTACGGAGGCCGGGTTCATACTTGCTGTCGCGCCGCTTGGCCACCAGCCCTTCAAACCCTTGGGCCTTCACCGAAGCAATCAGGTCTTTGAGGCTCGCCTGGAGTTCCGGAGAATAACGAATGGGCTCGGCCAACCTTGGTAATACAGAACTCTCGAGTAGCCGTCGTCTTTCCTCCAGGGTCTCGGGCATTACGTCTTTACCAGACAGGATCAAGACATCAAAAACGTAGTAGATGAGGGGTTGTTTCGACGAGCCGTAGTTTTGCAGCATATGGAATGACGGCTTGCCCTCGGAGTCAAGTGCTACGATTTCTCCGTCGATGACGGAATTGTCGGGCATGGCCTTGAGTGCGGTCGCTATCGACGGATAACGAATGCTGAAGTCGTTATCATTGCGCGAGCGTAGTTGCAGTTTGCCGCCAGCTTTGATGGCGAGCGCGCGATAGCCGTCCAGTTTGATCTCGCGTAGCCACTGCGGGCCGTCTGGAAGTGCGTCTGTGCGAAGCAGCAACATCGGCTCGATAAATGTGCTTTCACTAACTTGGACATTTACTCGATTCAGCGTAACCGGATGCGTTCAGAGGAGTAATTTCAGTTGGCGCACGCAGGCGTCCTTCTTTTCCGCTGTGCTCAAGAATCTTTGGATTCAAACAGGCCCTCCTGCTTCGGGGCGTCTACCGATTCTTGAAAATTGCTCAGGCCGACGCCAACCAGGCGAAATTGTTGTGACGGGTCGAAGGCTGCACGATCCCGTAACTCCAGAGCGATGCAGATCAAGTCTTCGTAAGAGTCGGGCGGCGCTGCCGGCGTTTGACTGCGCGTTAAGGTCCTGAAATCACCCGTCTTGAATTTGAGAACGACGGTACGAGCAAGACGCATTTCCTTCTGATAGGAATTCCAAACCTTTTCGGCTAAGCGGCGAATCATCGGTTCTATTTCTGTGATCCGTGCATCTTGTTCGAAGGTGTCTTCGGCAGAAATCGAGCGGGTCGGACGGTTGGGCACGACCACACTTGGATCGATACCGCGTGCGAGGTGATAGAGCCGCGTACCATAACTGCCGAATCGGAGAACGAGACGTTGCTCGTCGACTTCACGCAAGTCGGCCACGGAACGAATGCTCATGTCGAGCAGCCGTTTCTCGGTCACCTTGCCCACACCGGGCAGGCGAGCGACGGGCAGCGGTGAGAGAAAGGATTCGACCTCGTATGGCTGAATCACGAAGAGACCGTTTGGCTTGCGCCAGTCCGAGGCGATCTTGGCGAGAAACTTATTCGTAGCGACACCAGCCGATGCGGTGAGTTGCAATTCGATTCGGATCTGCTCGCGAATCGCGCTCGCTACACGAGT
>DATAYL010000470.1:0-8730 GCA_036272575.1 Bryobacteraceae bacterium | reverse complement strand
ACCGGATTACAATGCTCGACTGGCTGAAAGAAAAAAATCAATCACCCCGTGCCATTGAGCGCTTTTGGCGTCAGGTTCTCGTCAGCGCCGTCAATGAAAATCTGGAAAGAATGGCGGCCGCCCATGGTTTGCAGGTCTTCTGTCTCGGCTTTCTTGCAGCAGCGACCTCCTACGAGATGGGCATACCAGCAGTTCCTCTCGCCGATCTGTATGCCGAGGAGGCCTGGTCAAATTATCCAAACGTCAGGATCCAGCATCGCCAGTCAGTTCGTCACCTTTGCATCGGCGACGGCAAAGTCACTGGCCTCTTGCTCAACAGCGGCGAGGTGCGAACAGCCGACAAGTATGTCCTTGCGGTGCCTTTTGAAAAAGTGAACACCCTGGCGCCGCAACTTCCTCTGGACGTCAGTGCTTTCACCCATGCCCCGATTACCGGCATTCATCTTTGGTTCGATCGCTCGATCACCGATCTGCCCCACGCCACGCTGCTCGATCGAACCATTCAGTGGATGTTCAACAAGGCAGACGGCCGGCATATCCAACTTGTCGTGAGTGCCTCCCGCAGCTTGACAGAAATGCCGCGCACAGAAGTCATTGAACTGGCGCTGAAGGAATTGAAGGAATTCTTTCCGCTTGCCGCAACAGCCATCCTGGAGCGCGCGCACGTTGTTAAAGAAGTACGCGCCACTTTTTCCGCCGCTCCCGGCCTCGAGGAATTGCGTCCGTCAAACACCACCACCATCCCCAATCTCTTTCTGGCCGGTGATTGGACGAAAACTGGCTGGCCCGCCACCATGGAAGGCGCCGTAAGAAGCGGTTACCTGGCGGCGCAAGCCGCGCTGGGCAACGCCCGATCCTTCATTAAGAATCCTTGATTTTACCGCTTTCACCCCTCCTTTTTTTATAGACGGGAAAAACTCCAGAAAGCCCAATAATGCGCACTTTCGCCTAATCAACGCTGGTTCGCTTTGAGTACCTTCTTTCGCAGTCGGATCGATTTCGGCGTTACTTCCACAAATTCATCTTCCTGAATGAACTCGAGTGCTTGCTCCAGGTTGAGCACGCGCGGCGGAACCAGCCGGATCGCATCGTCCGACGTCGACGCCCGCATGTTCGTCAGCTTCTTTTCCTTAACGATGTTTACATCGAGATCCGTGTTCCGTGAATTCTCGCCGATGATCATTCCCTCGTACACTTCCGTCGTCGGAGAGATGAAAATCACGCCGCGCTCCTGCAAGTTATATATCGCGAAGCTGGTCGCCACTCCTGCGCGGTCGGAAACCAGCGAGCCCGTCGGCCGCATTTCGATGTCGCCCTGCCACTCCACATATCCGTGGAAGAGCGAATTCATAATCGCCGTTCCTTTGGTATCGGTAAGCATTTCGCTTCGAATCCCGATCAGCCCGCGCGAAGGAATCATAAACTCTAGGCGCACGCGGCCCGACCCGTTGTTGATCATCTTGCTCATCTTGCCTTTGCGTGTTCCGAGCTTCTCGATCACGACGCCGATGAACTCTTCCGGGCAATCGATCACCAGCTGTTCGAGCGGCTCATGCAACTTGCCATCAATCGTGCGCGTCAGAATCTCCGGCTTCCCGACCTGCAGTTCGTAGCCCTCGCGCCGCATCATCTCGATGAGAATAGCCAGTTGAAGCTCGCCGCGTCCCATCACCTTGAACGCCTCTGGACCGCCCGCCTCTTCCACTTTGATCGAAACATTGGTCAGCAATTCCTTATCGAGCCGGTCGCGCAGATTGCGCGACGTTACGAAATCACCCTCGCGCCCGGCGAACGGCGAGTTATTTACCGTAAAAGTCATCGCTATCGTCGGCTCGTCAATCTGAATGTTGGGCAGCGGCTTCGGCGTTTCCGCGCTCGTCACCGTCTCGCCAATCGTGATGCCTTCCACGCCCGCGATCGCCAGCACGTCCCCGGTTCTACCGACTGTCTCATCAACCCGCCGCAACCCCTCAAACGAATAGAGCTTCGTGATGCGCGTCTTCTGCAGCGATCCGTCCAGCTTGACAATGCCGACTTCGTCACCGTGCCGCAGCGTGCCGTTGAAGACACGCCCAATCGCCAGCCGCCCCAGGTAGTCGCTGTAGTCGAGATTGGCCACCAGCAATTGCAGCGTGGCATCGGGATCACCCTTCGGTGGCGGGATGTGCTTCAGAATGGTTTCGAATAATGGCTGCAATGTGTCGGAATCATCGGCCGGATCGAGCTTGGCAATCCCTGCTTTGCCATTCGTGTAGACAACAGGAAACTCCAGCTGGTCCTCCGTCGCATCCAGGTCGATGAACAGATCGTAAATCTCGTTCAACACTTCCTGAATACGCGCATCCGGCCGGTCTATTTTGTTAATCACCACCACCGGCGGCAACTTAGCCTCGAGCGCTTTAGCCAGCACATAGCGCGTCTGCGGCAGCGGGCCTTCGCTCGCATCAACCAGCAGCATCACTCCGTCCACAATCTTCAACGCGCGCTCTACTTCGCCGCCAAAATCGCTGTGGCCCGGTGTATCTACAATGTTGATCTTCGTCCCGTGATAGCGCACGCCAGTCGTTTTGGCTAAGATTGTGATGCCGCGTTCCCGTTCGAGTTCGTTGGAGTCCATCATGCGCTCGACAACCTCTTCGTTGGCACGAAATAGACCGCTTTGTCTCAGCATTGCGTCCACCAGCGTGGTCTTTCCATGGTCCACATGGGCGATGATGGCGATGTTACGAGTTTCGAGCCCGGAGTTTTCAACTGGCATTAGGGTTAAACTTCATGGTCTCATGCGAGTGCCTTATGCGACCCTGTAAAAGCAATGAGCGCAGACGAACCACTCCCCACTGTTGTCATCGTCGGCCGCCCCAACGTCGGTAAGTCCACCTTGTTCAATGCGATTTTGGGTAACCGCCGCTCTATCGTGGGCGACGAGCCTGGAATTACGCGCGATCGGATCTATGGTGAGGTTGAATACCACGGAAAGCGCTTCGGTTTGATCGACACCGGCGGTATCATCCCGCATGATGACGCGCTGATTCCTTCACAGATTCTCAAACAGGCGCACGTTGCGCTCGAACTCGCCGCTCACATCCTCTATGTAATTGACGGCCGCACCGAAATCACTGCAGCCGACCGAAATTTGGCGCAGCTGCTGCGCCCTCTCGGCAAACCGCTCACTCTGGTGGTCAATAAAATCGATGCCAAGGTTCGCGAGAATCTTGTTCCCGAATTTTATTCGCTTGGTCTGGGCGATCCCGTGGCGGTTTCCGCCGAACACCGGCTCGGTCTTGATGAGCTGCTGGAACAAGTCACAGAACCTTTCCCCAAGAACGACGAACCCGCCGCCGACGAAGACACCGAAACATCCCTTCGCCGCATCAAGGTCGCTATCATCGGGCGTCCCAACGTGGGTAAGTCCACCATGCTGAATGCGCTCGTCGGCTCCGAACGCGCCATTGTGTCACCGGTCCCGGGCACCACCCGCGACGCCGTCGATGAGTCCGTGCAAGAAGGCAATACCACTTATCGTTTTGTGGATACGGCCGGCATTCGCCGCAAAGGCAAAACCACCGAGATGACGGAAAAGTTGAGCGTGATCATGGCCCGGCGGAATATCAGGATGGCAAATGTCGTCCTGTTACTGATCGACGCCACGGAAGGAGTCGTAGCCGCGGACGCAACCATCGCCGGCTACGCCCATGAAGAAGGCCGCGCCGTTATTATCGTGGCGAACAAATGGGACGCCGTGGGAGAAAAGAGCAAGCGCGCTTTCACCGAAGACATCCGCGACCAGCTTAAGTTCCTGGACTATGCACCGATTCTCTTCGCCTCGGCCAAGAATGCTGAGGGCGTGCGCCGGATATTCTCAACCATTCGCCATTGCTTCACCAACGCATCCAAACGGGTAACGACGGGCGAGCTAAACCGCTTCGTCGAAAATCTGAAGTTCGAAAGCGACATTCGCATTTACTATCTGACGCAAGCCTCGATTCGCCCGCCCACCTTTGTCGTTTTTACCGACAAAGCAGAAAACATCCACTTCTCCGAAGAGAGATTCTTGATTAATCGTCTGCGCGAGCGCTTTGCATTCGACGGCACGCCGATAGTCATCAAGACTAAACGCCGCTAAACCACGCTGTTCTATTGCAACAGCATCTGCTTCACCACGACGTTATCGTCCTCGTCAAACACCCGAACCGCAAGCGCCTGCCCTTCTTTTGCGCTCACCGTGTAGTTTAGAATCTGAGAATCTGTCACTCGGTTATCCGGCTGAATCAAAACCCAATCACCGCCATCGATCGAGTACTCGGCCTTGTCGAGCCAGCTCAACGCATCAACCGCCTTGAACTTTAGGGTCCGATTCACGCCGCTCTTCATCACGTCCATGTCTGAAATCACGGGCGCCGTGTTATCAATCGTAAATGGATCGCTTTCCAAGTGAGCGTTCAAAGTATTTTCCGGTGTATTGCCGGGCGAGTCGTCGGCAGTGACTCGAGCCACGTACTTTCCGTCGGGCAGCATTGTCGAATCAAACGCGAAAAAGCGGTCTTGCAGTTTGTCCTTAAGCAGTTGCCAGCGTGTACTGTTTTGCGCCCGGATCTCCACTTTAAACAGCAGCGAATCTCCGTTTGGATCGATCGCGCTCCAGCGAAGCGTCACAAAGCCTTTACTGTATTGCAGGGTCGCTCCGCCACTCGATTCGAGCGAGAGGCTGCCCGCGCCCGAGCGTTTCTGCCCAACCGCGGGAAGCGCCAACGTCAAAGGCGACCCCGACGTACTCACGCTATGCTCCAGCGAATTGCTGGTCGGAGGCTGGCGGTAATTAAAGGGGGCGACCTCTACTTCCTCGACCTGCGGCGCAATGTTCTTAGAGAGGAATGGAATATCTACCCGGCTCAAATCCGGCGAATCGCCCCCCCCGCTTTCCCGGTTCAAGGTCAACCGGTACTGTAGAAAACGCGCGGGAGGCGATTCCACCGCTCCGCCCGTTTCACTTAGCACTACTTTGCTCCACGGACTCCAGCTGTTCTGCGGATTATTCACATTGCCGCTCCTGGTCTCGAAAGCAATAGAGCCGCCGCGCAGAGACGAAGCAGTGTGAGCCTTCCCCCAATAAGAGAAATCGCCGGCATCGAGCACGTTGCTCTCCAGGGTTCCCGTTTTTTCAAAATCCGGCCCGAGAGAATACAGATTTCCGACATTACCCGTCGTCACATAGATCGCGCCGTCTTTCCCTTGCAAGAAACTAGTTACCTGGGTCGGCGGCGCTGTCAAAACATCCGTGAAGAGATGATTCGATTCCACGCGGTAGATCGTTCCCTTGTTGCCTGTTCCGAGTATCGGTTTGCCCGCGGCATCGAACGCCAAAGCATATACCAGGTCAGTTGCTGAGTCCCAGATGCGTTCCGCAAAGCCGTCCTTCTGGATAGCGTAGAGGTCGGAACCCCCGCTGATCGAAGCATGGAAGGAACCAATCGCAGCGGCTGCGGCAGGCGGCTGCACGGCCGGCCGCGGCGTTCCCGTGGGAGCCACCGTAGTCTGATTGGCAGGCAAGACGGGCGGCGCTCCCGCTGCGGCCAGCGCATTTGCTTTACCGCCTATAGCTGCCGCATAGATCGTGCCGTTCTTCTCCGCAACCGCCGTTACTTCACGCTTGTTCGCCTGGTACAAAATGAACCCTTTGCCCGCGGGACTGATTCGCAGAATCAAACCTCCCGGCTCCGTCCCCACGATCAAATTTCCCGCTTCGTCGATGATCATCGAGCGCGCGTGCGTCTCTTGCGTGTCGTAAAATTTACTTCCTTTGCCGTCGGGAGTGACTTTGTAAATCAACCCGTTATCACCGGTTGCCACAAATAGATTGCCCTCCCGGTCGAAGGCCATCGCCCAGATGTATTTGCATTTCGGATCGAAAAATACTTGCGGTTTACCGGCAGCGTCGATCCGGTAAATCTTGGCATCCGGCAAAACGGCGGCGTACACGCGGTCCTGCCGATCGACCGCTAACACGTGCACTTCGAGCCCGGTCAGTTCCGCCAGCACGCGCGGTTTGCTGTTCTTCGCCAACGCAAATATCTTGGCGGTTGCGCCTGTGGGCGCGCCGCCGGCGTAATAAATGGTTCCTTTCGAATCCGCTGCCAACGTCCAGAGGTAAGGAACGCTCGTGCTGTCCAGCTCCTTAAATTGAGGCGCCAGACTTACATGTCCGTCGCTGCGTATAGATAATCCTTTGCGAGTCCCCTGCGCGAAATCCGATTGGTCTGACTGTTCCCATACGCGCGTATCCACGGCCAGGCACAGCGAGGCGGTCGCTCCAAGCAACAAGCTGAGTACAGCGGCCTTTATCCCGGCCGTTTTCATGTTCATGTTTTCTGAAAATTTTTCCCGCTCAATTTGTTTACGTTTTGCTGGCTCGAAGCCATCAGTTCACGTAAATCTTAAGCGCATAATTGCCGGTCACAACTTCATCGAACGGTATCGAAAGCTGCTCGTGAGCGCTCTCCGGTGAGCTGACGAATTCGTGGTTGGTGGCCCGTCCGCTCTGCATTACATTCAAAACCGAAGCAGGCAAGCTCGGCAGCACCTTTTCGTCCGAATACACCGTCGGCTGCGATTCGATCAGCGAAACGTAGAGCCGGCTGTTGCTCCGCTCCTGGTTGAGCATGGCCACGGTCTGCGGTGTGTCTTCAATCCGGTTGAGAGAACTCGCAATATTTTGATATTTGCTCAGGGTGTCGGCGTCGCTAAACAGAATCTGGTGCATGCCATGCGGCAGGCCGGCCGGAATTTTGAGGTTCACTGTGCGCTCGATCCGCTCACCGCGATAAGGTCGCAGGAAAACCTTCACCGGCACCTCCGTGCCGGGCACAACTTTGTTGTCCGCAATCCAAGCCGACTCTATCTGCGCAATCCGCCGCTCGGGCAGCAGATCCACCGATACATTCACCGCATCCAGCTTTGGCAGCTTGGCTGAATTTACATAGAGACGATTGAATTTATCGGCCCACCAACCGGCTAGCAGCATCGGCGTCGGAATGGGTGCTTCCACTGGCGCCTGCATAGTGGTCAGATCGATCATTTGCTGACCCTCCACTTTCAATTCCCCATGTAAACGGTACGTCGCTTCTTCCGAGAAATCGTTCAAGTTGGAAAGTGAATTAAACAACGTCGCCATCATCAGGTAGGGCGTCCACTTCTGATCTACAAACACGTTGTAATGAAAATCGCGTTCGTTCTGAACGTGGTTCGCGTCGTTGAAAGAACGCACCCGCAGCGTCACGGGAATCATCTGCGCCGTCGCCCCCAATTCGCCTTCGATCGCGCTGTGCCGGTCCTGGCGCAGCGCGCCCACTACCTCCGTAGCGTTACCCATCTTGGTTGGCTGATACGACGATGCGAGCGTCGTAATAATCGAATCCTTAGCAATCGGCATGTCCACTGGGCCCAGGTTGAACATGGGATGTCCGAAAGCCAGCACTCGTTTGCCGTCGTTATAGGTGACGGTGCCGCCGCCTGTCATGTTCATATCGCCAGAAACCAATACCGCCGCAATACTTTCTCCGGGCTGCATGGCCGTGGCCCAGTCCGCCGCCGGCTTACTTGATTTCAGTGAGCCGCCTGCACCTCCCTGCGCTACTGTCAGCCCCAGTTGATTGAAGATCGGCGAAAATTGCCGGATTGTCTCGTCCGAGAAACCGGACATGGTGATCGGTGTTGCGATTGGAGTCATGGTCGGCGCCTCCGACACATTGCGCGAAGCTGACATCACCCGCGCCAGCAGCCCATCAGGCAAATGCATCTCTGTATTGGACGCCTGCAGCTTGTCCGGCGTGCGGCTGTCCGACGGTCGGCTCTTGTCAAAATCCTTTACTTCCAGCATGAGCTTTATGGGCGTGATGCCGCAGATGGCGTCCGGTGAAAACACGCTCAGCCGCAGCGAAACTGCCCCGACTAACTTGCCATCGATATACACCGGACTGCCGCTCATCCCCCCGGCCACGTTCGTACGCGAGGCCTTCCCGGTCATCTTGCCGATAATGATGTCCTGGCTGGGACCCCAGCCGTTTTCCCAAATCCCGACGATTTCAATGGGTACCGGTTCCGGCTTCATTCCCTCAAAAACGGTCCAGGCCACCCCTTTCATTCCCGGTTTTAGTTCACTCTCGGGATACAACTCGATCTTGCCCGCTTTCGGCGGAACCGTCATGTTTGGCACTGGCATCTTCGGAGCCGGCGAATCCGCCGCTTGGATAGCCGATACGCTCAGCGTGAGGAAAAATGAGCAAACGAGAGCCCGGTGGAGCATAAGTTAGGATCTGCTTTACGTTAGTGGCGGTCAAACTGGTCGCAAGCCGCAAACACAAGCGGCCAGATGTACTTCATTATCCCGCAACAATTTGGAGTCCTTCACAACCTGTTTGGTTCCCGTTTGCTCCGAGCTGGACTCTTGGCGTTTCTTTCAAGATTTTGTAATGTTAATGTGCTTTAAGCGTCACCGCGCAAGTAGAAATGACTCTACGGTGTAAACTGAAATCGTTCGACCAAGCTTCATTCTTCCGGAGATTGCACATGACTCGCCTTTTAACTACTTCGATCAGCTCTTTCGCGCTCTGCGCAGCTGTTGCCATCGGTGTCTCAGCCGGACAAACTTCCGGGAAGGGTGACGCCGCGAAAGGCAAAGAGACTTTCGAACAATGCGCGGTCTGCCACAACGTCGACACCGATGAGAAGAAGATG
>DATAYL010000469.1:0-18105 GCA_036272575.1 Bryobacteraceae bacterium | reverse complement strand
TCGTTCTCTGTCGTTGTCCGGCCTCGATTGCTACTTCGCCCTGAACTACACGCCTGCGCCGTTCACCATGGTCGAGGGCATCGAGAAGTTTCCGCCCGCTCGCTGGCTTGAATGGCGCGCTGGTCGAATCCGCTCTGACGCGTACTGGCGTTTGCCTTATGCCGCATCCAGCCGCTCTCTCACGCTGGACCATGCCAAGGCCGAGCTCGACCATCTGCTCGAGCATTCCGTTCGGGAGCACCTTCTCTCCGACGTGCCGCTTGGGCTCTGGTTGAGCGGCGGCCTCGATTCATCGACCATCCTCCACTACGCTGCCGCTCAGTCCTCTCAACCCATCCGAACCTATTCCATTTCGTTTGAAGGCCGAAGCTTTGATGAGAGTGCTTATATCCGGCAAGTCGCCGCCCAGTACGGCTCGCGTCACGAACAGCTTGATCTGAATGAAGAGAAGGACCTGCTCGGTGCGATTGAGCAATTTCCCGAATTTTTCGACGAACCAAACAGTGATGGTGGCGCGCTGCCCGTTTGGTTCCTTTCGAAGCTCACCCGGCAAACCGCTACCGTGGCCTTTAGCGGCGAGGGCGCCGATGAACTCTTCGGCGGCTACCTTACGTACCGCGCCAGCCACCTATCTAAGTTCGCGCGCAAACTACCACCCGCTTTATTGCAATTCGCCCGTTCACTCGCCGGACGCTTGCCCGTCTCCGACGATAAAATCAGCTTCGAATACAAACTCAAGCGTTTTCTCGCCGGCTGCGCCATGGATCCGTACCGCGCGCACGTATATTGGAACGGCACCTCTTCGGATGCAGAAAAATCCGCCGTCACTCGCTCGCCCTTGCCTCCCGCCCTCGCCGGTCTCCTCGAGGGTGCCGCGCACCGGGGTTCCGGCCTCAACGCTTTGCTCCGCTTCGATCAAAGCTGCTTTCTACCCGACGATATTCTCATGAAAGTGGATCGCATGAGCATGGCCCACTCGCTCGAAGTGCGGCCGCCCTTCCTCGACCACCGCATCGTCGAATTCGCAGCGTCTCTACCGCCCCATTGCAAAACGAGTGGCAGCCGCCAGAAGATCGTCCTCAAACAATTGATGAAGGATAAGCTTCCCGGCGTTGTCCTGCGCCGTCCCAAAATGGGCCTCGATTTCCCCGCTCACGACTGGCTTCGCGGCGCGCTTCGCGAATTTCTTCTCGATACCTTCGCGACCGCCGAATCCGCTTATGCCGATTTCTTTAACTTTCCGCTGATCAATTCTTTTGTGAGTGATCACCTCAATCGCCGCGCCAACCTCGGCTACCACCTTTGGGGCTTTTTGAACTTATTTCTTTGGATGAATCGATGGAAGATTCAGTGCGCACTCTCAGCCCAGTCAAGTCTGAAAAGCGCCGATCACTTACTTACCTCTATCTAATTGTTATCGCGGTTGCCGCCGCCGTTTATTTGGGCTGTATCGTCTCGCCGCCCTCACTGATGGACGACGTGGACGCTGTGCAGGCACAGATCGCCCGTAACATGCTAGCCTCTGGCGACTGGGTCACCGCGCGCCTCGACGGCATCATCTATCTCGAAAAAGCGCCGCTCATCTACTGGCTCATTGCGTTTTGCTACAAGCTATTTGGCGCTTACGATTGGGTTGCGCGTCTTCCCGTCGCGCTGTCCTCCATTGGCCTCGCATGGCTCACTGCCGCTTTCGGGAAGTGGGCGTTCGGCCGCCGAGCCGGGCTGTATTGCGGCCTTGTCATGGCCACTTGCGTCGGTCTCTTTCTCTTCACCCGCATTCAGATCCCCGACGTGATGCAGACCTTCACCGTCGCCCTGGCGCTCTGGGCTTTCTTGCGTCTCCTCGATCCCGCCGAATCTCGACCGAACCTCTGGGCGTTCCTGTTGGCCGCCTCTATAGGCGTCGGCCTTCTGGTCAAAAGCCTCATCGGAATCGTTTTTCCCGTCGGGGCCGCGCTCGTTTTCCTTTTCCTAACCAAGCGCCTCTTTGACCGGCAATTCTGGCAACGTGTCCACCCTTTCTGGAGCGTTCTGGCTATTCTCGTAATCGCTGCGCCATGGCACATTCTCGCGACCCTCCGCAATCCCCCTTACTTCAACTTCACCATGCGCAGCGTGCCTGGTGAATACCATGGCTTCTTCTGGTTTTTTTTCATCAATGAACAGCTCTTACGCTTCCTGAACCTGCGCTATCCACGCGACTACAACACCGTCCCGCGCCTCTGGTTCTGGCTGTTTCATTTACTCTGGCTCTTTCCCTGGAGCGTCTACCTGCCGGCGACAATCAAACTCGCCTATCGTGGCTCGGACCGCGCTTCCCAGGCGCGCTTGCTCGCCCTCTGCTGGATCGGCTTCGTCCTCGTTTTCTTTACTTTCTCGACCACCCAGGAGTATTACTCGATGCCTTGCTATCCGGCTTTTGCTCTACTGCTTGGGTCCGCCATGGCTGCCGGCGGCAAGTGGATTCGTGGCGGCGGTAGGGTTCTGGCCATCATCAGCTTGCTGTGTGCGCTTACCACCTTCGGCCTCTGGTTCGCCGTCCGCCACACCCCAGCCCCGGGCGATATCTCGCAAGCTCTCAGCAGTCACCCGGCAGATTATACGCTGTCGCTTGGCCATATTGAGGATCTCACCATCCCGGCAATGGCGTATTTGCGCTGGCCGCTTCTGGTCGCTGCTCTGGCATTTCTAATAGGCGCCGTCGGCAACTTCCTCGCTCATCGCCGCAAAGCCTTCTTCGCCACGGCAGCCATGATGATTGTGTTTTTTCAAGCAGCCCGTCTGGCGCTCGTGGTCTTCGATCCCTACATGTCCTCGCGCCCGCTCGCTGATGCTCTCTTGCAATCCCCACCCGGCAAGCTCGTCGTCGATCACCATTACTACACCTTCTCGTCTATCTTCTTCTACACAAACCGCCCCGCCTGGCTGTTGAATGGGCGCTTCAATAATCTTGTGTATGGCTCCTACGCGCCCGGCGCGCCCGACGTCTTCCTCGATGATGCGCAGTGGAAGAAGCTCTGGCTTGAGTCCGACCGTTGCTACCTGGTAGCGGAAGATCCGTCTCTGAACCGCATACGCCAGCTTGTCCCGTCATCCGCCATGACCCTTGTCAAAGCCAGCGGCGGTAAAGCCCTGGTCACCAATCACCCGCTTCCATAAATTGTCAATAGCTTCCCAATTTGTCGGCTGCCCCTTCACATCGTCTCCGCATACTGAAACGGCCTCGCCGCCCCACTTTTCCAAAAGTACGCGAGTATTATTACGCTGGCGAGCGCCGCATACGCGCACCACAGCGAAGTGAAGGCGTATCGCCGGACCGCCATGACGATCAGCAGAATGATCAGGTTCGCCGCTCCGAAGATCACCATGCCTTTGACTTTCGAGAAGAAGAGCGAACCGCACGTTGCGATCACATACAAAACCGCAACCGCTGTATTGTTGGTGGCTGGATTGATGTAAACGATGCTGTTATCTTCGACAAATACCCGCAAAGGATAAGCCGTCAGTGCCCACAAAATGTAGAGTGTCGTCAAGCCGCCGATCACGAGAAACGGCAGCATGCGCCGGCGGCTCCTGACATCCGGCTCGAACAACAGCACGCTAAGCGGCAGCAGAAATGGAAGCAACCCCTGCGCGTACAACATGAACGCAGCCCCCATGTCGTGCGCCACATTCGGCGACAGAATCCCGTCTAGCCCGAGCCAGACGAACCCCTCGATGAACTGATGAACGGCAAACAACAACGGCAACGATGCAAACAGCAGTTCCCGCCGGTGTTTTACTTTCGTCAAGGTCACCGCCCCGATCGTCCCCAAAACGCCGCTCCCTACAAAATTTGCCGACGCTGAAAAACACACGTATCGCGCCTCCGTTCTTGCGCTAGTTCAGTTCGCTAAACAGTCTTGCCGGCTAGACCAACACATTCCGCTGCGGCAAGCAAATGGCGCTTGTTGGTCCAGATCTCAATTTGGCGGGCATCTAGATGGATGGCATCCCCGGCCCGTAACCGAACGTTTGGCTGAAGTCCACGGATTAGCGTTGCTGTTCTACGCAGAAGCCGGTGCAATACCGCAGTTACCTCAACGAGTGCCTAGGAGGACGAGCCTACCGAGCTTCGACCGCCTGCTCCACCTCCGCCACCACCCTGCTCGTGCTCTTTCGCCGCTCATTCCGCGCGTTGCGCCAATTCACTTGCGGCAGAAACACGCTCGAATCCACCCGGTCTTGATAACGAATCGCGATGTTCATCAGTGAATCGAGCAGCGACTCGGAAAGAAAATGCGGCTGTAATCCCAAATCGATTAACTTCGAGTGCTTGGCATTGTAGTAATGGTGCTCAGCTTCGACCCGCGGCGTCGGCATGTGCTCGATCGCTACTTCCCGACCCATCTTGCGCGCCGCCGTCTGCACCAGCAGCGCAATGTCCTTCACCGTGAACTGTTCCGTAAACTGATTGAACACCCGGCATTCACCTCGCGCGGCTGGGTTCAGACACGCCAGTTCAATACATCGCACCGTATCCCGTATGTCGAGATATCCGCGTGTCTGTCCGCCTTCGCCATACACCGTAAGGGGATGGCCCACAGCCGCTTGCACGCAGAAACGATTCAGCACCGTTCCAAATACTTCGTCATAATCAAAGCGGTTGATCAAAGCTTCGTCGAGCGCAATCTCATCGGTAACCGTGCCGTACACCACGCCCTGATTCAGGTCCGTCGCCCGGATTCCCCAAATGCGGCAGGCAAACATGATGTTGTGGCTGTCATGCACTTTCGATAAGTGATAAAACGAACCCGGCTGCTTCGGATACGGCAGCACGTCCTTACGTCCGTTATGCTCAATCTCTATGTAGCCCTCTTCAATGTCTATGTTCGGCGTCCCATACTCGCCCATCGTTCCCAATTTCACCAGGTGGCAGTCCGGCGAAATCTCGCGCATCGCGAAGAGCAGGTTGAGCGTGCCGACTACGTTGTTCACCTGAGTAAACACCGCGTGCTTGCGGTCGATCATCGAATAAGGAGCGGCCCGCTGTTCCGCGAAATGCACCACCGCTTCCGGCTCAAACGCCTGCATAAACGAAGCAACGAAATCATGGTCCGTCAAATCGCCGGTGAATAACTGAATGTCGCGGCCGGATAGATCGCGCCACGCCTTCAATCTCTCCGTCATTGAGTGGATCGGCGTGAGCGTCTCTACCCCTAGCTGGTTATCCCACAACCGCCGCGCGAAATTATCTACGATACTGACCGTGTGGCCCTTCGCTGATAGATAGAGTGCGGTCGCCCAACCACAGTAACCGTCTCCACCCAGCACACAGATTTTCATTACTTATCTCACTCCTGCTCCGTAATCCGGAATTCACTCAAACTATGAGGATAGCGACACTGACTTTTCAGGTCGCCCTCTAAAGGGATTGATTTGGGCGGCTTGGGGTTTCGGAAGGGTGAGAGAATTGTAGTTTAGTCCTGGGTTTTCCGTATCTTATGATCGTTTCGCGATCCTTGCGTACCTATTTGATCCTCGCCGCTTTCATCGCCCTCAAGGCCCTTGGCAACCTGTCTCTGGCTTTTGGCGCCCGGCATTTGACTGAAGGTCTCAGCTTCGATCCCTTCGGCTATTTCCGGGCCATGCTGAGCCCCTACGTTACCGTCGGCATTCTCATGCTCATGATCTCCCTGCTCACCCGCATGGCGCTGCTCAGCGTTGCCGATCTCTCATTCGTGCTCCCCATGACGGCTATCGGCTATATCATCTCGGTCCTGACCGGCAAATTGTTCCTGCACGAGCAGGTCAGCGCCAGCCGCTGGCTCGGCGCGCTGCTCATCTTTTCCGCCACCTTCCTAGTCGGCTCGACTCCGCAAAACACGACCACGCCTCCCGTTCCCGAACCGTCTGCACAGCCCGTCGCCGCCGATTAGCCGTTGCCCGAACAATCGCCATTGCACTCAGCTCTCATGAATCGCGAAAAGAGGACCAGTTCGGGAACCTCTTCCGCTACCCGTCTCGAATCTACCGCGCCGGTCGCAAAGCAGACGGCCGTTGAACGTACGAGGTGAATCTGCTGGTTGCGCCTGAAGAGGATGGAAGCTCGGAGACGGCCCATCGGTAACGATCAGGTATTACTGAGCAGTGCCCGATCCAAAGCCGCCTCGCCCACTTGGGCGTGGGCTAAACTGAACCTTCAAGCAGTGGCCAAGAAAACAACCTATCGCGACGCCGGTGTCAACATCGACGAAGCTGATCGCGCCGTCTCTCGTATCAAAAACTATGCCTCGGCCACCAAAATTCCCGGCGTTCTGACCGGAATCGGCGCCTTCGGCGCAGGCTTTCGCCTAAAAGGTTGGCGCGATCCGGTTCTCGTCAGTTCAGCCGACGGCGTCGGTACCAAACTTAAAATCGCCTTCGCTACCGGACGTCATGACACGATCGGCGAGGACCTGGTGAACCACTGCGTAAACGATATTGCCGTGCAAGGCGCCAAGCCGCTTTTTTTTCTCGATTATTTCGCCGTCGGTAAGCTCGATGCCCAGGTCTGCGCCACAGTAGTCGAAGGCATCGCGCGCGGCTGCAAACGTAATGGCTGTGCTCTCATCGGCGGCGAAACTGCCGAAATGCCCAGCATGTATCAAGCTGGCGAATACGATCTCGCGGGCTTCATCGTCGGAGCCGTCGAACGCAATCGCATGCTGACCGGCGCCAAAATTAGACCCGGCCATCTGCTCCTGGGTCTCCCCTCGCACGGCCTTCACACCAACGGTTACTCCTTGGCGCGCGCCCTGCTTTTCGAAGCGGCTGACCATGCCCCCGCCGCCAAGCTTCCTCAACTAGCTGGCTCGCTCGCTGATGAGTTACTAAAGGTCCATAAATCCTATCTGAAACCCATCACGGCGCTTCACCGGAAAGATCTGCTGACGGGTGCCGCGCATATCACTGGCGGCGGCCTTACCGATAATCTGCCGCGTATCCTGCCCGATGGTTGTGCCGCCGAAATCAAGCTCGGCTCCTGGCCTCGCCAGCCCATCTTCGAGCTCCTCCAGAAGCTCGGTAATATTCCCGAAGACGATTTTCGCCGCACCTTCAATCTCGGGATTGGCATGGTCTTCGCCGTTTCCGCTAAACAGATGAATCCCGTTTCGCAAACTCTCAAGAGGCTCGGTGAGCCCTTCCACCAGATCGGCCAAGTGGTGGCCCAAAAATCCCGCAAGCAGCCGAAAGTCATTTACCGGTGAAGCTTGGCATCCTCCTCTCCGGGCGCGGTTCGAATTTCGAAGCCATCGCCTGCAACGTGCGAAACGAACTCCTCCCCTGCGAGGTTGGGTTAGTTTTTTCAAATAAGCCCGATGCACCCGGCCTTGCCTTAGCTCGCCACTTCGGCTTTCCCACGGGCTCGCTCCCCTCGCGCGGAGTGGACCGCGAAACCTTCGACCTGCAAGTAGTTGATTTACTTAAAGCCCATGATGTCGATTGGGTTTGCTTAGCTGGTTACATGCGCCTGCTGAGCGGCGAGTTCGTTCGGCAATTTCGCGGGCGCATCCTCAACATCCATCCCTCGCTCCTGCCCGCTTTCCCCGGCTTGGATGCCCAATATCAGGCCCTCGCTCACGGCGTCAAAGTGACCGGCTGCACCGTTCACCTGGTTGACGAGCAGCTCGACAGCGGCCCCATCCTGAAGCAAGCCGTCGTCCCTGTGCTCGACGGAGACACCGTCGAAACCCTCTCCGCCCGCATTCTCCGCGAAGAACATCGGATTTATTCTGAAGCTATCGCCTGGATGCTGGCAGGCAATTACCGGATCGAAGGCCGGCGCGTCATCGAAACCTAAAATGTAAGAACTCTAAATGCAATTCAATCCGATCCTGAAACGATTCTTCGGCACGCTTGCTGCCGTCATCCTGATCCTGTTTTTGATCGTTTGGTTCTCCGGTGCTGAGACCAAACTGAAGCTGGCGAGGTCGGTCGCCTTCCTGGGTCAATCCAACGCGGTCCTGGTGGAGGCCGACGCGCCACATGGCGTTAAGTCGTTCTCCGCCGCGCTAGAACAGAACGGCGCGAGCCAAACCATCTATGAGGACCACACCCACACTAAGCAACGCGTAGGCGCCTATGAATTCTATGCAGGTCAGAAACAGGCGTCTTTCCTGAAGGAAGGTCCCGCCACGCTTGTCGTCAAGGCGAAATCCAACGATCTGCGCGGTGATACCACCACGCTGCGCCAGGATGTCCAGGTCGTCCTGCGGCCGCCCATGATTTCGGCCGATGGTTTTCAGCACTACATCAACCAGGGCGGCGCCGAATTGGTCCTGCTCGACGTCGGCGGCAATTGGACGGAAGCGGGCGTGAAAGTCGCCAACTATACGTCTGGATCATTTGCCATGCCCGGCCGACCGGATAAGAGCAATCATCGCTTTTCCTTGTTTGCCTTCCCCTGGGATGTCTCACCCGATACTGTTCCATTAGCCTTCGCGCGAAACGCGGCAGGCACAGAAGCCACTGCTTCTTTCTGGACCAAAGTCTTTCCCAAGAAATTTCGCGAAAGCACCATTCATGTCACCGATCGCAATCTGCAGAAGGTAGTAGGCGATCTCGACCCCAACGGCACGGGCAGTCTGGTCGATCGTTTCGTCAAGCTCAATCGCGAAATGCGCAAGGCGAACACGCAAACGATTTATGACTTGCGCAACAACACCACTCACAAAATCCTCTGGTCCGGGCCCTTCATTCCGGTGAAAGGCGCGCGCGAATCGTTTTTCGCCGACAAACGCACCTATGTCTACGACGGCCATGTCATCGATCAGCAGGTGCATTTGGGCTACGATCTGGCACAGACGGCCAACTCACCCGTTAAAGCTGCCAATTCGGGCCGCGTCATCTACGCCGATCGCCTTGGCTTATATGGAAACTGCGTCATTCTGGATCATGGCTATTCGCTGCAAAGCCTGTATGGCCACATGAGCAGGCTGCTAGTCAAGGTAGGCGATAACGTGGGCAAGGAGCAGCAGATCGGGATCAGCGGCGCCACTGGCATGGCATTTGGGGATCATGTGCACTTCAGCATGATGGTCGACGGCATCCAGATCGACCCCAAAGAATGGTGGGACGAGCACTGGATTCACGACCGTATTCTGAGCAAAATCGGTCTTAACGCCGGCGAGCCGGTGGCTAGTTCCCGTAAACCGTGAGCTTCATGCTTGCGTTAATGCCGCAAGCCGCCACCGTTCCGCAGCCGGTTCGGCTCCCTGCAATGTCCGTAAATCCGCAGTGAATTCAAGGTCCGTGCCTCGCTCCTTCAGCCACGGCTGCACTTCACGCGCCGGCATTGCCTTGGAAAAAATGAAGCCCTGTACTTCCTCACAGCCCATTGCCGAAAGCGCTAGTAGTTGTTCAATTGTCTCCGCTCCTTCGGCAATCACAATCAGGTTAAGCGCATGAGCCATGTTGACAATGCCGCTTAGCAGGGGCGGTCGCTGCTCACGGCTGCTGATTTCCCGCACGAACATCCGGTCCACCTTAAGGCGATGCACCGGAAGCTGCTGCAGGTACGCCAGCGAAGAGTGCCCTGTTCCGAAATCGTCGATAGCGATCTGGATGCCGAGGCTCCGCAGAGTCTCCATCTGCCGCAATCCGCTTTCGAAGTTGCTCATGATTGCGCTTTCCGTGATCTCGAGCTCCAGTCGCTCCGGGGCGATTCCAAACCGGCGCAGCTTATGCGCGATCGATGAGCCGAAATTGGGGCGGCTAAACTGGAGGGCCGAGACATTCACGGCTACCCGAACGTTGAACGCGTCCGCCTGCTGCCAAACTTGCAGTTGACGGATGGCTTCATCGATCACCCAGTCCCCGATATCTTCGATAATCCCGATTTCCTCCGCGGCAGGTATAAAAATGGAGGGCGAAATATAGCCTAGCGAGGGATGGTTCCAGCGGATCAGCGCTTCGAGCCCTATCAATCTTCCGGAAGCAAGGTCGATCTGCGGCTGATAGTAGAGTTCGAACTCGCGCTTAGCCAGGGCGAACCTGAGATGCTGCTCCATAACCAGGCGCTCCGGGGGTACACGCAGCATAGAGGCCTCAAAAGCTGCCACTTTGCCTCTCGTGCGGCTCTTCGCGTAACGGAGCGCGGTAAGGGCCTGAGCCTGGAAGTCAGCTCCTCCGATTTTCTGGCCCTCGGAGACCGCACAGCCGATGCTGGCTTTCAGAATGAGCTCGTGTTCACCTATCGAGAACGGGGCGTCGAAGCAGTCCAAGAGCATGTGGGCGTGAATCGCAGCCAAATCCGGCGCCGGCAGGTCCGGCATGAGCACCATGAACTCATCACCACCGAAACGCGCGAAAGTGAATGAACGACTCAGCCCGTTTGCAATCCGCCGAACGACTTGGCGTAACAGTTCGTTCCCTATCTGATAGCCGAGCACATCGTTAATTACCCGGAAGCGGTCAAGGCCGATGATGGCGAGCGCGATATGCCGGTCGCGGGTCTCATCCAGAACGCGGTCAATCTCCTGTTCCATCCAAACCCGATTGTGGCAATGGGTAAGCGGGTCGTGATGGGCTCGATACGCAAGTTCCTCGGCGAGGTGTTTCTGTTCGATCGTCAGGGTGGCCATCCAGCCGATTTCTTGCAGGTCCCGATTGAGCTCGAGGCTGAGTTCGGCTGGATCGACGCCGAAGATGAACATCGCGCCGATCAATTCGGCAGCCGTCGTGATCAACGGTTTGACTGCTACGTTGTATTGGTTCGCAAGTTCGATGAGCAAGGCAGCAGATGGCCGGGCAGGCAGCCGTGAAAACAGCTCCGCTTCTTTGGAAAACGAACTGTACTCGGCGGCCGGAATCAGCCGATCGTTTTCGAGAAATAGAACCGCGCAGCGCGCATGCGGATGCAAACGCGAAGCCATCATTTCGATCGCGCGCAGCGTACGAGTCATCGGAGCTATCGGATCGGTTGCCGCCGGAGTCGCTGCGGCCCCGAATAGTTCCGCGCTCATCGCGCTACGAGCCCTTCCACGAACTGGTCGAGATTTTGAACCAAGTCTTCCGGGTTTCCCTCCGCCGCCAGAACGACGGAGCGCAGCGGAACATTGAAGGTCGCCACTCGAGTTCCCACAAATGCCCGATAATCGAACAGCTGCTTACAACTGCTGGCAATAGCGCTTCGAAAGGCCGGAAGACCCGACTCGCTGCGCCAAATCACAATCAGCGAGGACTCTGACCAGCGATAAATTCTGCCTTCCGGAATCGCAGGGCGGAGCGCTCTCTGTGCCACCTCCTCCAATAGGCCGTCTGCTACTTCGCCGCCGTGCCGCGCACGCAAGGAAGAAGCATAGTCGGCAACAAATAGCGCAATGTAGGATGACATTTCGCCGGGTTCTCTCTTCGCTGCCTCCGCCAGTTCGAGGATTGCTTCCGATCTTTCACTGAGCGAGGATCCAAATCGATTGGCCGCTTTGTAGGCGAATTCAATGTGCTGATTGAGCGCCAGGAGAGCGTTGGTGTTCTTCCTAGCGTCTTGTTCCGATTCCCGCCTGATGTAGGTTAGGGTGTCGGACAACTGGGTTTTCAAGAGGCGCAAATTTTCGCTTTTTGCGGCGCGCTGTAAAGATGTTTCCAGTTGTTTCAGCCGGGAACTCGAGCGCTCCGAGCCCGAGCTCAGCTGACCGAAAGCTTCATTGAGGATCGTCAATATCTTCCGAAAGTCTTCTGCGCGTTCCTGGTCGGCTTTCTGCAAGCGTTCACGGTAAATCCGCAGGAGGGTATCCAAGCGGGCGGCAGCCTGCGCCGGCATCTCAGGCGGCGAGTCCGGTTTTAGTTCCTGGTTAAGTTCGTCCCGCAGAGCTCGCAGGTCGAAGGCAAGATCGTCGATCGCCTCGCCGACCAGTACCGACCGCTCGATGCTGGTGAGAATCTTGCTTAGCAGTTCGGCATAGTCGACGCCGGTCTTGGCCGGTATTGCCGGCGCGGGGGCCGAGTGGGGAACAGCCTGATTACTGTAAAGGAATTTTTCGAGGCTAAGAAGACTCACCCTGGTCTTATCGCAAGGCCCGGCGACTTTTTGTCCTGCAACTACGCTCAGAAGATTCCGATGAGATCCTATGATCGCCCTACGACGCGACTGAACTAAATACGGAACGATGCCGAACTACCCGCTGCTTGCCTTCGTTTTAGCTGCTGGTTTACACGTGAACGCATTCGCTGCTTCGCCAGGTGTCTTTTGATCCGTCTGCGTCTTCCGTCGCTGCGTACGATTTTGTCGAAGTAACGATCACCGTGGCAAATCCGGACTCGGGCAATCCATTCACGGTTGCCACGGTGAAGGGAAGTTTTGAAGCGGCGAATAGCGGCACACAGTGGCGTCTAGATGGATTGTGTGACTCGCTCGACGGCTCACCCTACCGGATCCGTTTCACGCCCCCAACGCCGGGTGAATACAAAAATGCAATCACCTACCGGCAAGAGCCATTTCGGAAACAGTACGCCGGCACTTTCCACGTCACGGATGTCACCGCCGGGGGCCGATTCGCATTGACCCGCAATATCGATAGCATTTCATTTGGGAGGGCACCGGCGAGCATTACTTTTTCGGTGAGCACAACCGCCTACTGGCTAACAGGCTGGAAGCAGGAACGGATTATCCGGAACAGCATTGACCGTCTGCACCAGCTCAAGGTGAACCGCATTCGCGTGACCGGTGCTGGGCGAAGTAATCTCTATTTCGGAGAACCGGTGATGACGGGCGACAATTATTCGAATCTGCCCATGCCATGGCCTGCCGAACGCCCTGATGATTTTGCGCACCCAGGCTTCGATTACACGCGGTTCTACATTCCCTTCTGGCAAAAGTTCGAGCGCATGCTCCGTTATGCGCGCGACCAGGACATGATCGTCCCGGTTGTTTTCGACATGAACGACAACAAGGTCCACCCGGACGAGGACGACGCCGCCAGCACGCACTGATGCTCGAGTCGCGTGAACTTCAAAAAAGATCCGGGCGGATCATTCCACAGACCAACGAAGAGTACGGATACGAGGACCACTATCCCAAATGGGCTGCGCCCGGATCGGACTCAGCGGATGCGTTGCGCCGGGAAAGTCACGGTGAGACTGGAATCGGGCGTTTACGACGCGATGTCAGTATCTGCGTGGAGCGGCGAACAAATTGTGCTTCCGGTTGCGAACGGACCAACATGGATTCACCAGAAACTCCGGATCAGAATGATTGGGCTTTGCTGCTGCGGCGGAGGCGGTGAGTTTGCTGGATCTTTCGCCGTTAATAAGGGGATAATCGCCGCGACTTCCTCATCCACGGCGAGCGAGATGGTCAAGAGATCTTCGATGCCCGGGGGGCACAGGAGAAGGAACTGCTGTGGATTGAGGAATCCAATCAACGGTTCTACGCCTACAACTATTTCGGGCAGCATCCCGAGCGGTTGGTCGGCTGGTTTGCTTCGGCCATGATGCATCAACTCAGTTCGGCTGACGAATCTATCCGTATGCTCCGAAGGATCGCCGATAAGCGGTAGGCGAAACTCCAACCGAGCTTCCAAAATGCTCCCTGAACACGGAAGCGGATTGGAAGCCTGCCTCAAGGGCGATGCGCTCGATCGGGAGCTGAGTGGTTTCCAGCAAATATTGGGCGCGGCGCACCCTTGCTCGCGCGAACCACTGCGCGGGAGTCACACCCACCTGTTCACGAAAGCGTCTCGACAGCGTGCGTGTGCTCATCCGCGCGTGCCGCGCGATGACTGAAAGCGAAAGGTTTTGCTTGAGATTGTGCTCTATCCAGATTAGAAGCGGTCCCATCGACTCGACAGCCTCGGGTGGTTTGTACTCGATAAACTGAGCCTGTCCGCCGAAACGCTCCAGGGGCATCACCGCTGCCCGCGCAACAGCCGCGGCGACCGACGCGCCTTGGTCGCGTCGGATCATGTACAAGCACAGGTCCATGCCTGCGGCGGCTCCAGCCGACGTGAGCACCTGCCCGTTGTCCACATAGAGAACGTTGGCATCCACCTCGATCTTCGGATAGCGTCGCGCGAGCTCGCCGGCGGTCATCCAATGCGTGGTTGCGCGCCGTCCTTCGAGCAGACCTGCGCGTGCCAGCACAAAAGCTCCGGTACAGATGGATGCGATGCGCACGCCTTTCTCGAAGGCATTCTTGAGGGCGCTGAGAATTGCAGGCTGGATGGTTCGCTCCAAATCATCGACGCCGGGAACGATCACTGTATCGGCGCGCATGGCAGAAGACAGCCTCCACGGGACCTGAAGGGTCAGATGCTCCGAGCGCACCTCGGGAGCAACTCCGCACACGCGCACGTCATAACGAGGTTGCCCATTCTCGTTTCGCACCCGTCCGAATATCTCCACGGGAGTTGCAAGATCACCAAGCACCACGCCGTCATACGCGAGAACGGAAATGCGGTGTTGCAGTTGTCCGGGAGAGTTTGGCTTGAATCCTGCGAACATTGTCATTTCAGCCACTGGTTTGATTATGGCTGAATTTCTATCCTCTATGGAGGAGGAACAAATGTCCATGTTGAGTGCACCGCCCATTGTTCCGATGGACTACATCGGACCGGCTTTCGGAGCAGGTCTTTTCATCGCAATTATGTCGCTGGTCCCTCACCCTGCGCGACTCAGCTTCAACGCGATCTTCGCCGCCGGGGCAGTGGGGGCATACATCGGTGGAGGATTCGGTGTATGGGAACTGATTTATCCAGTGCTGGCAACGCCTGTAGTCTATCTTGGCCTGAAGTCGTACAGGGCGATTGGCACAGCGTGGCTCATGCACGCAGCCTGGGACTTGCCCCATCACCTTTGGGGACATCCGATTTGGCCCTTCATGCGGACTTCTTCCCTTGGCTGTATGGTATTCGACACGCTCATCGCGGTCTGGTTCCTGGCTAATGCGCCGTCAATCCTTCGCACACGAGGGGCAGAATTTAGCGCGTGAACATCAGGCAAGAACTGGACGGAAAAGTACTGACTCGTCCGGTCTTCCATTTCTGCTGGTGGTAGCAGGGCAATGCACTTATCGAGCTCATTCTGGGCGCTTGGTCGGCAACCCGACAATTGAACCACGGGCACGCTGCACTACGTGCTGATGGTCGTGTAGGGACGACTATCACTGGTCGCCGGATCAGCGTCAGTAAGTTGCGATATTGGCAGGGCAAAACGGGTTGACAACGTACTTGTAAAAACAAAGGCCCGGAAAATGATGCGTCCGGGCCGTTGATTTAGTTTAGTGCGAAATCTACTCGCCTTCGCCTTGTTCGTTGCGTAATTGCTTGAGGCGTTCTTCGCGACGCGCCGCGCGGTCGGCGGCTCGCTTGACGAGTTCTGAACCGACTAGCTCTAACTTGGCGGTCTCGGCTCCATCGCCCTTGCGCCAACCAAGTTTGACAATTCGTGTGTAGCCACCGTTGCGCTGGTTGAAGCGTGGTCCAAGCTTTTCAAACAGCTTCTCAACTGCTTCCGGCTTCGTCAGGAATGCCGCGGCTCGCCGTCGTGCAGCGAGATTATCTGCTTTGGCGAGGGTGATCATCTTTTCAACCAACGGCTTGGCGGCTTTCGCTTTGGGCACGGTGGTCGTGATGCGCTCTTCTTCGATGACATTAGTGACGAGCCCGCGTAACAGCGCACGCCGTCCGCTCAAGTCTCGCTTGAGTTTGACTCCAGCTTTACGGTGTCGCATGGATTGTTATTCGTCCAGTCCCGCGTAGTTGTCGTTGCCGTAGTCAGCCGGAGAAGCAGGAGGCGCTCCACCCACCAGCCGTCCTTGGTTGTCGAACTTCATGCCGAAGGATAGTCCGAGACCAGACAAGATCTCTTTGATCTCGTTCAGCGATTTGCGGCCGAAATTTTTGGTGCGCAACATCTCCGATTCCGACTTCTGAACCAGATCGCCGATCGTTTGAATGTTGGCATTCTTAAGGCAGTTGTAAGAACGAACGCTGAGCTCGAGCTCTTCGACCGAGCGATTCAGCACTTCGTTCATCTGGTTGATCGCGCGCTCGGCCGGCTCCTCGGCAACTTCCGGTGTTTCTTCGAAGTTGATAAAGATCGTCATATGATCTTTGAGCAGCTTGGCGGCTTGGCCGACCGAGTCCTGCGGCGAGATGGCGCCGTTTGTCCAGACTTCGATCGTCAGCTTGTCGTAATCGGTGTTCTGACCGAGACGAGCCGCTTCGACGCTATAGTTCACTTTGCGCACGGGAGAATGGACCGAATCGATTGGAATATAGCCTATGGGCAAGTCCTCATCGTAGTTACGGTCGGCGGAGACATAGCCGCGGCCACTCTTGATGCGCATCTCGATATCGAGCTTGCCGCCCTCGCCCACCGTCGCAATGTGCAGATTGCGGTCTAACACTTCTACGTCCGCATCCGTTTCAATCTGGCTGCTCATTACCTCACCCGGGGCTTCAACGCGCAGCCGGGCAATCTTCATGCCTTCGCCCATCATCTTGAACGGAACCTGCTTTAGGTTCAGAATAATGTCGGTGGCATCTTCCACCACCCCTGGAATTGGGCTGAACTCGTGAGAGACGCCCTCAATGCGCACACCGGTAATAGCAGCGCCCTCGATCGAACTCAACAAAACGCGGCGCAAGCCCGTTCCGATAGTGGATCCAAATCCACGCTCGAACGGTTGCGCTGTGAATTGGCCAAAGCGCTCGGTCAGCGTCTCCGTGTTCGCGACTAAACGTTTCGGTTTCTGGAAACCTTTAAACATAATCTTGTCCTTCCTGCGGCTCTTACTTCGAGTACAACTCGACGATGAGCTGCTCGTTCAACTGAATTTGCACCAGCTCTTCGCGCTTGGGCTGTTGCAGCACCCGCGCCCGAAGCGCTTCACGATCTACTTCCAGCCAAGATGGGCTGGGGGCGTGAGCAGTTGCGTCGCGGGCGGCGAGAAGAGTCGCATTATTGCGGCTGCTCTCGCGGACCTCCACAACGTCTCCCGGCTTCACAGTAAAAGAGGGAATGTTGACCTTGCGGCCATTAACTGTAAGGTGGCCGTGGCGAACTAGTTGGCGGCCCTGCGCACGGCTGGTAGCCAAGCCCATTCGATAGATCACGTTGTCAAGCCGTCGCTCAAGCATGGCAAGCATCAGCTCACCAGTGATACCTTTTTGGTTTACCGCTTTCTCATACAGGTTGCGGAATTGACCTTCAAGAATACGATAGTAGCGGCGCGCCTTCTGCTTCTCGCGCAGCTGCAAACCGTAGCCAACGATTTTAGCTTTCTTGTCCTTGCCGTGCTGGCCGGGAGCAAAATTGCGCTTTTCGATGGCGCATTTTTCAGTGTGGCAGCGCTCGCCTTTCAGAAATAACTTCATGCCCTCGCGCCGGCATAACCGGCAAACGGGGCCACTATAACGTGCCAAATATCAAACCTCCTCTAAGGTGCGGTTTACGGCTGGCCAGCCTTCTTCCCGCTTCGTACAAAACTCCAACCACTTACTGATGGGCGCGGCTCTGTTAGACTCTGCGCTTCTTCGGGGGACGGCAACCGTTGTGCGGTATCGGTGTGACGTCTTTGATCGAGCGAACTTCAATACCGGCAGTGGATAGGGCGCGCACGGCCGATTCACGGCCCGAGCCCGGTCCGGCAACTCGCACTTCTACCGTGCGCAGACCGGCTTCTTTGGCCTTATTGGCAGCCGTGAGCGAAGCCTGTTGCGCGGCGAACGGCGTCCCTTTACGCGAACCGCGAAACCCGAGCGAACCGGAACTGGACCATGCCAACACATTACCCAGTGGATCTGTAAACGTGACGATCGTGTTGTTGAATGACGCCTGCACGTGCACCGTTCCATATGGAACGTGTTTCTTCTCTTTTTTCTTGAACGACTTCTTCTTGCCCGATTTCGCTGGTGCTTTCGCCATTAAGTCTTACCCGTCGCCTTCTTCTTGTTTGCCACCGTGCCCTTACGCGGTCCCTTGCGGGTGCGCGCATTGGTGTGGGTACGCTGCCCGCGCGTCGGCAGGCCGCGCCGGTGACGGAGACCGCGATAGGAGCCCATCTCCATCAGGCGCTTGACGTTCATCGAGACTTCCTTGCGCAGGTCGCCTTCGATCGCACCCTCGCCCTCGATCAGGTTGCGG
>DATAYL010000468.1:0-5845 GCA_036272575.1 Bryobacteraceae bacterium | reverse complement strand
CATCTATCCCAAAGCTGGGGCGGTTTGAAAACGAGGAACTCTTTGCTCGACAGCATCTTGCTTTGGCAAATTCCTACTTCGCCGAAGTTGGATTCCACCCTTGCAACCTGAGCCCGATTCCCCAACTCAATCACATGAACTCAATCCTCAACTTCGGAATTCAGGATTAGAAGCCGAAAACAAGGCCGAGAACGATCTTGACGAAGTCGATGATGACGGGTGGGTGCATGTGCGAAAGTTCCTTTCGCACACGAAGGTAGGATCAAGACGTGCCGTGCGGCCGCTTGTTTTGGGCTTAAAGTGTTGCAGGGAAAAGCTCAGATTTATTTTCGAAATTTGTGACCGCCCCGGGCGGCGGCCATGGTGCCGATTTGCAGTCGGCTGCGGGTCGCAAACGAAGTTGGCCACCGGCCCACAACGAATGGAGCCCGAGGTCAGCCCGAGATGATTATGCTTTGAGGAGGAGTAATTGAGATGGCAGATAACAAGAAAAAGTTAGTCCTGGTGGCTGGAGCAACGGGTCATCAGGGCGGGGCCGTGATGCGGCACCTGCAGCAGAAGGGCTTTTCTGTTCGTGCGGCTACGCGGAATCCGGAAGAGCCCAAAGCACGTGGATTGGTAGGGCACGGGACCGAAGTTGTGCGCGCCGATCTTGGGAATGCGGAATCGCTGGCCGCGGCGCTAGAAGGCGTGTATGGCGTATTTTCGGTGCAAGGCAGGACAGAGGGCGTGGAAGCGGAGATTCGCCAGGGAATCAATCTGGCAGATGCGGCAAAGCGTTCGCGGGTAAGCCAGTTCGTATACAGTTCAGTAGGCGCGGCCGACAAGAACACGGGCATTCCGCACTTCGACAGCAAGTTTCAAATCGAGGAACATATTCGGGGAACAGGCCTGCCCTATAGCATTGTGCGCCCAGTGTTCTTTATGGAGAACTGGCTCGGGATGAAGCAGGCGATTGAAGGAGGTACGCTGGCATTGCCGCTCAAACCGGACACGCGTCTGCAGATGATTGCAGTTGATGATATAGGCGGAATAGTCACGCTTGCCTTCGAGCATCCGGGCAAGTGGCAGGGGCGCGCGCTGGATATTGCCGGCGATGAGCTGACGATGAAGGAATTGGCGCAAGCCTTCACCCGCGTGTCGGGCCGGGACGTGCGGTATCAGCAAGTACCGTGGGAGCAGTTCGAGAAGCAAGCTGGGCCGGAAATGACGACCATGTACAAATGGTTTCAGGATGTTGGTTATGATGTGGACATTTCGGCCCTAAAAGAAGAGTATCCGAGACTGACGAGCTTCGAACGGTGGCTGCAAACCAGTTGGCGGGCAGCGGCAGCCACGGCGGGGTAACACGTCTATTCTGGCAGCGTGAAGTGGGCGGCTATTCTATGAAAGGCTTCGAGTTGTTGCGACTCCCACTCCGCATCCCTCTGCAGTTCCCGTGCCATTAGAGACACAACGCGGGGGGCAGAGGCAAGCGCAGCTTTTGCGTTCAGGAAAAGAGCGCGGGTCCGGCGGGCGAGAACATCGTCGAGGGTGCGGGCCATTTCATGGCGAGTGGCCCAGACGACCTCGGCGCCAGTGTAGGGAAGGGCTGCATCCAGGGGTTCAGGCAGATTGGGATTCTCACGCATCAGTTGCTGAATGGCGGCTGCATCGGAGCCGTAGACCGCTAGGGAACCAAATCGCGAGGCATTGCCGTGGAAGCCGTGAATGTTGAGTTGCCTCGTGATGCAAGGCTTATCGGGAAGCTTGGCGAGTGTGGCGGCATGGTTGACGCAATCTTCGGCCATATGCCGATAAGTGGTCCATTTTCCCCCGGTGATGTTTAGCAGTCCCGATTCATCGATGTGGATGGTGTGATCACGGGAGAGGGCGGCGGTACTGCCGGAATCGCCAGATTTTACGAGAGGCCGGATGCCGGTATAAACGCTGAGCACGTCGCTTCGAGTAGGCGCCTTGTGCAGATATTGCGCCGCAGTAGTAAGAATGAACGCGATCTCATCTTCCATGGGAGTGGGTTCGAGTGTGGCTTCGGGAATCGGTGTGTCCGTGGTGCCGACCACTGTGTGTTGATGCCACGGAATAGCGAACATCACGCGGCCGTCGCTGGTGTGGGGAACCATGATGGCCGCCTCGCCCGGGAGAAAAGAGCGATCGAATACCAGATGAATGCCCTGGCTCGGAGAAATCATTGGCTTAATGTTCGGGTCGGCTTGGCGGCGAAGAGCGTCCGTGAAGGGGCCAGTGGCGTTAACGACTACCTTTGCGGCGATCTGATATTCGCGGCCGCTTTCGAGATCGCGCGCGGTGACGCCATTCACGAAGCCTTCGCTACCTTTACTCAGGGCCGAGACTTGAGCGTAATTGAGCAGCGTAGCTCCTTGTTCGTCGGCAGTCGCCACCATGTTGATGAGCAGGCGGCTGTCATCGAATTGACCGTCGTAATAAATGACGCCGCCGCGCAGGCCTTCCTGCTTGATGGTGGGCAGGCGTTCGAGAGTTTCTTCCTTCGAAAGAATCTTCGAAGAGCCAAAACCGTACTTGCCGGAGAGCAGGTTATAAACCTTGAGGCCAAGGCCATAAAAGGGCGCTTCCCACCAATCGTAATTGGGCACGATAAAAGCGAGATCGCTGACCAGGTGGGGGGCATTTTGACGGAGTAGACCGCGTTCTTTAAGCGCCTCCATCACGAGCGAGATGTTGCCCTGCTCGAGATAGCGAACACCACCGTGGACCAGCTTGGTGCTCCGGCTGGAAGTGCCTTTACCGAAGTCGCTTTGTTCGAGGAGAAGCGTGTGATAGCCGCGGGAAGCGGCATCGATGGCGACACCGACACCAGTGGCGCCACCGCCTACGATTACGATGTCCCATTCGCCGCGGTGCGCGGTGAGGCGGTTCAGCATACCGTTGCGAGTCATTTCGATTCGGTTCCCGTTTTCGGTTTGTGAGCAGGGCGGTCCCAGGCTTTCGCCCGTTGAAGGGCGTCTTGCCAGCGACTCTTCATTTCAGCCATTTCGCGACCGGGAGTTCTGGGATGGAATTTTTTTTCTACTTTCCAGTGAGACTTGATTTCGTTCATGTCCTTCCAGAAGCCGACGGCGAGACCGGCGAGATAGGCGGCGCCGAGCGAGGTGGTTTCGGTGATGGCAGGACGGGCTACCGGGATCTCCAGGAGATCGGCCTGGAACTGCATCAGCAAATCATTGCCCGCTGCTCCACCGTCCACCCGCAATTCTGTGATAGGCATTCCGGAATCATTCTGCATGACCTGGAGGAGGTCGGAAGCTTGGAAGGCAATGCTTTCAAGCGCAGCTCGCGCGAAATGTCCCGCGGTGGTGCCACGCGTGACGCCGATGATGGTTCCGCGAGCATAGGGATCCCAATGCGGAGCGCCGAGGCCGGTGAAGGCCGGGACTAAATATATGCCGCCGTTATCGGGCACACTGAGTGCGAGCTTTTCCACATCCTCGGAACGGCGAATCAGGCCGAGTCCATCTCTTAGCCATTGAACAACGGAGCCGGCGACGAAGATACTTCCTTCCATGGCGTATTGGATTTGACTATCGATTTGCCAGGCGATAGTGGTGAGTAGGCGATGCCGCGACGGAAGCGGTTTGGCGCCGAGGTTTTGTAACAGAAAAGCGCCGGTGCCATAGGTGCACTTGGCCTGCCCCGGAGTAAAGCAGGTTTGCCCGAAGAGAGCCGCCTGTTGATCGCCGGCAATGCCAGCCACCGGCACGTCGCCCAAGCCGAGCGTAGTGGAAACTTTCGCGTACCTTTCGCTGGAGGAGCGGACCTCGGGCAGCAGGCTTTCGGGGATTTTCATGACGGCGAGCAATTCTTTGTCCCAGGCGCCGGTATGTATGTTGAAGAGCATGGTGCGGGACGCGTTGGTCGCGTCGATGGTATGCAAATGGCCGCTGGTCAGATTCCATACGAGCCAGCTGTCGACTGTGCCGAAGGCGAGTTTGCCTGCTTCTGCCTGGTCGCGCGCGCCTTTGACGTTGTCGAGAAGCCAGATGATTTTGCTGGCTGAGAAATAGGCGTCAATGAGAAGGCCGGTTTTATGGTGAATGGTGTTTTCGAGACCTTGCTCGCGGAGATCATCGCAGATGCCGGCGGTGCGGCGGTCCTGCCAAACGATGGCGTTGTGGATGGGGCGGCCGGTTTCGCGGTTCCACATAATAGTGGTCTCGCGTTGGTCGGTGATGCCGATGGCAACGAGATCGCGAGGGCGGGCGTGCGCGCGGCTTAAGGCCTCCACGGCGACGCTAATCTGCGAGCTCCAAATTTCTTCGGGGTCGTGCTCGACCCAGCCGGTTTGCGGGTAGATTTGCTCGTACTCCTTTTGGGCAGCGCCTTTGGGTGAGCCTTCGTGATCGTAAAGTACAGCGCGCGAACTGGTTGTTCCCTGATCTAAAGCGAGGATATATTTCATGGCATTAGGCCCCCAGCTAGTTATAGCTTGGCAGCTGCCGGAGCAGTGGGGTGTGACACACTTTGGGAGATCCGGAGAGTCATTGGACGAAACCGTATCGGGTTATTTATGGATCTGGCTACTTCGGCATTCGGCGAATTTATGGGAACGATGATTCTCGTGTTGTTGGGCGACGGAATCGTAGCGGGCGTCCTGCTCGCGCGATCGAAAGCTCAAAATGCGGGATGGATGGCGATCACGACGGCTTGGGCACTGGCAGTGTTTGCCGGAATCTTTGTGGCGGCAGCGCTGGGGGATAAGGACGGCCATATCAATCCGGCCTTCACGATCGGCGCCGTAATCGTCGGGGGACATGCCGAGCGATTATGGGCATACATTCCGGCACAACTGGCGGGCGCGTTTTGCGGAGCGGTGCTGGTTTGGATTTTTTATCTTCCGCACTGGAGGCCGACGGAAGACGCTACGAACAAGCTGGCGTGCTTTTGCACCATTCCGGCGATTCGAAGCCCGATCAATAATTTTGTCAGCGAAGTGATCGGAACGTTTGTGCTTGTGGTGGTGGCGGTGGCGATGACGTCGAAGCGAGTGGCTCCGGCGGGCTTGGTGCCGGGCGCCGGTCCCGTCCTGGTGGGCGGCTTGGTGTGGAGCATCGGGCTTTCATTAGGCGGAACGACGGGCTATGCGATCAATCCGGCTCGAGATTTGCCGCCGCGGCTCGCGCATGCGCTTTTGCCGATCGCCGGAAAAGGGAAATCGGATTGTGGTTATGCGTGGGTGCCGATTTTGGGCCCAATCATGGGTGCAGTGCTGGCCGGGATATTTGTCCGCGCGACAGGGATGTAGTAAGTTTCTACTAACTGCTACCAAACGACACGCGACAATAGGAAGCGCAATGAATGCGCAGAGATGGAAGCTTGTTTCGATTGTGTCGCTGGTGGCGTTCGTGACGCTGTTGGCCTATTCGACGTTGCAAAGCAAGCTGGGACAAAGCGTAGCGCCTGATGCGGTAGTAACCCAGGTGCAGAAGTTAAATCAACTTGTAACAGTGCGCTATCGGATTCAACGCGTGGTGAGTATGACTGAGGAGGCGCAACCAGTCGGTGCGGAATCGATCCTGTTGATGGTGGAGGGAGATGTCGAAGGCGGGATCGATTTGAGTAAGGTGTCGGCGAAGGATGTCGCAGCCGACGACGCGGGGATCCTGACCATTACGTTGCCGCCGCCGGTGGTGCTGAACGCGGGTCTTGATGAGAAAAAGACGAAGGTTTGGGACAGACACGTCACCTGGTGGACGCCGTGGGTGCCTTCAGATCCGGAGTTGGAGCACAAGGCGCGGTTGAAGGCGATCGACGAAGTGCGTCAGGCGGCGCTCGATATGGGTCTCATGGACCAGGCAAAAACAAACGC
>DATAYL010000467.1:0-36757 GCA_036272575.1 Bryobacteraceae bacterium | reverse complement strand
GCGCGCCGGCAATCGTGTGTACGACATCGGTCGGGCGGTAGAGGGAGAGGTTCGCAGATCCGGTTTTGCGGTGATGAGGCGCTTATGCGGGCACGGGGTGGGGCGAACGATTCATGAGGAGCCGATTGTTCCAAATCATTTCGATAACCGGCAGCGAAGCAGGCTTAGCGAAGGTTTAGTGCTCACGATTGAGCCGATTATTGCCGCGGGCTCCGGGCGGGAGCGGCTTTTGGAAGATGGGTGGACCATCAAGACGGCGGATGAGAGTTGGGCGGCGCATTTCGAGCACACGATCGTCATCACGCGCGGGATGCCGATTTTGCTGACGGGCGCTTGAGGAACTAGCGCTTCAATCTATTCGCAGCCAGTTTTTGGGCCGTGGCCAGGGCATCGGCTGGGTTCGTTTTCACGTCCGGCTCGATGCCCACCGCTTCCCAATCGGCCTTTGAAAAGGGGTTGATGGCTTTCGTTCTGGGGATGCCCATTCCGAAGTGGTCATCGATGCGATGAAAAACGCCGGCGTGGGCGTTTCCGCTTGTTGTTTCGCCGACAAGGGTGGCGCGCTTGAGGGCTTTTAAATCGTAGGTGAACTGTTCGGCGGCAGAAGCGGTGGAGGCTGAGGTGAGTATGTAGGCTGGTTTGTCCACCAGTCTGCTTCCTGGGACCGGGCGCGTCCAGGATTGCGGAGTCGGGCTCGTCCTGGGATCGTACAGGAACTCCGGATGATCGAAGAGATAACCGGCGATTAGCGAGACCATTTCTCCAGATCCGCCACGATTATCCCGCAAATCGAAGATGATGGCATCCGCACGGTTCAAGGAGCCCATGGCCGCTTTGGCGGTGGACTGACATATGGAAGGATCGGGAAAAGAATTGAGCTTGAGATAACCGATATTTTGTGGAAAGATTTTCACCGTTTCGAACGTGCAGTTGTTCCGCTCCAGCGCCCGTCGATAACGTGCAAGGACTGCAGGCGTTGGTTCCGGCGGATGATCGGGTATAGGGTCATCACTATAAACCACCTCCAGATGCATGTCGCGGCTCACGTTTCGCAACTGCCTGGTCAGTAGATTGGCATAAGCTTGGCCGTCTACCAATGAGTCGTACTCGCCTCGCTTTTCATGTGCCAGCAGTACGTTTGTTATTTCGCGCGCAGCGCGTGGGTCGAAATAGTATTGCTTGATATTGTTGATCACGGTATCGAGCACTCGCTGCCGTTCCGCGGCATCGATTTTGGCGCTGTCGGCCGGAAACTGAGTCGAAGGAGGAGTGCCTCCGCCATGTGCGATCGAGAATGGCAGGAGCCCGAAGGTAACCAGCGAAAGCATACCAGCGGAAAGCAGCGATCGAAGGCAGGGCGCTTCATAGCTGAAAAGATAGAACGTGGGTGGGGCGTATGACTGGTGCTGTGCTGAAGCTCCGACGAGGGTTCGCGGGACGCGCCGGTGCTCGTGCGGGAGAGAGATCGCCAGATCGTTTAGCAGATCGATCCAGAGCCGTAGGCGCGGAAAGAAACCGGTTTCATCGCGGTAGCGGTCGCGAAAGAGTTGCAACGCTGCATCGCCGAAGGCCTTGCGAAAGTGCGAAGGATAAAGACGCAAAAGCCAGGAGTACATCTTTTGTGGAATCCGCGCACAACGGACTCGCCGGGGGCTGCCAACTCCATCGAGTTCCTCTTTTGTTTGGTGCCGGGCCCAGAGGGCATCCCGGCGGCCTGGGCGCTTCTCAGACATAGTCGCCCCTAAGAATCTTTTTATGGCGCGCGACGCGCAACAAGTCAGCCAGCCTCTCGGCCTCGGAGCGGGCCACCTTACGTCCAGCAGCGGTTAAGCGGTAATAGCGGCGCCGTTCGTCGCCCATTTGGGCCTCGTTATGCGGGGCAACTTCTGCGATGAGTTTCTCTTCGAGCAGCGTCTGGATAGAGCTGTAGAGGGTTCCAGGGCCCAGTCGCATGCGACCGCCGGTCTGCTCCGCGACTTGCCGCATGATGTTATAGCCGTGCAGATCTTCGTCCGCCAGTGAGAGCAGAATTTGGAAGGCAGCGGCGGGTAACGGGTCCAGCTTTCGTTTCGGCATTGGCAGTCGATAATCAGTATATCGATAAACGATGCCGTGTCAAAAAGAGACCTGACAGTTACCCGTTTCGATGGTCGGGGTGCTGACGTCAAACGAAGGCGGCTTGAGGTAGCGCATAAGCTTGGGGAAAAGACGCGTGAGCCGTGACTTCGCGGACTTGTTCGGTGTGCCGGGCCGTGTGAGCAGCGGCAGCCAGGATCCATTGATAACCGTCCCATGGACCGAAGAACGGGTGAGGGACGACGTGTCCACGGAGGAAAGGCGCCGAGAGCAGTTCTATGGTCTGCTCGCGGCTGGTAACAAATTGCGCGAGGGCTTCCGGGCCGCTCCAACGCCGGGCAGGGCAGACAGGCGGCGGGGCTTGGCCTTTGGTAGAGCGATCAGGGACCGCGGCGAGGATGAAATCGTCCTTTTGTACTTGCTCTCCGAGGTCGGCCGCGTCAGGAGCGTTGCCCATGTTGGCGATGGTGGCATGGACGCGATTCTCGATGAGGGCGAGATGTTCGACAATCCCGGCGATTGACCAGCAACTGGTGCTGGGTCGGAAGTCCCACTGCGAGGACGACAGTGTGGTTGTTGAGGCTACCAGTGAGTCACGAGTTTCGGCAAGATAGCGAGAGGCTTTGTCAATTTGTGCGGCAGTGAGCATAATTCCTGCTCAGGAGAAGACCATGATGGGGCGGATTTCGATGGAGCCATAGCGGGCGGCGGGAATGCCGGCGGCCATCTTAGCTGCTTCATCGATCGAGTTGGCGTCGATGAGATAGAAGCCGCCGAGCTGCTCTTTTGTTTCAGCAAACGGCCCGTCGGTAGTGACGGCCTGGGCGTCGCGCACGCGGATTGTTTTGGCGGCGCAGGTGGGCTCTAAGGCATGCCCGGCTTTAATGGCGGCGGCATGTTTTTGGCCGAAAGCGCCATACTCGGCGAACTCGTCTTCGGGAAAGCCGTTGGCGAAGCGCTTCTCGTCTTCGTAGATCAGAAGCAGGTATTGCATGATTTTGTTTCTCTCCTGTGGATACGACGTTTAGCACAAGCGGGATCGACAAAGGAAGGAGAAAATTCCGATGGAGCGGGCGATTTTATTTTTCGTAACGGAGCGCGGCGATCGGGTTCAGTCCTCCGGCGCGGCGGGCAGGCCACCAGGCGGCGAGTAAGGCGACCACTGAGAGAATCAGGGCGACGGCCAGGAGAGAAGCGAGATCAAAGCTGGCTGCAGCGAATACCTCAAAGCGGATCATGCGTTCGAGCAGAAAGCTACCGGCCAGACCGATGACGAGTCCGAGCAGGGTGACATTGGCGGCCATGCGGAGGACGAGCGCCAGTATGTCGGAGCGCTTAGCGCCTAAAGCAACCCGTATGCTGAGCTCTTGCATGCGTTGGGCGACGTCGTAGGAGATCACGCTATAGATGCCAAGGGCAGCGAGGGACAGTCCGAGAGCGGCGAAGCAGGTAAACAGGGCCATATTGAAGCGCGGCTGCATGGTTTCAAAGCCCAGGATTTCCTGGAGCGTCATAGAGCGGCCGATAGGGATTTGACTGTCGAGCGAGCGAATGCTGCGCCGTATGGCGTTGATCACAGTGGACGGTTCACGGAATGTTCGCACGGCGAGCACACGAGTAGGCGGCGCCAGAAGGGTATAGGGAAGGAAGACCGCGGGTGCGGTAGCGTCACGCAAACCGGCGTTCCTGGTATCACCGATGATGCCGACGACGGTGACAGCTGAGGTGACTCCGGGGGCCGGTAAGAGAGCGGCCGAGGTGGGTGCGGTGAGGAGATCGAGATTCAAGGTTTGACCGAGCGGGTTGCGGCCGTTGATCCACAGCTTAGCCGCGGCTTCATTGATGAGGACCGAGTGAGCGCCATTTTCGATCTCCTCGGTGGTGAATCCGCGGCCTCGTTTGAGCGGAATACCAAGGGCCCGCGGATAATCGCTGCTGACCAGGCTGACAATGAGGCGACGATCCGGAAGAGTTGGCTGGCCCGGTATGGAGTAAGACGATTGCGGTCCGCCGAAGGGCAGGCTGCCATTGCCGATGGCGGCGGCCTGCACGCCGGGAAGAGTTTGGACGGCGACGAGGAGATTACGAGCAAAAGAATTGCGTTGGGTGCGCGTGGAGTATTGATTAGGCGGAAGGGAGACCTCCATGAGCAAGGCTTTTTGGGGCTGAAAGCCGGGGTCAAGAAAAAGCAGACGGGCAAAGCTGCGAATAGAAAGACTGGCAGCGGCGAGCAGCACGACAGACAGGGCAATTTCAGCCGTAACCAATGAGCGCCGCGTGTTTTGGCCGCGCAGGCTGCCTACTGAGCCGCGGCTGCCGTCTTTCAATGAATCGGCGAGATTCGGGCGGGTGCAGCGCAGGGCGGGAGTCAGGCCGAAGAGAATACCCGTCAAAACGGAGATCGCGAGCGAGAACAGAAGGACGTAAATGTTTACGGTAATCCGCGCCTCAGCAGGCACGTTATCGGGGGGCATCAAAGCGGCAATCGCGTGAGTTGCGCCGACGGCAAAGAGTAAGCCGAGCAGACCTCCGAGCAGGGAGAGGAGAACACTTTCGGTTAACAACTGCCTGACCAGGCGCGGGCGGCCGGCGCCGAGAGAGAGACGGACGGCGATCTCGCGCGTCCGGGTTGTGGTGCGCGCAAGCTGAAGATTGGCTACGTTGACGCAAGCGATCAGCAAAAGAACGCCGACGGCGGCGAGCAGCAGATGCAAGCTGGAGGTCATTTCGCCGCTCGCAACGGTGATATCTAGATAATTCAGAAGTCGGGAGCGAAACGCGGCGTGGGGAAAGTCTTGCGGATTCCGGGCAGCAAGACGCAGGTTGAGCTGCTGCAGCTGTTGCTCGGCGACTGCCTTGGTGACACCGGGATGCAGGCGGAAGATGGCATGAATGGATTCGCGGGCGGGGAGGTGGAGCGGCATGGGTAACCAGAACGCGTCACTGGTCCACCAAACGAAGCGGGGCGGCATAACTCCGATAACGGTATGCGGGACATCATTGAGAACGAGTTTCTTGCCGATGGCGTCTACGTTGGCATTGAAATGGCTCTGCCAGAACTGATAACTCAGGACGACGACGGGCTGCGGGTCACCAGACGGGCTGATGTCGAATGGTTGAATGGTACGGCCGAGGATCGGTTCGACACCCAGAAAGTGAAAGGCGTTGGCTGTGACCAGGATGCCGAACAAGTCTTGCGGGCCGTTCTCGTTTTTCAGGAGGACGCGTTGGGGCAGAGTCGCCATAGCCTCGGCGATGGCGGGCAGTTTACGCAGTTCCTGAAACTCTTGCGAAGTGTATCGGTGCCAGTTATTGGGAGTTTCGTCCAGCCGCACGACGGCGGGCGCCCAGATTTCGTCAGGTTTCGCGTAAGGATAGGGCGCGATGAGGACGCCATAGACAACACTGAAGAGGGCGGTGCTCGCGCCGATCCCCAGGAGCAAGGAAAGGAGAGCGGCAACGGTAAATCCAGGGCTTCTGGATAGGCCGCGCAGCGCATAACGCAGATCCTGACCTAATCGCCCGAGCCAGAGCCAACCCCAGATTTCGCGCGACTCCTCCTGAGCGAGCGAGACGTTGCCGAATTTGCGAAGCGCGGCATAGCGGGCGTCGGCGGGGGACATGCCTGCCTGGATATTTTCCTGGGTTTCGAGTTCGATGTGGCGGGCGATTTCGTGATCCAGGTTCGCGGAGCGATTTTTCCAGAAATTCATTTTGCCGAGCTCCTTTACTTAGGGCATAACCGGGTCGCGCTCTCTAGGATCGCGGTTCTGAAGGGTTAGGCGCGCTCATCGGAGGGCGGCGCGAGAATGCAGCCAATCGCCCGCGAAATGCGGTGCCAGTTTGAGGTTTCAGCAAAGAGCTTTTGACGGCCCTTGGGGGTAAGGCGATAGAACCTGGCTTTGCGGTTATTCTCGGAAACTCCGTCTTCGGCCGCGATTAAGCGTTGTTTCAGCAAGCGTTGTAAAGCGGGATAAAGAGAACCGTGGCCCACTTGCAACAGGTCCTCCGATCTACGCTCGATCGACTGAGCGATGGCGTGACCGTGTGCGTGTTCGTGGGTGAGGGTTTGCAGGATGAGCAAGTCGAGGGTGCCCTGGAGGAGATCAAGCCGGTCCGCGGGCTTTCTAGTCGACATTCGACCTTAAGGTACGCCTTTTCGGGTCGGATGTCAAGGGGAACCGACGAGTTGGTGAGTTGCGAGCGCGTGCGCAGGGCGACAAAATCGTCCGCGCGACCCAAGATAAGGCTAGTTAGCGGGGGATGATTTAAAGTCGGCGCTTTTGAGAAGTTCTTCCATCGAGACAACTTCTAAGGCTTGCTCGTGAGTGGCTTCGAGGCGCACGGGTGCGATGATGCCGGCGTCGTAGGAAGCTTTCCAAAGCTCAATACACACGCACCAGCGGTCGCCCGCCTTGAGTCCGGGGAAACCGAACTCAAGGTGGGGCGTGATGAGGTCGTTGCCGATCGAAGCCTGGTGTTTCAGGAATTCGTCGCTGACTTCAACGCAGATGGAATGTTTTCCGGGGTCATCCGGGCCGGTGTTGCATTTGCCATCGCGATAGAAGCCGGTGAGCGGATCGGTGCAGCAAGTTTGCAGCACGCTGCCTAAAACGTTTTTGACCACTTAAAAATTGTACTTGAGAGCGATCTGAATGTTGCGGGCGCCTTGCGAGCTTTGAATGACGCCGAAGGTGCTGTCGCCCACAAAAGTATCCGGAGAGTTCAGGATCGGGTGATTGAAGGCGTTGATAAATTCGCCGCGCAATTCTAGGTTTTGATGTTCGGTGAAGAAGAACTGTTTGGAAGCGCTTATATCGGCGGTGGCGAGGCCGGGGCCGCGTAGTGTACCGACTCCACAACTGCCGAAGGTGCCGGCTGAGGGTTGGACGTAGGAGGAAGTATTGAAATATTGGAAGCCTCCGCCCGATCCACCGTAGTTCTGATGGCCGAAGACCTGGCCGGGAGCGATGCAGTCGGCGCGCGCGCCGCGCGCGTTGGTGCCTGAATTATCCGAGCCGTTGATCGTGAGAGCGAGGCCGGTGTGGAAGCTCACGATGGCGTTGGCGGTCCAATCGCCAAGCACGGCGTTGACAAACTTATTGGCGTTTGCGCCGAACATGCGGTGGTGCCCGAAGGGCAGATCGTAGGTAATGAAGCCACTCACGTTGTGAGCGACGTCGAAGTAGCAAGGTCCCCACTCGGCAGCACGATTGTAGAGATTCTGCGTGTAGGCGGAGGTGGAGGCGGACTGGCCGCCGTCGCCATAGAAGCCGATGGAGTCTGTCATGCACTTGGAATAGGTGTAGGACAGCTGCCCCTGCAGTCCCTGTGCCATGTTGCGTTTCAAGACGACCTGTAGGGCGTTATAGGATTGGTTGCCGTTGGTTTCAGTACCGGAGATCTGGCCGATGGAGTTGTAGACGAGGGGATTGCCGGCGAGATAGGGGCTGGGCGACACGGTGCCATCGGGGTTCAAAATCTTCTGCTGGTATGGCTGGGCGACTACCAGGTGATCGTTCTTCTGTCCGACGTAGGAGGTTTGCAGAGTGGTGGCGGACCCAAATTGTTGCTGGACGCTAAAGTTCCACTGATTGTTCACGGCCGGACGAACGTTGGGATCCCACAAGCGTACGGTGACCCCCTGATAGATGTTGGTCGGACTGCCGATCGGAGCATATCCCTGGTCAAGATTTGTGGAAGGTAAAGCGAGCGCGCTATAGAGGGCATCGCGTTCGGTCGAGAACGGCGGATTAATAGTGAGGCGCAGGTTGGTGCCGGTGCCTTCCATATAGGACGAAAGTGAGTAAGAAGCGCGGACGACGGTATGCTGCGTGGGCGAATAGGCGATACCGAGGCGCGGCTGGAAGTTGTAGATGCCGTTGTACTGGTTGTATAGGGCGCGATTGTTGTTGTAATAAGTGCTTTGGCCGGCGATTTCCACCTGGCCTGAGAACGGAGCGAAGTTGGCCTGGCGGTTTTTCACTTCGACCCAGGGCGTATTGAGCTGCCAGCGGAGGCCGAGGTCGAGGGTTAATTTGGGAGTGACGCGCCAGGTGTCCTGGGCGAAGGTGCCGAGAATGTTGTAGCGCTGTCCCCAGGTTCCGCCGTTGGTGCCGACACCGACTTCTTCGGGGAGCCCGAGGAGAAAGTCCGCTTCGGGCAAGCCTCCATTGGTGGTGCTGCTGTTGTCGTATTTGAGGCCCGGATTCAGGGTGGTGAACTGGCCGTTGTAGGTGAAGAGTCCGGCGACGCCGTTATTGCCGGAATAGAAGGTATCGACGCGGTTGCGGAAACCCTGGAAACCGAACTTGAGGGTGTGATTCCCTTTGGTCCAGATGACAGTGTCGCCGTACTGGATGACGGTGGTGGCAAAAAGCTGAACGTTGTCGCTGTTGCCGATGCTATTGGCAAAGCCGCCGCTGATCGTTTGGGACGGAAGAATATCGCTCTGCACGCCGGGGATCCCGAACTGCTGGGCGAGGTTGGGCAGGGAAGAAGCGCTGGTGCCGGTATTGCCGATCATGTAATTGACGCCGCCGCGGAGATCGTTGACTATGCTGGGGGTCACCGTGCGGGTATAGTCGAGAACTCCGTTGTGGACCGGGAAGACGCCGAAACTGTTGTAATCGAGCGGCTGCGAGTTGGTAGTGGGATTGGTGATATAACTTTGCGAGTAGCGGCCGAAGAAGTGGTCTTTATCAGAGATGTTGTAATCCACTTTGACGTCGCCCTGGTCACCGTTGGTATAGCTGTGACTCGTGTTGGTCTGGTTATTGCGTAAGCCGGAATTGGTAGCAGCCGGGTAGTACTGAGAATTGATGATATTGAGCGCGACTTTGCTGAGGTACTGCACGGGAATGATATTCCCGGCAAACGGCATGCGATTGCCATTGGGTTGGACGACGTAGGGATTATAAAGCTGGGTGGGAGTGGGATTGTCTACGCTTGCCACCAGCAGTTGCGAGAAGTTTCCCTGCCGTTCGAGCGGAGTAAGGACGGAAATCGTTCCGGTGGAGGCCGGCGTATCGAAGCGTGAGCCTTGATAGTCACCGAAGATAAAGAGCTTGTCCTTCTTAATCGGGCCGCCGAGACTGCCGCCGAACTCGTTCCAGCGGAGCAGGGGTTTCGGCTGACCGGTGAGATTCTCATACCACTCGTTGGCATTCAATTTGTCGTTACGGACGAATTCGAAGGCGTCTCCATGAAACTGGTTGGTGCCTGACTTAATGGAGACGCTGGTGATACCGCCCATGAAGTTGCCGAACTCGGCCGATGCGTTTTGGGTAATTTCGTTGAACTCCTGGATGGCGTCGACGCTCGGAGCATAGGCGACCAAGTTGTCCGAGATCTGGTTGTTGTCCATGCCGTCCAACACGAAGTTGTTGGACTGCTCGCGATTCCCGTTGATATAAGGTCGAGCGCTGTTGAAAGTAGTCTGGCTGCCTTTGAAGCCGGAGGGATCGGGCGTTACGGCGCCGGGCGCGAGTAGCGTGAGCTGGATGTAATTACGGGTGGCGAGCGGAATCTGAACGTTGGTTTGCGCGTCGATCACGGTGCCCAACTCCATGGACTGCGTTTGCAGCAGGGGTGGGGTGGAATTGACTTCCATCACGGTGGCCGACGTACCGACCTGGAGCGAGATATCGAGACGGGCGACCTGATTGAGAACCAGCTGAATACCGGTTTGCTTGGCGGTTTGGAAGCCGGGCTGCTCGACGGTGAGATTGTAGGTGCCAATAGGAAGACGCAACAGATTGTAGGTTCCGTCTCCGTTAGTAGTGGTGGGCCACTCGGTGCCGCGCTGCTGATCAGTAGCGGTGACTTTGGCGCCGGAGATTACGGCTCCACTGGGGTCCGTGACCTGGCCGGTGATGGACGCGGTAACTTCCTGCGCTGCGGCAGAGGGGGTCCATTGCGCGATCGCGTAAATGGAAAATAGCGTGGCTATGCAACGAGCTAGCCGCGCGCTGGGGGCACGTGGGGCAGAAGACTTCACCAAAGGTTCTCCTTAGAACTTATTCGAGACTATGGGACAACTTCGTAATAGAAAGGTAATATTGGCAGTTTAGTTTTTGGGGACGGGTGTGTCAAGCCGGGATAAAAAGTCAATAAGCGAAACCTATAGTATTTGACTGCGATTTGGGGCTCTTCCTTGGCCAGGCGTTGTCTGTAGAAACGGGCAGCAGGCGCGGCGGACGGGCGGGGAAGTGAGAGCGGGATTGACATCGGAGGGCAGCAGGTGCTATTTCTTTAGCAGGTGCTATTTCTTTAGCAGGAAGGCCAGGATGACGTTTATCGGACTGAGCCGGCGCGAACGGCAGATCATGGAGATTCTTTACCAGCGGGGGAAGGCCTCCGCTTCCGATGTGCGGGAAGCGATGAAGGATGACGCGCCGAGCTATTCAGCGGTGCGGGCTTTGCTGCGGGTGCTGGAGGAGAAGGGTCATGTTCGGCACGAGAACGACGGATTGAAATACGTGTATGCGCCGATGGTCACGGCCGAAAAAGCCAAGCGGTCGGCGGTGAAGCACCTGATGGACACATTTTTCCGCGATTCGCCGGAGCAGGTGGTGGCCGCGTTATTGGATGTTTCTTCGAAGCGGTTGAGCCGGGAGGAACTGGACCGTATGGCGGAAATGATCGACCAAGCCAAGAAGGAGGGCAGATAAATTGGCTCGATTTCGTTTTTGTTCCTGGTTGGGGTAGCGCTGAAGAGCACGCTGGTTCTGTCGGTGATCTGGCTCGCGGCGGGGTGGTTGAAAGAGCGATCGGCGGCGATTCGCCACCTGATTTGGAGCGTAGGATTCGCTGCACTTTTGGTACTGCCATTTTTCGCGGTAGCGATACCGGCCTGGCGCTTGCCAATTATCGATTCGCGCCTAGCACCGGGCTTGGTGTTTCAAGCTCGCGGCCAGGTACATGCAGAGGAAGCGGCTCGATACACCGGAGCGCGGGCAGGGGTAGAGAGTCCGGTGCAATCTCATCCGCGGTTGCCAGGTTGGCCGATGCTGTTGGCGATGATCTGGGCGGCGGGCTCGGCCATCAGCTGGGCGCAAATGCTGACTGGATGTCTGATGATCGAGCGATTACGCTGCCGGGCGAATCCATGCAGAATGCCGGGTGCGGCGGAGCTGGCCAAGCTGCTCGGGATGAGAGACGAAGTGGATTTGCGGGAAGCGGCGCGCGGCACGATGCCGATCACCTATGGTTTATTCCGTCCAACGATCTTTCTGCCGGCGGACGTGGTGGAGTGGAACGCGGAACGCAGACGGGCTGTGCTGCTGCACGAACTGGCTCACGTGTGCCGCCGGGATGGCGCAACGCATTTGCTGGCACGGGCTGTTTTGGGCCTGTATTGGTGGAATCCGCTGGCATGGGTTGGATGGCGGGAGCTTTTGAAGGAACGGGAGCGAGCCGCCGATGACCTGGTGTTGGCGGCGGGCACATGCGCGTCCGAATATGCGAGCCATCTGCTGGAGATCGCACGGGCGATGCAATCACCGGCAGCGGTGGGATGGGCGTCGGTAGCGATGGCGCGGCCCTCGCAGCTGGAAGGCCGGTTGTTAGCGATGCTCGATACAAAGCGTGATCGCAAAGCTCCGCGCCGCGCGGTGACGGCGGCCGTTTCGGTGATGGCGTTGTGTCTGGTGGCTCCGATCGCGGCTGTGCAAGCGAAAAGCGATCCATCGGAAGTTATGACGGCCCAGCAGGCAGGCGGTAGCCCGGCGACCGGCTGGCTAAAAGAAGGGGACGTGGCGCTCGAACACGCGCAATATCCGCAGGCAAAGGCAGCTTACACGATGGCGCTCAATGCAGGAGGCAGCGGAGCAGAAGCCGCGACGGCGCTGATCCATTTGGGTATGATCGAAGTCGCAATGAAGGATTTCGGGGGGGCGCTCAGCGATTTCGAGCGGGCGGAAGCAGCCAATTCCGGCAAAGCAGGCGAAGCGAGAATGTGGATGGCGATCACGCAGGAGCGTCAAGCGAATCTCGATGCAGCGGATGGGCTCTATCAAAGCGCGTTGGCAGCGGAGGAGCCCAATTCGTCTCTCGCGGCCACAATTATGGAGCGCTACGCGCAACTGTTGCAGCAGCAAGGCCGACACGATGAGGCGAACACGATGAGGGTGCAGGCTGCGGGCATACGCAAGACGCAGGCCGAATTAGAACTGGCCAGCAGCGAACCACCCACTCCCGATGTTTACCGTGTTGGGGGTGGCGTCACGGCGCCGATGCTGGTGTCGAAGGCAGAACCGGCATACACGCAACAGGCGCGCATCGCGAAGTATCAAGGGACGGCCTTACTCTCGGTCGAAATTGGGGAGGACGGCGTGGCGCGTAATATTAAGGTCGCGCGGGGGCTTGGATTCGGCCTGGACCAGAAGGCGGTGGAAGCAGTGAAGCAGTGGCGGTTCAAGCCAGGCGTTAAGGGCGGCGAGCCGGTGAAGGTTGCGGCGCAGATTGAGATCAATTTCGCGTTGATTTGATTGGCTGATTGCCGAAAGGGGGGCCTGGCGAAGCGGTTGGAAGCCCCGCAGCTGTCTAAGAAAACTCACGTTCTCAGACAGCTGCTGGCTGATTATCCTGTCAGGATGCCGGTTCTACACCGCTACTGAATCGGAACCAAGCTCCACTTTTGACTATCTTGTCCGGAGCATGAGAACTGCTGAATCGGAGCTCCGTTGGCTGGCGAAGCACCTCGGACATCCATGCATTCGCCGCTGCTGACTGCCGTGATACTGAAATAGCCGTCGGAAGTGGGTGTGACGTTCCAGGTTTGATAGGGCTGGCTGCCAAACGGCCAATCTTCGAGCACGGCCGACTCTTGGGCCGACGAGCCGCCGGTAAGCTGAAGCGCTAGCTCGCTGTTGCGGACCACGATTTTATAACCTCCAGCGACGGGAGTGAACTGAAACTGCTGGTTGGTCTGATTGACACCGAGGCAAGTCCATTGCTGAGCCGGATCGGTTTGCTGAGTAGCAGATAGTCCACCGATCATGTCGACGCACTTACCACTACCTTTGGAAATGACGTTCACCCAACCGGTTGGCACAGCTTTGATGGCGTTGGCGGAGGTAGCCGTGGTTGCGCTCGAATTCGCGTCGACCATCAGGCTTGATTCGTCTACCGCCTCAAAATTATCGCCTGTCACTTGGGTCAGAGCATGCATCGTATCGTCATTCCAATTCGGATCACCAATGCCTCCAAGGTGCCAGGACGTGCCGTTGTCCGCCAGGATCATGCCGTAAGTCTTCAGCGCTTGCAAGATAACTTGCACTGGGGCTGGGAAACCGCTGATATTGTAGCTGGCTTTAAGCCGGAATCGCTGCCCCATTGGCGGGTATTGAGTGCCGGTAAGTGATGATGCGTTGCTCCTGGCCGGCCAGATATGAGAACCGCGCGTGTGATCGATTGTCAAGCGCAAAGCGTGGTGGATGGCGCCTGACGCCACTTCGTCGTAACGAACCAAGCCCGGAAAGATGGGCAATCCCGCTGCATCGGCCGAGTTCTGGTTGTCAGGTCTAAGAGCATTGGAGTTCAGCGACCACATCGCACCGGAACCAGCCTTCCAGGTTGAGCCAGAGCCGGACAAGTTGAACAGCTCATAAAGAACGCAATTCGTATTATCGATTAGGATGGCGTGGTGATCGGAACCTAATTCAATGTTGACATTTGAGGGTATCGGATATGGCCCGGCGTCACCGCTGTAGTAGAAGGTCACGGGGTACTTCGGTTGGTTGCCGGGAACGATATTGTACGGCAGGCCACCCGTCAGCAATGTCCCATGGCCGAAATCTGGATGGAGCTTGTTGTTCGTTGCGTTAGCCGAGGCAACGTAGGCAGCCGAGTTTGGATCGACTGGCAGGTTATCCACCGGCGTGTTCCAAACGTTATCTGCCGGAAATACATTACACCCCGCGAAGGTGGGCACTTGGCCATATAGCAACGGAGCGGAAAGGAGAGAGAGGGCGAGAGTTAAGGAGCGACAGCGCGAGAATTTCAAAGGGATGGTCCGGCCTTAAAGATAATTTATAGCGCCATTAATTGGACGCGATCTCATAAGCTTAACCAAAACCTAGATGAATTTCGATAGGGGAATCAAACTATTTTGTCGAGCTGCGCTCATTCGGCGGATGGGACGTCAAAAGCTTGCGGGATTCGATCTGCACAAAGGTTGCTATGCTGCAATGCGTTCGTATCGCTGATGAAGCCCGCCGAGTTGTGGAATTGCGAATTGCGACAACTTTTCCAAGCTTCAGCCCTCGCGAGGAAATGGACGATGAGCGTTCAAGATAATGGAGGGGGATGTCGCCAGTCGGGCCACAGGCTGCGGAGAGTGACCCAGAATACCAATCGGGGCGCGGGTTGGCCGATGAAATCGGCGAACCCGCCCTTGTGTTTCAGTGCTGATTTTTTGGTGAATACAGCATCTGGTCGGTAATGGCCTGCTGATCGGGCCGGGGCGTGGACCAATCGCTCTCCAGTGTTCCATCGGGCAGCTCGCCTGGGAAATAGCCCCAAAGCCACCAGGATCCGCTGACCGGCTGCTGCTCGCCGTGGAAAGCCGGACCGCCCTGGGAGGCGTACTTGCCGTTCATGTAATCAAGCAGCGTCTGGGCCCAGGTTTGCTCGGTCGAGTTGCGAAGATCCGATCCCATTTCGCCGATCCAAACGGGTGCAATGTTCTGGGTGTAGAGATAACCCCAGACCCGATTCAAATGCGGAACGTAGGTAGAGGGTTTTTCGTTGTCGCCGAAGTCGTAGACCTCCGGCCCATACTCGTGAACTGAGTAGACGACCTGATTTGGGCGCTCTAATACGACGGGTTTGGCGGGAACACCACCCTGGCCACCGACTGCGGAAAGATCGCCTTCCGGACTGTTACCCGCTAGTCCATTGCCAAACGGGGTGGTCGTCTGCGGTCCTTCGCAGATGATCAGCAGATTTGGATTTAGTTGGAGAAGTGCATTGCCGAGATCAGTGTACATCTCCCAGATATCATCCGGGCCGCCTTGTCCCCAGGTGAGCAACGTGCCGCCATAGCTGAGCGGTTCGTTATCGAGATCGTAGCCGATGACGGTTTGATCGTGCCGATAGCGTTGCGCCAAGGCCAGAGTGTCGAGCTTGAACTGCCCTGCCGTGATGGTGCCGACGTTGCCGCTGCCGTCGGTGTTGTCCGTGCCGGGCCCTTTATCGAACCAGAGACCGTTACCCTGCTGGCCACCGTAGCCGTGAGCTCCGGTGTCGTTGGTGTGATGATCGAAGATAATGCGCAAACCAATCTTGCCCGCGTAGCTAACGATTTTGTCGATCACCTGGATTCCGGTTAGCCCTTTGAGATCGGGGTTCAGCGTGTAATCAATCGTATTGGCGGCGGGCACAGCGTTTTGGGTGAGTAAGAGATCATTCCAGGGGATGCGAATGGTGTTGAAGCCATCGGCCACCATGCCTCGCATGGTCACCTGGTAATTGACGGCGTAAAGGCCACGAGGAGCAAAACCGTTGCCATCGTCGCCAGGCCATCCGACCGACGCGATGCGCACCGGCACGTCGTTCTCGTCGACAATCTGCGAACCGCGGGTGTGCAAGTAGCCTCCGGGCAGGAGACAGCCGCCTTGACCGGAGGGGCGACAGTCGCGCGAGTCACTCGCAACACTTCCAATACTCTCGCCGTTCCGGATAGCAGGATAAGCGTTCGCCACAACGGGCGATAGCAAAAGCGCGCACAACGGAGCGCTTAAGAATGACATCATGACGCGGATGTTCATTTTTCTTCCTTGATTCAGTATGCCGCCTGGCCGCCGCGGAAAGCCTCGATTTTTGCCGCCCGCTCATGCGGGAAGATAGTTCGTTTGCGGCGAATGCCGGGCCAGTGATGCGATTACCGTAGGGTTTCCTCTGTTTACGTCGCACAATGCGGGAATGATGAGAGTTGCCTCGGGCATTTTCTTTTGCATTGCCCTGGTATTCAGCTGCGCGCCTTCGGCCTCAGCCCAGTCGGTAAGCAGTTCTGGAACTATTCGGGGATCGGTCACCGATCCGTCAGGCGCCGCCATGGCAGGAGCTACGGTCACAGTTCTGAATCCCGTATCCGGATTTACTTTAACGGTGAAAACCGATACCAAGGGGGCTTTCAACTTTGTCAATATTCCATTCAACAACTACCATGTGACCGCTAGTGCCGGCGGCTTTTCAACAGGCGAACAGGATGCAGATGTGCGGTCCGCTGTGCCGGAGGAGGTAAAGATCAGCCTGAAGCTGGGCACCCAATCAACCACCGTTGAAGTGTCGTCTGAAGCGAAGGACTTGATCGAGACCGAGCCGACGGCGCACACGGACATCGACCGAGCGTTGTTTCAGAAGCTTCCTCTAGAAAGTCAATCGTCCTCGCTCAGCTCGCTCGTGACGCTCGCCTCGCCTGGAGTTTCCGCGGACTCGAATGGTCTTTTTCATGGCTTAGGCGATCACGCCTCGAATTCGTTTTCTATCGACGGTCAGCCGATTACCGATCAGCAAAGCAAGGTGTTCTCGAACCAGCTCCCGGTCGAAGCGGTGCAGTCGATGGAGGTGATCCAGGGCGCGCCGCCCGCCGAATATGGAGACAAGACCAGCCTGGTGATTGTCGTAAATACGCGCTCGGGGTTGGGAATCAAGCAGCCGCACGGTGATATAACCGCATCGTATGGGACGTTTGGCACTACCAACGACGGATTTGATCTGGCGTACGGCGGGGATAAATGGGGCAATTTCATCTCAGCTAGCGGGCTGCGGACTGGCCGCTTTCTAGATCCACCTGAATTCCAAGTCTTGCACGATACGGGTAATCAGGAAAACATTTTCGACCGGGTCGACTTCAAGCCCACTGACCGGGACACCATCAACTTAAATTTTCAATTTACGCGTTCGTGGTTCCAGACTCCCAATTCGTATGACGCTCAAAACGCCACGGCGTGGTCCGGGCTGGTAGTGGATAACGGCGGCCTTGGTCCGAACGGTCTGCCGGTTGGCTCCGAGGATCAGCGGTCGAAGATCAGGACGTTCAATATTGCTCCGACATGGACCAAGTTGATCAACCCGAACACGGTGGTTACGTTCGGCGGATTTGCAAGGCAGGATCAGTACAACTACTATCCGAGCAACAATCCTTTCGCAGATTTCACACCTGATCTGCAGAGCACGACGATCGGTCAGAATCGGACGTTGACAAATCTCGGGCTGCGTGGCGATGTGTCGTACGTGAAGGGAATTCACAATTTGAAGGCGGGCGTCACGTATGAGGACACAATCCTTACGGAGAAGGACGCTTTTGGAGTAGTTGATCCCACGCTGAACGCCGTTTGTTTGAACACGGACGGGAGTGCCTACACAGGCGCCGGGCTGACCGATCCCGGGCAGTGCACGGGGCCGCTGACGCCTAACCCTTCGTTCACGCCACTGCTTGGCTGCTACGACCTGACCAGGACGGGAACGCTGCCGGCATCCGATGGCTGCTCGAATTCGAACAGCGCGAAATACAACTACTACGGTCACGCGAATATTCGGGAGATCGCCCTGTACGTTCAGGACACCATCAATGTTAAAAACTGGACCTTCAGTCTAGGGATTCGAGGCGACATTTATCGCGGTATAACGCAAGCCAGTCAGGCTGAACCTCGCCTGGGAATTGCTTATAACATCAAGCGAACCAATACTGTGTTGCGAGCTTCCTACGCTCGAACGCTCGAAACACCCTTTAACGAGAACCTCGTGCTATCGAGTACCGGCTGCAGTGATCCTGCGATCAACGCGCTACAATCGGCGGTCCAGGGCTACAGCTGTATCACAAATCCGCTGTCTCCCGGCTGGCGCAATGAATTCCATGTCGGTCTCCAACAGGCGTTTGGCAGATTCCTGGTGGTGGACGCGGAATACATATGGAAGTACACGCATCTCGCCTACGATTTTAGTGTGTTCGGCAACACGCCGATCACGTATCCCATCGAGTGGAACAGCTCGAAGATCCCTGGTTATGCCATCCGGGCCACCATGCCGAACTGGCACGGCTTATCTGCGTTTGCGGTGATGTCGTCGGTCGCGGCGCGGTTCTTCGGGCCGCAGGTTAGCGGAATCGGCGTGACTCCCGTTGGACAGGGTTCGAACGCTGTCTTCCGCATAGACCACGATGAGAACTTCAATGAGACCACGCACCTGCAATACCAGCCCTGGAAGAATGGGCCCTGGTTCGGGTTTAACTGGCGATACGATAGCGGCTTGGTCGCCGGACCCGTACCCTGCGCGGGCGGCAACTGCGCCAATGGGCCTCTTGGCACCAATTCAATCGTCGACTTCTCCGCACTGACTCCGGATCAGCAATTCCAGGCTGGACTGTTTTGCGGCAGTGTCCATGCAACTCCGAGCACGCCAATCAGCCCGACGGGCACGTGCGCGGCATCGCAATACGGCTCCAGTCTCGTCAAGGTACCTGCGGCCGGTACCGAAAATGATGATCACAATCCACCGCGTATTTCGCCGCGCCATCTCTTCGACATCGCCCTCGGCGATGACAATCTTTTTCATACCGAGAGATACAAGTGGAGCGCGCGCCTGGAAGTCATCAATCTGACCAACCAATATTCTCTCTACAATTTTCTTTCGACCTTTAGCGGAACGCACTACGTTTCACCGCGCACGGTGACGGCGACAGTCGGCTTCCACTTCTAAACCGACTCGGCTGCGAGGGTACGCGGAAGGTAAAGGAATGTTGGGAAGTTGTTGGAGACGCGGGCGGGATCCAACCGTCAGTAACGGGTGTCCGCCTTAACAACGATCGTGCTTCCGGCGGAAGAAGCGTGCAAGTTCCGAAACGGGATGCCAGCGCCGGCGTCGCCGCCAGGGATCGACACCGACGGGACGGTGCCCAACAATCTGAACATCTGGAGCAGTAGCGTTGCCGACATCGCCGATCTGCACTCCAAGGTTGCCGCCACGTGTGCTGTGTAGTCGAACTTGACGCTGTAGCCGGCGTTCCGAACATTCCCACAGAGCTGAGACCAGCCGCTGTTCCAACCAGTCCAATTCCGCAACACATCTGAGATAGCTATTTCCAGCTGACCGCCAATGAGCACGCCGCGGACCGGCGCTTGGCTGTCGGTGCTGTTCAGCAGAGAAACTACCGTGCGATTTGAACTTAATCGTGTGGTGGACCCGTCGTGGCCCTGCGCTATCTCCGCCAACTGTGTCAACGACCCAAAAGCTGCTACCGAATCCTCCAGAAACAGAACGCACGGCCCACTGCCCGGGCAAAACAATCGGCTTCCGAGCGCTGGCATAGCGGAGCCCTGCGAGATACCGTTTCTCTTTAAGGATTGTTCGCTAAAGGTTCCGGTTACTATTCCATAAAATCCGGTGGGATCTGATGCCGCGACCATCTCTATCACCTGGTCTTCTCGAATTCCCAGTTGGCCAAGCGCGATCCTTGCTTCCTGCAGAGGCTTGCCTGCGAACCGCTGCTCCAGACGGTCATAGACTCTCAATCTTCGCAGTGATGCCAGATTCTCGTATTCGACATAGGACGTCTGCTCCGGGAAAGAGGTCAAGGCCCGCGAAATGATGTCGGCGTGCAAGTCATTTCCGGCGCTCATTACTAAGGCGCTTATCCAGAGACTTCGTCGCCAGTTCATTATTAGCTAAAGAGTTCGCCGCGGTCGCATAAATTCTCTTTCCATTTCTGGCTGTTGACCCTGCCCGGGCTTCCCTTATGCCAAATGCACAAAGCAGTTCGTTTTCATGAGTTCGTTGGTCCCGAGAACCTGAAGGTTGATGAAGGCGTTGCTTGAATCGCGCCGAAGCGCTCTAGGTCCGCGGCGGTCCATGGAGTACCACGCCACAGAAATACCTCGACCAGAACTGGTATTGGATCGAGATGATGGGACGCTGCATCCCGGCGTCCGCCTTATTCAGGGCCAGGCAATTCTAGCCCTCCCTTTCACGAGTGGATGGCAATCACCGCAACCAATAAGCGTGAGCGGGCGAATCTTCCCGCGCTGTTTTGCTGTCACAAGCTGGAAACGCGTTTTCTGCCTTATGCGCGGGCCGCTCTTCGAAAAGCACATGGGTGACACATACCCATGCCGCGAAGCCGGACCTGGAACTGAATATCGGGGCGAAGCCCGAAGGGTGCTTTATCGCCTACATTCCAGAGGACGCGATCAATGATGGCGGCAATGGCGGCACGGGAGAGTATTCCGTTTCAAGTTGCAAAAGAGGCGTTGGTTTGCTGGATTTGATCAGCAACTCTTCAAGCAGGGGCTGCCGCAGTATTGCACAAAGAAGTCCATCAAAACGGGCCCATATCCGGGGTCGGTCGATCCCGATCACGGAGAAGGCTTAGCTCAAGTCTTTACGGTCGAGTTCTCAATCGGAAACAACGGAGTCGGCATTGCGCAGGCACGTCTGCACTTCCGGGCGAGCCGCAAGAACCGATGCCTTGTTCGGTACGACCCCAGAACCAACAGCCTGTATTTGCTTTCGGATCAAGAGCCGGCAACTATTTTGGCCAATCGACGCCGGCGGAAAGGACTCACTGTGGAAGAGTCGCTGTTTGCTTTCGGGTTGCTCGCATGCGAGGTGACCGGCGACATACTGAAAGTTGATTTCGCAGTTCGCGTCAATCCTACACACTTCGCAGGTCCGCATAGGCTGTTCCTGGAAATGCTGGATACAGAGAAACACGCGAGTCCCGCGCCGTACTCTGGCAGCTGGACTGTTCCCGCTGAGCAATCTGAAGCTGCGCTGTCGGCGTGGCCGGCTGATCGAAGTTGCCAGGCCGCTGCGCCCGTGCCTCCCCTAGGCGTCTATATTTCAATTACAAGGACGTCAGCGGAACTTGGTCTGATCAGAAATCGGGTGGAACGTGGTCGCTCAGTCAAACAGGGGCTTCGATCTTCGGCTCCCTTACCGTCATCAACGCGAAGTGCGGAAGTGTATCGTGGCGAGTCGCCGGCCAGATGAAAGAACCGGTACCGAAAGTGGACAAGTGCGGCGTATCTGCCGTTGGGTAAAAATTGGCAGCCACTTGAAGGTCGCCGCTGGCGCTATAAGCAACTTTAACCGTAACTCGGTTTTGGCAAGTTCCGCAATACACGTCCATTATTGACGGTCCCAAAGTAAGTGCTTGTGGCTCACAAGCTTCAGTCCGTCATCAGTCTGCGTGTAGATGTCTTGAAAAGCATCGGGAAGGCTGTGTTTGTAGAAGAGTTGGGTATCTCGATATTCGAGAACGAGCTTGTCGTCTTGTCGCCTTGCAGTAAGCCCGAGCGTATTTTTCATCTTCCAAATCATACGAATATGCCCGCCTGAAAAGCCATACAAGGCCCCAAGCGTAGGATCCTGATTCGCTCCGAAGATTAGCCCGTGAGCGAAGATCCGCATATCGCCAGCTGCGGACGGGAGCAGGAGAACGTCCATATCGCAGCCGTCCATCTCGCTGCCTCCCTCGGCAGCCAGCCTCCAACTTCCGTGCCCAAGCTCATAAACCTGAATTACCGAAGTGGAGCCGCCAGCAGCCTCATCCAGAGCGAAAGACACAATGTAGTTACGAGGCACACCAGAACAACAAAACAGAACGCGGGCAGGATGTTCGGACCATGAGCGCCACATGCCCTCGTGAATGACGTCCGTAAGATTCTCCTCGAGGGTTTGCCGGGCGTAAGCGCCCTCGTTCAGTTGATTGGTAACGTACTCCGTGATGAGGGTCTGAATGTGCTTGTGAGTCAAATGTTGATCCCAATTCGGATCGTCCCAAGATGCCTCCAGCTTTCGAATTTGCGCTCCCAGTTGCGCGGCTGAGTGCACTCCTTGTGTTTCGGCAATCGCATGACCGCGAGTTGCCGAAATCCCCACCATAATCAAATAAGCCGCCAATCGCTTTCTGCGCATCCCATGCATCCCTTCTGTCTATAGTGAACGTGTGGCCACGAAATGTCTCGCTAATCGCAGTCTGGTTATTCGAATTCGCCATGAATTCCTCTATTGCAGGGGCCGTCTGGATGGCGGCTGATTTGAGGTCTTTCTAATTCAAAAACGGGCCTGGGTTGCTCTGATCGCGCCAATGCATCGAGAGGCCCACTCTTCCGATAAACGGGCTTAACCGCGGCTGAGCAAAGGTCGGTGTACGCTGCGCTGTCGCGATCTCCATGCACTGATGTTCGTCGCCAGCAGCTTGTAAAACATGCCAGCGATTTAAACCATCCGAACAGCCCGCCGTATTTGTTCGCGGAACCACAGGTGAGCCGGCTCGTCCGTGAGTCGTGAGTGCCATGCCATGAAATAGGGAAAGGCCTTGAGCTCGTGAGGCGGTTCGACGACTCTTATCCCCGCTAGCCCGGCAGTGATCTTTGCCAATTTGCGCGGAACAGTGAGGACCAAGTCGCTGTGAGCGATCGCATAGATTGCTGGCACGAAAAACGGAATACTTAGCACGACAGACCGCTGCAAACCGAACTGCGCTAAAGGGCGATCCACCAATGTTTGTTGCCCCGCCAGGGTTTCAATCAAGGCGTGCGGAAGTTGTAGATATTGCTTCAGCGTGAAGCGCCGCGTGCGCATCCGCTGAGCAGAGCCTACCAGGCAAACAAAATCCAAGCTGAAGATTATTTCACTTTGCAAGGCAAGGGGTACTCCTTCTGCACTGAGAGCCGTATGGATTCTGCCTGCTGCGACGTCCTCATACGCTTGGGTTCTCCAAGCCGTTACTTCCAGCTTGACGTGAGGCGCCGCCTCTCTTACATGAGCCACGAGCGATGGCAGCAGAATCGTGGAAGCATTGTCCGTCAATGCCACACGAAATCGTTCGTCGCTTTGAGCCGGATCAAACTCGCCTCCTCGCACCATAGCCTCCAGGCGCGGCAGGATCGTCTCTAATTCCCCTAGTATGCCGTCTGCCCGAATTGTGCGTTCATACGTACGCCCGGTTCGAACCAGCAGCGGGTCTTCGAACATTTCGCGTAGCCGCTCCAGCACCCGGCTCATTGCCGGCTGGCTTAAGAAACTTCGTTTCGCCGCCGCTGTCACGTGTCGTTCCTCCAATAGCGCACGTAGCGGGACTAATAAGTTCAGATCGAGGTTTCGTAGATGCACACTGCGCATACCAGGCATGCTAACAATACATGGCGCGAATGTTAGCTTCCGATATCTAATCAACTGAAAGTGAACAGAATAGAAAGTTGAGAGAGGACCAGAATCCATGGTAAGAACAGCAATCATTACGGGAGCATCGCGCGGCATAGGTGCGGCAGTCGCTGAACGGCTCGCGAAAGACGGCCTTTCCGTAGTTGTGAACTATGCGGGTAACGAATCGGAAGCGTCGGCGGTCGCCGACAAGATCAAGGCGGTTGGAGGGCGTGCAATATCGGTAAAGGCTGATGTCAGCAAAGCAGAGGAGGTGACAGGCTTATTTGACGTTGCTGAAAAAGAGTTCGGCGGTGTCGATGTTCTGGTAAACAACGCCGGAATCATGAGCCTTGCCAGCGTCGCCACAACTGATGACGCGATGCTGGATCGTACGATTTCCGTGAATCTGAAGGGCACGTTCAACGGTCTGCGCGAGGCAGCCAAGCGGCTCCGTAGCGGCGGATCCATCATCAATTTCTCCACCAGCGTGGTCGGCACGAAGCTGGAAACGTACGGCATCTATGCCGCTACAAAGGCCGGCGTCGAAATCCTAACGGCGATTCTCTCCAAGGAACTTCGCGGCCGATCGATCACGGTCAACGCTGTCGCGCCCGGCCCTACAGCAACCGATCTGTTCCTGCACGGAAAATCCCAGGAACTGATTGACCGTTTCGCCAAGATGAATCCGCTCGAGCGATTGGGGACACCGCCGGATATCGCCGCTGTCGTTTCTTTTCTCGCCGGCCCCGACGGCTCGTGGGTCAATGGCCAGGTGCTTCGTGCGAATGGAGGTATGGTCTGACTCCTTAGCGCCAATAAACTCGGATATCCCTCGGGAGCGAGCAAACAGTAAGAGTGAGCTAAGTCATGAAGAAAGTAATCGTCATCACTGGAGCATCGAGCGGCTTCGGAGCTCTGATGGCGCGGGCTCTAGCCAAGACCGTGCACATTGTGTACGCCGGTATGCGTGATACCTCCGGTCGCAGTAAAAGACAGCTGGAAGACGCCGCGAAATTTGCTACCGAGAACAAGCTGGATTTGCGCACGATCGAGCTCGATGTGTTGTCGGAGGCGTCCGTTAATGCGGCGATTCAGAAGATCATCGAAGACAACGGCCCTTTGGATGTGGTGATCCACAATGCTGGTCACATGGCGTTCGGCCCATTAGAGGCGTTCACTCCGCGACAACTCGCGGAACTCTATGACGTGAACGTTCTGAGCACACAGCGTGTCAATCGAGCTGCTTTGCCTCAGTTGCGCAAGCAGGACCAAAAAATGAAATGCCAACTGAGTAGGGAAGAGATGATTCCTACAAAAAAAGCTGTTTGGAGGGCTTAGTACGAGCACGATCCGCCAGGTGGCGTAACCCTAGTCTGAGTCGTCCCTAGGCCGTTGTTTGTTCATAGAGTCTTTCGATGGCGATGGCCGCCGCCCCGAGGACGCCGCCATGGTAGCCCAGCGGGGACGTGAAAATCGAGACCTGTCTCCGGCCCCAGTTAGGGACAATCGCCGAGAGGTCGGCTTGTAATTGCCGGCACAGGAGAGGATTGTTTTGCGCCAGCCCTCCGGAGAAGATGAGCGCTTCAGGATCGAGCATCTGAACGATCAGAGCGCAGCCTTGAGCCAGGTACTGGCTCAGAGTTGTCAACGCGAGAACGCCACGAGCGTCACCCAGATTCGCCGCCTCGATTATTTGTTCCGGACGATTGAAGTGCGGAGCGCCGTAGCGGAGCAGCGCCGCACTGTTCGCATACACTTCGAGGCAACCCCGCTGCCCGCAGGAACAGGGCAAGCCGTCGGGAACAATCCGCAAATGTCCAAGAGCGTTGGCGAAATAATGGGCGCCCCGATTGAGTTCGCCGCGCGAGTAGCATCCGCCGCCGACACCAGTGCCAAGCGTGATGCACGTGAAATCACGGTATGGGCGTCCTGCTCCGAAATGCTTCTCGGCGACCGCCAGCGCGTTGGCGTCGTTTTCCACCGAGACAGGTATACCGGCGAGTGTGCGCAATTCGGCGGCTATTGGCGTGCCGGTCCAGCCGGGCAGATTCTCGGTTGCATATGCGACCGATCCGGTTTGCGCGTTGATCCACCCTGCAGAGGCAATGCCGACTCCGGAGATCGTGTGGCCGGCGCTTGCCGCTTTCTCAAGGATGTGAATCACGATGGCTTTGAGGTGTGTGAGCAGCTCGGCTCGCCCTGCACGTGCGGGAGTCGGGCGGTGACCCTCCAGCAGAAGTCTGCCACCGGAAGAAACAACACCGAATTTCGTATTGGTTCCTCCAAGGTCAACTCCTACGAAGTGACGCCTCCCGGAGCGTAGAGCGTATTCGGTCTCGATCGCGCGCGCGAACCTGGCCGCGAGATCACGAGGCCGTGTGATGGCGGTCCCGATGATCACCGCGGCGGCTCCGGCCTGGATTGCCGCTCGTGCTTCTTCGACCGAATGAATGCGGCCCTCGGCGATCACCGGTCGTGTGCAGGCTGTGCAAAGTTGGCGAATGAAATCCGGCTCAAACTGGCTGACCTCGGCAGTTTCAGCCGTATAGCCTCGTAGCGTCGAGAGAATAAAATCGGCGCCCGCCTGGGCAGCCGTCACGCCTTCCTCCACAGTCGCGACATCGGCGAGCACTGGAACGTTAAGCTGGTCCTTAATCTGTCGAAGCAGGTCGAGCGCCCCATAGCGCTGTCCACGAACAGTGACGTCCAGAGCGATACAACTGGCGCCAGCAGCGTGCAGCGCTCGTGCCGACTCAAAATCTGGCGTAATCAGAGTCCGTCCGTCAGACGCCGTTACTTTATCGATACCGATGATCGGTGCATCCGTGATGGCGCGGATCGCTGCGATGTCTTGGGCGCTGCTGGCACGAATGCCGACGGCCCCGCCTGCGAGAGCTGCTTGCGCGAAGCGTCGCATTGATTCGGGCGATCGGAAGGCGTCTCCTTCCGCTGCTTGGCACGATGCAATGAGACGGCCCTCAATCCGTTTGAGAAACTCTGCAGCGGTCATGGGGCAACCCGCGTTGAGACCGCACAAATGATAATCGCCAGCATCAGGCTCACAATGCCGGCATTCATGCTGCGGATCGCAGCGTGGCTTGCCTTGCCCCATTCACCCAGCAGCATACCCATTAAATTAGCTACTAGCAGGCCGACCGCAAGGCTCAACGGCCATCCGATGGAAGGGCCGATGTTGCCCAACAGCGGCGTTGCCGCACCGTATAGAAAAATGCTCCCGCCCCAAAGCACTCCCATGCTGATCCCTCGTAGCCACGACATCGGCGCATAGGAAAGCGAGAGCCAGCCTGTCCGGTTGCGCTGCATCAGGTACAGGCAATACCCAACGTTCGGGATTGCTCCTGCACCAAGCATCAGAAGCCAAATGCAATTGGTTGATTGAAAGCGGCTGCGGCCGAGGTGAACGCCCGTGTCTGCGATGGGCAGTGCCAGGCTGTAGCCGATGTTGAAAACGCCGGACATAATACCTGAGACGAGAGCGAATAAATAACCCGACGGCAGAGCGCGTCCGGATGCCTGATCACGTATGCGGCCGGCCCTGCCGCACAGCGCGACACCAACAAGAAACACCGCTACTCCGCACAACAGCAACACTATCTGTGCATTCCAACGAAAATCTCCCGACGTCAGCAACGGAACGATGGAACCGAGCGCGGAGCTGAGTCCGATAATCACACTGTTGGCTATCGAGACACCGAGGCGCTCAACACTGAGCCCGAAGCAAATAGCGCCGAAGCCCCAGGCAAAACCAAATAGGACCGCCGACGTAATCGAACCACGGGGAGAGGAGGCGAGAATCGTTTTCCAGTCCGGCGTCGAGCTGAACACAATGACTGCCGGCATCAAAAGACACGCAACTACGATAAAGGCCAGCCAGATGTTTTCCCACTTCCAGGTCTTCTCAAGCCGCATAGGTGCGGAAAACAAACCGTTACACAAACCCGAGAGCACGGCGAGCACGATTCCCGTCAGGATCATTGGTTATTGACAGTTTACTTTACCGATGGTATACAGGTCTAGACCAGTGCACTGGACCACATAGATTTTCCGCTGCACTATCTTCGTTTCGGGAGTGTAGAGCCGTGCTCTTCAGCAAAAATCGATTTTGTCTTTCTCGCATTTGCCTGATCCTTAGTCTCGTCTCCGGAATGGCCCGGGCCCAGACGTCGACCGGATCGGTTCAGGGAACGGTGCTCGACCAGAGCGGCGCGGTAATACCCGCGGCGCCTGTCGTGCTGACCAACCGCGATACGGGCGCCACGCAGCAGACGGAGACCAACGCCTCAGGCGCGTATAGCTTCCCGGTCGTCGACGTTGGCAATTACACGCTCAGCGTGACGCAACCCGGTTTCAAGGCTTACAAACAGTCCGACTTTCATGTTGAGGCTGCAACACCCGTGACCATCAAGGTCTCGCTTGCGCTTGGGCAGACTAACGAGCAGATTACAGTTTCCGAGACTCCACCTGCTATTAATACCGTCACAGCCAATGAGGGAAATACGGTCACTGGCAAGCAAATGAACGAACTACCTCTGACTAACCGGCAGTTCACGCAATTGGTGCTGCTCGAGCCTGGTGTGTCGTCCCCACAAAATCAGACGCCCGGCTACGGCTCCAACTCGTCAGTGAGTTTCAGTTTAAACGGCGTTCGATCGGATGAAAACAATTTGATGATCGACGGAATCCGCAACCTGGATACATTTGGGGGCAATGCGTTTGTCACGCCGAATCTGTTTGCTGTCTCCGAGTTCCGGATCGAGAACAGCTCGTATTCAGCGGTGACTGGGCGCTCCGCCGGCGGTCAGGTGAATCTGATTTCGCGTTCGGGTACCAACGCGTTTCATGGGAACGTCTTCGAGTTCTTCCGCAATGACACTTTGAATGCCCGCAACTTTTTCGCTACCAATGTTCCGGAGAACCGCTACAATGACTTCGGCTACGACGTAGGCGGTCCCATCAAGAAGAACAAACTGTTTTTCTTCTGGTCGGAGGAATGGCGCCGCATCATTCAGAGTAACGGCACCCACCTGGCAGTCGTTCCGACCGCGGCAGAACGCAACGGAGATTTCAGTGCGTTGCCGCCGGGTAGTCTTTCCTCGCAATATCCGGGAAACATCATCAGTCCCTCCCAGTTGGATCCCAACGCTCAGCTTCTGCTGAAGTATTACTATCCGCTGCCGACTCCCGGTTATCAGAACGGAGCATTCAACTTTGTATCATCGGATCCCGATTTCACGAAGTGGAGGGAAGAATCTCTGCGGCTGGACTACAAGCCTACCGAAAAGCTTTCGACGTACGTGCGGCTGACGCAGGACAATGTCACGCTGCAGAATCCATATGGGCTGTTTTCAGAAAATTCGCTGCCGAACGTCGGCAGTTCCAGCCAGGTGTATCCCGTTTACCAGATCGCGTTCAACGCAACCTACAGTGCCACCCCGAATTTCATAACGGAGTTCACCTGGGGAACATATCGCGACAATGACAAATTCCTGGAAAATGGACCGCTGTCCAACCGCGACCGCGCGCCGGGCCTCAACATCCCGCAGGCGTTTCCTCTCAACGAACTGAACCGGATACCGACCCTGTCGTTCTCGCAAGGGTACGCGGGCATTGTCGAGCAGTGGTACTTCTACAACTATTCGTACAGCATGCCCTTTGAAAGCCACAACACGTGGATTCACGGCGCGCACACCGTGCAGTTTGGAATCGACTTCACTCGCGAGGGCAAGAGCGAACTGGCAAACCCGTCAAACAACAATACCAACGGGACGTTCAGCTTCACGGGCCAGTACACAGGAAATGCGCTGGCGGACTTCCTGATTGGGCATGCATACCGCTATACCGAAACAGCCCTCGATCCGTTCTTGAACTATCGCTGGTACAACCTGGAGCCGTTTGTCGAAGATCAGATCAAGCTGCGCCCGAACCTGACGCTCACCGCAGGCCTGCGTTACGAGTACTACCAGCCTGAATACGAGAAGCACAATATTTTCGGATCATTCGATCCAGCGCTGTTTAATCCCACCAACGCCGCAGTGGTCAGCTCCGACGGCACACTGGTCAGCAATCCAGCGCCGCTTAACGGAATCATCGTTGCCGGTCAGAACTCGCCGTTCGGCCGCGCGCTGTTCCCATCGCGTACCAACGATGTCGCGCCCCGCATCGGGTTGGTCTGGGCTCCCGGTACGTCCGGCAAAACCTCTGTCCGCGCCGGTTACGGGATTTTTTATGACCGCTGGGGATCGTACAGCCAGTTTGGCGGGTTCAATCCGCCGTTCAATAGCTCGGTGAACATCATCAACACGTCGCTTAGCAATCCGGTCGGCGTTCCCGGAGCACAGTATCCGCCAGCGCTCAACGCTGTGCTCGGTCCGTGGAAATATCCGCAGGTCCAGAAATGGTCGTTCAGCTTGCAGCGCGATATCGGATTCCAGACCTCGGTCTCGGCCGCCTACGTTGGAACCAAGGGGTCACACCTGCTCGGAAACGATAACCTGAACCAGCCGTTTCCGAACCTCGCTGTCGTAAACGGCACCGTGTCTCCCGATGCGGTGCGGCCGTATCTTGGTTTTTCGACCATCACGGCCTATGAGACGCGCTTTAATTCCAGCTACAACGCGCTGCAGCTTTCAGCCATTCACAGGCTTCAGGCCGGTCTTCTGTTCCAGGTCTCCTACACTTACTCGAAGACACTGGCCGACAGCAACGGCGGTTTCGGCAGCCTTCCGGAAGATACGCGCAATCTGGGTCTTGAGAAGAGCCTCGCCAGCTTCGATGTTCCCAATGTGCTGACGTTTAACTACGCCTACGACCTGCCGATCTTTAAAGGCAGCCACGGGCTGACCAAGGCGGCCCTGGCGGGATGGCAAGTTTCCGGGATCACCGTTATTCAATCCGGATTTCCTCTTACGGTGACACTGCCCAGCGACAACGAAGGCATCGGCGCCGGACAGTTGGAACGGCCGAACCAGGTGAGCTCGTCCTCCGGTCCCAAGACACCGGCGCGGTGGTTTAATACCAGCGCTTTCGTGCTGCCGCCCGCTGGCACGTTCGGCAACGCGTCGAACGGAGCGGTTCGCGGCCCTGGCATCATCAACTGGGACTTCGGTGTTTCGAAGGAGTTTCCGGTTCGGGAGCTGGCTACGCTGCGCTTCCGGGCGCAGTTCTTCAACATCTTTAATCATCCTTCGTTTACAGGGGTGGACACCGGTTTTGGAGATGTAAACTTCGGCAGTATCACAAGTGCGTCTTCGCCCCGGCTCACCCAACTCTCGTTGGAGCTGAGTTTCTGAGAACACCGCCGACAACCGAGTGTGGAAATGAGGATGCTCTCCGTGCTCTGAGCAAGACCGGTAAACGACTAACGCGAGCTACGCTGGAATCACAGCCCTCAGCATGAGCACCTCCCTGTTGCGGAAGTTCGAATCGATACGTGTGGACAAGAACAGCGGCGTCCCTATTTATCAGCAGATCGCCGAAAGCATCGCTGACTTGATCAAGGAAGGAGCGCTGCCCCCCGGTTCGTTGTTCCCCGCTGAGCGGACCTTGTGCGAGACGTTAGATATCAGCCGTATGACGCTTCGCGAGGCAACAAGACTGCTCGAAAACGACGGACTCCTGGAGTCCTATCAGGGCCGGGGCCGATTCGTCGCGGCGCGCCGTTTGCGCAAGCAGCAACAGGAGATGAGAAGCTTCACCGAAGAGGTCCGGGCGCGGGGTGGCGTACCGTCTTCGCGTTTGCTCTCGTTTGCACTGCGCGAGCCGAACACCCAGGCGCTCACTTTCTTCAATCTGAAAAAAGGAGACGAAATCTATGAGATCCGGCGTCTGCGATGTCGCGATGACATCCCCTTGGCCGTCGAAGAGGTGCGGATATCACAACGTCTCTGCCCTGGTCTCGATCGCTTTGACCTCAGCCGGAACTCGCTGTACGCGATCTTAGAAGAGTCGTACGGTCTGGTGCTCGAACACTCGGTGGAAGAAATCTCGGCAGAGCTGCCTTCCGGTTACGAGCGCAAGCAACTCGATATTCCTCGTTCGGTGGCGGTGCTGGTGGTGAACCGTAGGTCCTATGCCGATGCCGGCCAGCCGCTGGAGTTGACCAGGGCCGCGTACCGTGCCGACCTGTACAGCGCCATCGTTCACTCCGTCCGCGTTCCGCGTTCGACCCGCAAATACCTGCCCTCAGCGTGACAACATAATGCACCGCCGCACATTCTTAGCCTCTTCGTTGCGTACCGCTAGCCTGCTGGCCCCAACCGTGGGACACACGCTTGCCACTTCTTCCAGGGTCAAGCCGATTTCGGGCAGCTGGTTCGAGTTTCAGCATCATGCCACAGTCGAAGGAGTGGACTGGAATCCGGCCTGTGCGCGTTTTACCGGAGCGCACTGGACAGCAAAGATCGAGGAGATGGCCGAGGCGGGTATAAAGACGCTGGTTCTCATGGACACTGCACTGTATTACCGCGCCTTCTATAAAACCTCAATCTTTCCGCAGTGGCAATTAGCCTGTCCTGATCTGATCGATACGGTACTCTCGGCGGCGGATCGCTACGGTGTCCGTTTCTTTATCGGCAATGGATTTTTCGGAGACTGGACAGATCCGAAGATCGTCTCCGACCCGCTAGCATCCAAACGAAGACTGCGAGCGATCGAGGAGCTCGCCACGCTCTATGGTCATCATGCGAGTTTCTATGGTTGGTATTGGCCGAATGAAGCGTTTATCGACACGTACTATTCGGATGAATTCATACGCTATGTCAACACGTGCTCCGCGTTGGCGCGTAAACTGATGCCGCGCGCCCGCATCCTCATTGCGCCTTACGGTACGCGTATAGCGCGACCGGATGACCGTTACGTCAAACAATTGGAATCGATGGATGTAGATATCGTCGCCTACCAGGATGAGGTTGGCGTGCGTAAGTCGAGAACGGACGAAACGAGCGCCTTCTACGAAGGTTTGAGGCGAGCGCACGACAAAGTATCGCGGGTGGCCATTTGGGCGGATATGGAGATCTTCGAGTTCGAAGGCGAAGTGTACAAGAGCGCCCTCCTTCCGGCATCGTTTCAACGCGTACTCCGACAGATGGAAGCGGTTTCGCCCTGGGTAGAGCAGATCCTGGCTTATCAATATCTGGGGTTGATGAATAAGCCGGGGTCGCAGGCCTTCGCCGGGAGGCCGGAGTCCGTCGAACTCTACACGCAATACCAGCGCTGGCGAAAGAGCGCCGCGATAGCACAGCACCGCTGATAACCTGGGCGATGCTTGCCTTTTGGGGCAACGATACACCTTTCGACATTCGGTGATGCAAATTGTGATAACGTGTCGGAAACATGAAGCCAAGCCGGCGTGTTTTCCTGGGCGCAAGCGCCGCGACCCCCGTCCTTATTGCCGCGATTCAACCTGCGGCTCAGGCATTAGCGCCGGATGTGCAAAGCGCCTTGAAGACAGTGATGGATCTCCTGATTCCGGCATCGGACGGGATGCCCTCCGCGAGTGAAGCTGGAGGAGTAAGTTATTTGGAAAATCTGATGCAGCGTAATAAGGACGCTGCTGCGGACATTACAAGAGGTCTGCAAGTAGCAGACGCTTTCAGCGAGCGTTCGTTCAACCAGCCGTTCCGAAAACTCGAGAAGAGCGGCCAAATTGCCGTTTTAAGAGAGATGGAGAACACAGCTCTCGGGGTTTTCGATGCGCTGAGGGCATACGTCTACGAGTCCTATTACACTCAACCGGCAATCTGGAAGCTGATCGGGTACGAACTCTACCCGACCGATCATGCCGGGCCGCATGTCAAGCCATTTGATCACTCGCTCTTAGCGAACGTCCGCAAGATGCCCAAGCTCTATAAGGATGCGTAGCCGTGCAGAACAGCGACATTGACATCCTGGTGATCGGATCGGGTGCCGCCGGCGCGGTTCTCACAAAGCGTTTGACGGATCTCGGGGCCAAGGTGATGTGCCTGGAACAGGGCGGCTGGATTAAGCCGACCGACTATCCATCCGATCGTCCCGATTGGGAAATCCAACTCCGTCGCGGGGCATTTCACTTCAGCCCCAATGTTCGCCGGCGGTGGGAAGACTACCCGGTCATGGAGACAGGCGCGAATCCGCCCGCCGTTCTGATGTTCAACGCTGTCGGTGGAAGCACACATCACTGGGCAGGCCATTTTCCGCGCTTCCACCCGTCCGACTTTCGCGTGCGAACTCTGGATGACGTTGCGGATGACTGGCCGATTACTTACGAAGAGTTGAAACCGTACTACGAACAGAACGATCTCGATTGGGGCGTTTCAGGCCTGAATGGAGATCCTGCAAACCCGCCGCGCTCTTCACGTCCTACGCCGGTTTTGCCGATAGGAGTTCTGGGCGAGACGATCGGGAAAGGCTTCGACAAGCTGGGCTGGCACTGGTGGCCGTCGGACAACGCTATCATTTCCAGCGAGTACAACAATCGGCCGGCATGTGGGCTTCACGGGAAGTGCATGTTCGGTTGTCCGATCGGGTCCAAAGCGTCGACAGATGTTACTCATTGGCGCCAGGCCATCCGAAAAGGAGCCGTTCTTCAGCCATGGTCGCGCGTGCGTGAAATAACCGTCGATGCTCACGGTCGGGCCAAATCCGCCTTGTATTACGACCGCCAAGGTAAACTGCATGAGCAAGCGGCTAGAGTGATCGTTGTTTGCTGCAATGGAATTGGGACGCCGCGTTTGCTCTTGAATTCAAAATCCAACTTGTTCCCAGAGGGCTTAGCCAATTCAACCGGACTGGTGGGCAAAAATTTTATGACCCATCCCTTCCGAACATTAGAAGGTGTTTTCGAAGCACCCATGGACGGACATTTAGGCCCGTTTGGCATTCCGGCAATGAGCCAGCAGTTCTATGAAACGGATCCAAATCGCGGCTTTGTTCGCGGCTACACGCTGCTTCTAGAACGCTCGTTCGGCCCATTGCACCAGGCATGGGGCAGCTTTTCCAGTCATCCTGTCACGTGGGGCGAGAACCATCACAACGCGATGCGTCAGCGTTTTCCGCACCTGATCCGGGTAACTGTAATGGGCGAAGACTTGCCGGAAGAGCGCAACCGTGTTGAAATTGACCCGAATTTGAAAGATACGAGTGGTATTGCGGCCCCCCGCGTGGTGTACGGTTATAACGAGAACAGTTTGAACATGCTGGAGCATGGGGGAAAGACGGCGCGAAGGGCTTTGGAGGCGGCCGGAGCAGTCGAGATTCTGGACAGCGGACCTGTGACGCCGGCCTATCATTTGATGGGAACCGCGCGCATGGGCACAAATCCGCGCAGGTCCGTTGTGAATGCCTCAAACAGATCGCACGACGTAGAGAACCTCTACATCGTCGACGGCAGTTCATTCGCGACATCCGCGGCAGTAAATCCGACTTCGACCATCGGTGCGCTTGCACTGAGAGCCGCGGACAAGATCTGGCAGGAACAGAAAAACTAGATCGACTTACTCAAAGGCGCTGACCGGCATTGTTCCTACTGCCGAGATGTATGGCCGGAACCCCATGTACGGGAGAATGTCGCGCTCGATTTCGATTCCAGGCGCAATTTCGATGAGTTCAACTCCGTCTGCGGCGAGACGAAATACTGCTCTCTCCGTGACGTACAGAACGTCTTGGCCCTGCTTCCTGGCGAAATCTGCTGAGAACGTGATTCGCTCTACAGCTTGAACGAGCTTGTGAACTTTCCCTGCTTGCAGGATCGTGAGGCGGCCATGCGACCAGGACACCTTTGATCCTTGCGCATCGAAGGTACCGCAGAAGACCACCTTCTTTGCATTCTGAGCGATCTCCATGAACCCTCCGGGACCGATCAGGTTTCCTGCGAGGTGTGAGACATTCACGTTTCCAAAACGATCAGCCTCCCCCATACCGAGGAATGTGATATCGATACCGCCACCACTGTAATAGTCGAACTGTTCAATGGACGGAACAATCACATCGGGGTTGCGAGCGGCTCCAAAGAGTCTGTCGTCAAGCATTCGCCCGTTGTGAACACCTTGCTCGACGCTCATCCAGAGCTGCTCCGAAATTCCTTGTTCGGCAATGACACCGAAAATGCCTCCTGGAATTCCAAACCCGAAATTTAAGGACGCACCGTTGCGCAATTCCAGCGCTGCTCGTCGTGCGATGATACGCCGCTCCACCTTATCCGGAATTGCGGCGGTCAATTCCCCAAGATGAGCGCGACGAGAACCGGAGATGCTCGAATCGTACCCGAGGCCGTAGAACTGCTGCTGGTTTGGATCCTCGACGATTGCATCGACCACGATGCCCGGGACGCGTACGCTTCGCGGATGCAGGTTTCCGGCTTCGACAACTTGCCGTACCTGTACAAGAACCCGTCCGCCGCTATTATGGGCTGCCAGCGCAATGGAATGGATATCCATGTCAATCGGTTCTTCTTCAGGACTGATGTTTCCTCTGGTATCGGCGTAGGTGCCGCGGATGATTGCCACATCTACCTTGAACGGCTTATAGCGGAGGATCTCTTGGCCATCGACATGCATCAACTCAACCAGTTCCGCGCGGCTGCGCTGATTGCAGCGCCCGCCATCCTGACGGGGATCGACAAAAGTTCCGAGGCCGGAATGCGTGAACAAGCCGGGGCGTCCAGCGCCGATTTCGCGCAAAAGTTGCTGCACGACTCCGCCAGGAAAGCAGTAGGCTTCGATCTTTTCGTCGCGGATGAGTTGCTGAATTCTGGGGGACCAGGTGAAGTGTGCCGCGATCACCTTGCGCAGCATTCCTTCGTGCGCAAAACGATTCGTACCGAGAGACTCGCGATCACCGAGCCCAAGCGAATGGACTAGCGTCAAGTCTCTCGGATGGCTCGTTTCGAGGAAACCCTGCTCCAAGGCTTCAAGAATAGCCTCTGCCGAGATCATTCCCGCTCCGTTGCCGCTGATCGCGACGGTATCTCCGTCGCGCACCAACTCTGCAGCCTCTCGAGCGTTCATAAACGCCATCGTGCTCATCTTGCTTTCACCGGTTTCTATAGACGGGCTTACGTTTTTCCCGAAATGCCCGCACGCCTTCTTTGCAATCCTCTGTTGAGAGTGCCTGGGCGGCGGCGCTGGCATGGTGCTCCCGCAAGTCAGCGTGAATGGTTGCCAGAATGCCCTTGGTGAGAGCCATTGCTCCCGGTGCGTTCGCACACAATCTTTCGATCCAGCCGCTCAGCTGTTGTTCTAAATCCTCGGCGTCCTCAGCCAGCCCCGTAATTAAACCCCAGTTCGAAGCGAGCTCAGCTGGAATCGGCGTCCCCAGCAACGTCAGATGCCGTGCCCGACCAACCCCGACCATTTCAGCTAGACGTCGAATCCCCATCCAGCCGGAGATCATACCGAGAGTTACTTCGGGTGAACCGAACTTCGCCGATTTAACTGCCACCCGAAAATCGGCGGCCAGTGCTAGTTCGAGGCCACCGCCGAGGGCGTGACCCGAAACCGCAGCAATTACCGGTTGCGGCAGTTCGGCCAGGCGC
>DATAYL010000466.1:0-10272 GCA_036272575.1 Bryobacteraceae bacterium | reverse complement strand
CACGGCCGCCCAAGTCGTCTTGAAGCGCAATGTGCCCGCCGATCCAACTGCGGCATACACCATCGTCAAGGAGGAGTACCTGCGACGCTTTCATCTAGCCTGGCTGCCGCCCTTGGGCTTTAACGACACCTTCGCCATGGTTGTGAGAAGTGAAGACGGCGCCCGTCTTCCTACGCCGGATCTCTCTGGCGCAAGTTCGCGACAGTGGAAACTGGGCATAGGTTATGAATTCCTCACGCGCCCGGACGGGTTTCAAAGATTGAATAAGGTCTATCGCATCGGCTGGAACGGTACCCCGAAAAGCATGGACCTCGGCCTCTTATACCAGGCGTTGAAGCAGAAGCAAGTCGATATGGCCGCCGGCAACTCCACCGACGGACAGTTAAGTGATCCCTCCATGCTCGCTCTGCGAGATGATAAGAAAGCCTTCCCACCTTACAATGCCTGTTTTGTGGTACGGGAGAGTCTGCTCGAACGAGAGCCTCGGGTGCGAGCCGCTCTCGATTTGCTTCAAAATCGTATCGATGATCAAACCATGCGCGCACTCAATGAGAGAGTAGAGAAAAGGCATATGTCCATCGTGAAAGTCGCAGCCGATTTCCTGGCGACTCAACCTTAGGCGCATACTGGATGATCAACAAACTAGTCTTTGAAAATCTTCGGCATCGCTGGGTGCGAACGCTGCTCTCGGCGCTCGTCATCGGTGTTCAAGTCATGTCGATTCTGACTCTGATCGGCCTGAGCGATGGGCTCTTGCAGGACTCAGCTAACCGACAGAAGGGCACCGGGGCGGACATCTTTCTTAAGCCGGAAAGCGGACCAGCAACTTTCAGCTTCGGCTCGGGTCAAGTCTCCGATAAAGTTGTTCAACTTGTTTCTCGGCAGCCACATGTTGTATCGGCTATCGGTGTTCTTGGCGAGCCAGTGGAGTTGATCACGACAGTTCAGGGCGTAGATATCGATGCATTGAAGAAAATGAGCGGCGGCATCCCGATGGTCTCCGGCCGTTTGCCGAGCGCCCCTGACGATTTGTTAGTTGACCAGTTTTACGCGGACCAGAACCACCTTCATCCAGGGCAGAAATGGAAGCTCTTGAACCACGAATTTACGGTTTCAGGCGTTATGCAAGGCGGCCTGCTTGGTCATTTGATTGTTTTGCTTCCAACCCTCCAGCGCCTTACGTCCCAAACGGGTAAGGTGTCGCAGATCCTGGTGAAATTGGATAATCCAGCGCTAACCAATCAGGAGGTCAATACTCTGAATCAACTGCTGAAGGGAGACATGAGGGCTTATTCCATGCAGGCCATTCTTTCCAACTTCAACATCAACAACATTCCGGAATTGAAGATCTTCATCCGGGTGATCGAAGGCTTAGCAATTCTGGTGGGCTTTTTGGTGGTGTTTCTTTCGATGTACACGGCGGTGATCGAGCGCACGCGCGAAATCGGAATTCTGAAAGCGCTCGGCGCAAAACCTGGCACTATCCTCGATATGCTGGTGCGCGAATCCCTCGTTTTGGCGCTGCTGGGCTCGGTTATTGGAATCCTGTTTGCGATCGGGGCGAAATCGCTATTGCCCGCCTTGATGCCAAGTCTGGTGATTGTGAATGTGCCCGGCTGGTGGCCTGTCGCCGCCTTGATTGCGATCATCGGTGCATTGTTCGGGGCCAGTTATCCGGGTTTGAAAGCGGCGCGCCAGGATGCGATAGAGGCGCTCTCTTATGACTAACAGCCAGCCGATCATCCGTGTCCGCGGGCTACAGAAAACGTTTAAGAGCGGCGATGTTCCAGTGCAAGCGCTGCGCGGCGTCGATCTCGATGTCAAACGGGGCGAGTTTCTCGCCATCATGGGTCCATCCGGGTCGGGTAAAACCACCTTGTTTCATATCCTCGGCGGTTTAGCGCCGCCGACGGACGGTGAGGTTTGGATCGAGGGTCAGGAACTGCGGCGCATGTCGGAATCGCAGCGCACGGAGCTCCGGCAAAAGAAGATTGGCTTTGTCTTTCAAAAGTACAATTTATTGCCAACGCTGACCGCCCGCGACAATATTGCCATCGCGCAGGCGCTCGCCAAGAATCACCATCGTCCTCCGGGTTTCAATGACATCCTGGAGCAGCTGGGCATTCAGCATCGCCTGGATCACCGTCCCCAAGCTCTCTCGGGAGGCGAACAGCAACGCGTGGCCATTGCCCGCGCCCTGGTCAATCAGCCGGCTATTCTGCTGGCTGATGAACCGACAGGAAATTTGGACACAGCAAATTCAAGCGCGGTACTCGACATCTTGCGCAAGCTCAACCAAACCATCAGTCAAACGATCCTGATGATCACTCACAATCCCGAAGCGGCCGCCTTTGCCGATCGGTCGGTGTCGATGCGGGATGGCCGCATGACGGGTTAGTAGCGGTAATCACTGGCCTGGTCGGCGCGGCCGGCAGCACATGGCTCAGTTGGGATCGGCATGGTCGTTTAAGCGGTCTGTCTCAAATCCTCGATTTCGCAGTCATGCCCGGGCTGTCCGTCAGCATCGTTTTCAGTCGCGGGCTTACCTGACGGGACGAACCGAACCACTGTTGCAAACGATCCAGGTAAAGGTAAACCACGGGGGTAGTGTAGAGCGTCAAGATTTGACTGACCATCAGTCCTCCGACGATCGTGATTCCCAGCGGCCGGCGCATTTCCGACCCCGTGCCGGTGCCAAGGGCTAACGGCAGACCGCCCAGCATGGCGGCCAAGGTCGTCATGATGATTGGCCGGAAACGCAGCAGGCATGCCTGGTAAATGGCGTTCTTGGGTGAAAGCCCATCGTTGCGCTCGACATCCAGAGCGAAATCGATCATCATAATGGCGTTTTTCTTCACAATGCCGATCAGCAGAATGATGCCAATCAGCGCGATTACCGTAAGGTCGGTACCCGTGATCAACAGAGCAAGCAGTGCGCCCACGCCGGCCGAGGGAAGGGTAGACAGAATCGTAATCGGGTGAATGTAGCTTTCATAAAGCATTCCCAGAACGATATAGACGGCGATGAGCGCGGCCAAAATCAGCAGGGGCTCGGTTTTGAGAGAGGCTTGAAAAACTTGAGCGGTGCCGGCAAAGGCGCCATGCACATTGGCAGGCATGCCTATCTCATCCTCGGCTTGTTGCACGGCAGTTACCGCCTCGCTTAGTGCTACCCCAGGCGCCAGCGCGAATGAGAGCGTGATGGACGGGAATTGTCCCTGATGGTTGACTGTCAGTGGAGAAAGAACGGTGCGCAGCTGCGTGAACGCCGATACCGGAACGGGCACGCCGGTGTTGGTGCGCACATACAGCGTGTTCAGCGAAGACGGGTTCTGTTGAAACTCGGGCAGGACTTCCATCACGACATGGTATTGATTAATGCCGGTATACATCGTTGACACCTGGCGCTGCCCGTATGCGCTGTAGAGAGTGGTGTCTATATCCTGGGGGCGGATGCCTAATCTCGAGGCCGTGGTGCGATCAATGATGAGCCTCGATTCCAGGCCATGCACCTGCTGATCGCTATTGGCATCAAGCACCAGCGGGACTGTCTTCAATTTCGCCAGCAGCTTCGGAGCCCACTCGTTCAGATCGGACAACTTATCGGACTGCAGTGTGAATTGATATTGCGAATTGCTGCCGCGGCCACCGACCCGAATGTCCTGCGCGGACTGCATATAAAGTGTGGCGCCCGGTATGCGCGCCAGTTTCCCGCGCAACCGGTTGATGACCTGGTCAGCCGACACTTTGCGTACGCTCAGGGGCTTCAACTGGGCCCAAACCGACGCCACGTTTAATGTGCCGCCGCCGGTAAAGCCCTGCACATCGTCGATGGCCGGATCCTGTCCCGCGATACGGAGCAACTCATGTAGCTTCTCGCGCATGGCGTTGAAGGAGATATCCTGGTCGGCCACGATCGCTCCGCCAATGCGCCCGGTATCCTGTTGCGGGAAGAAACCTTTCGGAACAATGATGTAGAGATAGACGCTTACCGCAATGGTGACGAGCGTGATGATCAACGTCAGCTGTGGATGCCGGAGCACGCTGCGTAGTGTTCGCGCGTAGAAGCCGTGAAGGGCGTTGAAGCCTTTCTCGCTCAAGTTGTACAGAACGTTATGTTTCTGATCTCGCTGAGTCCGCAAGAATTTGGCGCACATCATGGGAGTAGTCGTCAGCGACACAATGAGTGACACGCCGATCGCCACGGTAAGCGTGACGGCAAACTCGCGGAACAAGCGGCCGACAATACCACCCATCAGAAGAATGGGAATGAACACCGCAACCAGCGAGGTACTCATTGACAGCACTGTAAAGCCGATCTCTTTGGCTCCCTGCAGCGCAGCCCGGATGGGAGTCCAGCCAATCTCGAGGTAGCGCGTAATGTTCTCGATGACGACGATGGCGTCATCGACCACGAATCCGGTCGAGACCGTCAGGGCCATGAGCGACAGATTGTCGAGGGTGTACCCGAGCAGGTACATGGCAATGAATGTGCCGCATAACGAGAGCGGCACGGCGATTCCGGGAATGATGGTGGCCCACGCGCTTCGCAGGAAAACGAAGACGACCAGGATAACCAGAATGACCGCAATCAGCAGCGTGTACTCGACGTCCGTTACGGACGCACGGATAGTCTCGGTCCGATCCTGGGCGATTTTCAGATGCATGGCTGGCGGAATGGATGCCTGCAGCTGCGGCAGGACAGCCCGAATGCGATCCACCGTATCAATAATGTTGGCTTGGGGTTGTCGGGAAACCGCAAGGAGAACGTTGGGCTTTCCATTATCCAATCCGTCATTCCGGGTGTTTTCGACCGAATCCAGGACGTTGCCCAGATTAGCGAGGCGAACCGGCGCGCCGTTGCGGTAGGCGACGATCAACTTGGCGTATTCGGAGGCTTTGAAAAGCTGATCGGTCGCGTCGATCTGCCAACGCGTAACGGAATTGCCGAGCGCACCTTTGGCCTGATGCGCGTTGGCATTCTGCAAGGTCGTAGCTACATCTGTTAACCCCAGCCCCATATTGTTGAGCAGCATTGGGTTTACCTGTACGCGAACGGCCGGGCGAGAACTGCCCCACACGTCTACCTCGCCGACGCCTTCGATCTGCGACATGTGCTGGGCCAGGATGGAATCGGCATAGTCGTACATATGCGCCCGGTCGTACACATCGGAGCTTAAGGCGAACATCAGAATAGGCGCGTCCGCAGGGTTGGACTTGTTATAGCCGGGGTTGCTGGGGAGATCGGCTGGGAGCTGCCCGCGGGCGGCGTTGATAGCAGCTTGCACGTCTCTTCCCGCTGCATTGATGTTGCGATCGAGATCGAATTGCAAAGTGATATGCGTGCTGCTGAGCGCGCTCGAAGAGGTCATTTCAGTGACACTCGCGATGCGGCCGAATTGGCGTTCCAGAGGTGTTGCCACAGCCGACGCCATGGTCTCCGGGCTTGCGCCGGGGAGACTGGCGTGTACTTGAATGGTGGGAAACTCTACTTCAGGCAGTGCGGCGACCGGCAGCAATCGGAAGGCTAAGCCTCCGGCCAAAGCCAAGGCGCCCGTCAGAAGAAACGTCGCAACCGGTCGTTTAATAAATGGCTCTGAGAGGTTCACGCGTTATTCCACCGGTACCGGTTGCTGCATCGGTTGCCGAACAAGCTGCTTGCTGGGGCGCCCCCACGCGCGTTTAGCTAGCCGATCAAAGAACAAATACACCACGGGAGTCGTATAGAGCGTGAGTATCTGGCTTACAATCAAGCCGCCCACGATCGTAATACCCAGCGGACGACGCAGTTCGGAGCCTACACCCGTGCCCAATGCCAGCGGCAGACCGCCAAAGAGTGCCGCCATGGTCGTCATCATAATGGGCCGGAAACGTAACAAGCTCGCCTGATAAATCGCCTCGATGGGTGATTTACCTTCCTGTCGCTCGGCCTCGAGCGCAAAATCGATCATCATGATGGCGTTTTTCTTCACAATGCCGATGAGGAGAATGATGCCGATGAGAGCCACCACATCGAAATCCTCCCGGCAAATGAACAGTGCTAGCAGCGCGCCCACGCCGGCGGAGGGCAGCGTCGAAAGAATGGTAATCGGATGGATGTAGCTTTCGTACAGCACGCCCAGCACGATATAGACGACCACCAGCGCCGCCAAGATGAGCCAAGCCTCGTTTGCCAATGAGTTTTGGAAGGCGGCGGCGGTTCCCTGGAAGCTCGAGTGAATGCTGAGCGGGAGCCCGATGTCCTGTTCAGCCTGCTTGATCGCCTTTACTGCATTGCCGAGTGATTCATTCGCAGGCAGGTTGAAAGAAATCGTCACGACCGGAAATTGGCCCTGGTGGTTGACAGTCAACGGCGCTGAATTTTGCTCGTAATGAGTGAACGAACTCAGCGGAACGATGGTTCCGGTTGACGAGTGAACGTAGATGCTCGACAGGTCAGCCGGATTACGGCTGAAATTGGGAGCCACTTCCAGCACGACGTGGTACTGATTCAACTGGGTATACATGGTCGAGACCAGCCGTTGGCCGAAGGCGTCGTACAAGGTATCGTCTATGGTCTGCATTGCGATGCCCAGGCGCGACGCCGTGTCACGATCGATGACGAGCGTCGTCTCGAGACCATTGTTCAGTTGATCGGTCGCCACGTCGCGCAGAGCGGGCAGGGTTTTCAGCTTATCCACCAACCGGTTCGTCCAGGTATTCAGCTCGACGGGATCGGTGTCTTCGAGCGTGTACTGATATTGGGTACGGCTCACCCGATCTTCGACTGTCAGATCCTGCACAGGCTGCAGGAATAATTCGATTCCGGCAACCTGCGCGAGCTTGGGTTGGAGCCGGCGGATGACTTCTGAGGCGCTCAGCGAACGCTCGTGAGCGGGCTTCAAATTGATTTGCACGCGGCCACTGTTCAAAGTGGTGTTCACGCCATCGATGCCAATGAAAGAGGAGAGACTTTCGACAGCGGGATCCTGCAAAATGACTTTCGCCAACGATTCCTGCCGCCTCGCCATCGCATCAAACGAAACGTCCTGCGGCGCTTGGGACACGCCCAGTAAGACGCCCGTATCCTGGATCGGAAAGAACCCCTTCGGTATCAACAGAAACAAGCCAATCGTGACGACCAGAGTGAGCAGCGTGATCAGCAAAGTAAGCGGCTGATGGCGCAACACCCATTGCAGCGTGGAGCCATATTTGGCGATGACCCAATTGAAGATGTGCTCCGAATTGCGATAAAACCAGGTTTGCTCGGACTCCGGCTTGTGCTTCAGAATCTTGGCGCACATCATGGGCGTCAGAGTGAGTGAAACGAAAGCCGAAACTAAGATCGTAATAGCGAGCGTGATGGCGAATTCCCGGAACAGGCGGCCGACAATATCGCCCATGAACAAAAGCGGGATCAAAACGGCAATCAGAGAAACCGTCAACGACACAATCGTGAAACCAATTTGCTCCGAGCCGCGCAGCGCTGCGGTTAGCGGCGTCTCGCCCTCTTCGAGATAGCGCGAGATATTCTCGATCATCACAATGGCATCGTCCACCACGAAACCTGTGGAGATCGTGAGGGCCATCAGAGTGAGGTTATTCAGGCTGTAGCCGAGAAGGTACATCACCCCAAAAGTGCCGACAATCGACAGCGGTACCGCCACGCTCGGGATAATGGTTGCCGCCAGGTTCCGTAGAAACAGGAAGATGACCATCACCACCAGAGCGACCGTGAGCATCAGCTCGAATTGCACGTCTTCGACAGAGGCGCGGATGGTAATTGTGCGATCGGTCAGGATTTGCAGTTGTACGGCGGACGGCAGCGACGTTTGGAGCTGCGGAAGGAGTGCCTTGATCCGATCGACCACCGAAATGATGTTGGCCCCCGGTTGGCGTTGAATGTTGATGATGACAGCGGGCGTCGAGTTCATCCAGGCAGCCTGGTGAATATCTTCCGCACCATCGACCACGTCCGCGACGTCTTGCAGCCGTACCGGCGCGCCGTTCTTGTAGGCAATAATGATCGGCCCGTAGCCGGCGCTGGTCAGAATCTGGTCGTTTGCCCCGATGGTGTAGGCCTGCCGCAGCCCGTCGAAATTGCCTTTGGCCTGATTGATGTTGGTCTGGCTGAGCGCTGTGCGCACATCCTCGAGACCAAGCCCATAAGCAGCGAGGGCGGTGGGATTGATGCGGATGCGGACAGCGGGTTTCTGACCACCGCTGATCGTAACCAGGCCAACGCCCGGCAATTGCGAGATCTTCTGGGACAGAGTCGTATCCGCTAGATCCTCGACTTTCGTCAGAGGAATCGTGGTCGAGGTTAACGCTAAGGTGACGATGGGCGCGTCAGCTGGATTTACCTTGCTATAGATGGGCGGGTTAGGGAGGTCGGGCGGCAGGTAAGTTCCCGCCGCGTTGATCGAAGCCTGGACCTGCTGCTCGGCGATATCGATGTTAAGGTCCAGGTCGAACTGCAGCGTGATAATGGAACTGCCAAACGAACTGGTAGACGTCATCTGCTTCAACCCGGGGACCTGTCCGAAAGTCCTCTCAAGCGGTGCAGTTACTGACGAGGCAACAACTTCCGCGCTGGCGCCGGGGTAGAAAGTCGCACACTGAATGGTGGGATAGTCCACCTCCGGCAGTGCGGAAACGGGTAGCTGGCGATAGGCGATGAATCCGGCAATTAGAATTCCCGCCATCAACAATGACGTGGCGACCGGCCGGAGAATAAACGGCCGAGAAGGACTCATTGCAGCAGGCCCGAATTGGAGTTACGGTTTATACGCTCTTGGGTGCCCGCATTAGGCTGGCGCACTGAAACCTTCATGCCTTCGGTGAGCTTTTCAGCGCCATCGACGACAACCTTATCGCCGGCCTGAAGTCCGTCATCAATTGAGACGCTGTTGCCTTCTGTCAGTCCCACTTTAACGTCTTTTACTGTCACTGTACTGTCGTCGCGGACAGCATACACAAAGGTGCCGGTGGGGCCTCGCTGAATGGCTACCGAGGGTACGATCAGCACGTTTTTATGGGTGTCCAGCCAGAGACGGACATTCACGAACTGGTTCGGAAACAGGGCTGCGTCTTTATTCTGGAATATGGCTTTGAGCTTGGATGTTCCGGTCGTCTGGTCAATCTGGTTATCAACCGTGAGCAGTGTGCCGTCGGCAATTTTGGCTCGGCCATCGCGGCCGTATGCCTCGACTTGCGGATGTGCTCCCAGGCGGAGCTTTTGGAGCACCGGGGGCAGCTGATCTTCCGGAATATTGAAGATCACGGAGATTGGCTGGAGCTGCGTGATGATGGCGATACCAGTTGCGTCGGCCGAATGCACCATATTGCCGGAATCTACCTGGCGCAAGCCGATCCGGCCGCTGATCGGCGCCGTGATCTTGGTGTAAACCAAGTTTAGTTTGGCGCTATCGATAGTAGCTTGGGAGGATGCAATAACAGCCTTATCCGCTTCGATTGCTCCACGGGACTGATCGGCGGTGGCCAACTGGGTGTCCAGCTGTTGTTTGGCAATAATGTTCTCTTTGAACAGCTCCTGGTCGCGAACGTAATTCACCTGGGCGTCGCGCAGGGCAGCTTCATCTCGTGCGAGATTGCCCTTGGCCTGAGCCAATGCGCCGTTCGCCTGCTCAAGAACGACTTGAAAAGGGCGGGGATCGATTTCGGCCAGCACATCGCCTTTATTGACAAATTGGCCTTCCTTGAAGTTGACGCTAATCAGTTGGCCATCGACTCGGGGCTTCACGGTGACGGTGTTGAAGGCGGTTACGGTACCTAATCCTTCCAAGTAGACCGGCATATTGCCGCGCCGGACTTCGGCAGCTACCACCGGAATACTACGAGGCTTTAACATGCCGCGCCTGGCACCTGCCGCGTGCGTCTGCTTGGTCGTCTCGAATCGATATAAGCGATAGCAGCCGTAACCAATCATGGCGAACACCAAAAGCCACACCCACCATCGGCTGGGACCGCCGCCGCTATCTTCGTGGTCCAGATCCGGTAGAGACCGGCCGTGTACACCGGCCCTAAATAACTGACGTTCTTCGGTTTCAGGAGTATGTGGTTCGAGCTGTGTAGGCGGCTGGGTGGCCATGATTCCTCGGTGTTTAAGATGAAATGCGGACGGCGTTGAGTTAAGGATTCAGGCTAACGTTTCAAGGATATAAGAGCCATAATCCCATTGCATATGACGACGACGAACGTAAAACTTATGTTACCGGTAACGGCACGAGCATCACATCAAACGACGGGTGGGGACCGGGAAGGTTAGGGCAG
>DATAYL010000465.1:0-10726 GCA_036272575.1 Bryobacteraceae bacterium | reverse complement strand
GCGGGTGAGGTGAGCGCATCGCTGCCGCCTACTTTGTCCAACCTGCGGTATGGCGCCCCGGCAAAGAAAATTCTAGAGGCGACGAAGGCGCTGGATGAGTTACCCCAAGTGCAGGCCGGTAGTTTCTATTTGCGGGTGCTGCGCGTGCCGGGGGCGCTGACCGAAGGTTTTTGGCTCCCGTCAGCCACCGGTACTGATGGCGTGATTGTTCCGTTCGGCAGAAGTTTCGACGCGAAGCGGCCGGATGGGAGGCCGATTGGCATCGATGGGTTTCTCGGTACACTGCGGCCCGTAGGCGAACGAAGACCGAGCAACAGGTAGCGAGGCAATTGGCGCTAGTCTATAAGGCGAACGAACAGCCTGCAGGCAGGCTGAGATAATTGCGGCATGCAGGGGAAGGCTCGCCTCAAACTGGCGGCAGTCGTTACGGTCTATCGCAAGTACTCACATGCGCAGCATATAGTGGATCGTCTGCTCGACGGCTACGGATGGAATGGCGCCTATCATCATCCGCCGATGGACCTCGTTGCGCTCTATGTCGATCAAGTCGGAAATGATGACCTCAGCCGGGAACGTGCCCACCGCTTTCCGGCCATGAAGATCTATCCGAGCATCGCCGAAGCGCTCACTCAGGGAAGCGGCAAACTTTCGGTTGACGGCGTGGTTTTAGTGGGCGAGCACGGCAATTATCCACGCAACGAAATGGGACAGACCGAGTATCCACGCTATCAATTTTTTCAACAGATCGTCGAGGTTTATCGTTCCTCGAACCGCGCTGTACCCTTGTTTAGCGACAAGCATCTTTCCTGGAATTGGGCCTGGGCAAAGGAGATGTATGACACGTCCCGCAGCATGCATTTTCCGTTTATGGCCGGGTCGAGTTTGCCTGTGACCTGGCGCATTCCGTCGGTTGAGATGCCGCTGGGCGCGCCTGTTCGCGAAGCTTTATGCATTGGCTATGGCGGTGTTGATAGCTATGATTTTCATGGACTTGAAACCGTGCAGTGCATGGTGGAGCGGCGAACGGGCGGCGAATCAGGGGTTCGCTGGTTGCAGGCTTATCGCGGCGAGCGTTTCTGGGCGGCTATGAAAGAGGGAGCCTGGTCGCACGATCTCATGCAGGCGGCGCTGTGCCGCAGTCACACGTTAACGCCGGCCCGGCCCGGCTTCAACGACATTATGCCGACGGCAGACCAGATGCGCGAGTTGGTTAAGGATCCCGTCGCTTATACCTACGAACATGAGGATGGGCTGCGCTGCAGCATGCTCTTAATGCACGGACTGGTGCGCGACTTCAACTTTGCCGCGCGGCTCGACCGATCAACCCGCGTCTTCTCGAACCAGATGTATTTGCCCATGCCGGATGGCAGAACGACACTGGCGACATTCTTCAGTCCCTTGGTTTTTCATATGGAACACATGTTTCTCACGGGGCAGACTCCGTATCCGATTGAACGAACGCTCCTGACCACCGGCCTGACAGCTAGCGGAGTGGAGAGCTTGTATCGGAATCAGGCGCGGATCGAAACCAGCCATCTTTCCATTCATTATCAGGCGCCGGCTGAGTCGACGTTTGAGAGGTCTTAGCATGTTGAATCGCCGTGAGTTTCTTGCCTCTACCGCCGCGGTTGCGATAGCCCCGCACGCGCAGCAACGGCGCGCACCGCGTGTCGCGGTGATTACAACGATCTATAAATATCTTTCGCACGGGCAGCACATAGGCGACCGGTTTCTGGTCGGTTACCCGATTGACGGAACCTGGCACAAGCCGGATGTCCAGGTGGTTTCGCTGTACGTGGATCAGAAGCCGGAGGGAGACCTGAGCCAGCAGCGTGCAACCGAATTCGGCTTCAAAGTGTATCCCACGATAGCTGAGGCACTGTGCTGCGGCGGCCACAAGCTGGCCTGCGACGCTGTGTTGATCGTGGCGGAGCACGGAGATTATCCGAGCAACGCGAAAGGGCAGAAACTTTACCCACGCTACGAGTTTTTCGAGCAGTGCTTCGAGGTCTTCAAGGCAAGCGGCCGCGCCGTTCCGGTCTACAATGACAAGCACCTTTCCTACAGTTTCGAGAAAGCAACGAAAATGGTGGCGGCCTCGCGCCAGCTTGGCTTTCCGATGTTGGGCGGCTCCTCGCTGCCGGTGACCTGGCGGCTTCCGGATATTGAGATGCCAATGGGCGCGCACATCGAAGAAGCGCTCATGATTGGCGAAGGCGGTTCCGATGCGATGGACTTTCATGCTCTTGAAGGATTGCAGTGCATGCTCGAACGCAGAAAGGGCGGAGAGACTGGCGTCAAGTCCGTTCAGTTGATTGAGGGCGATCGTGTTTGGGAAGCAGGCAAGAGCGGCGTGTGGTCGCATGAGCTACTGAGCTCAGCGCTTTCGCGGAGCGATACACCGCTGGGTTTGACGGTGAAAGACGGCAGGACGCAGGATTTGGGGGCGCCCGGAGTTCTGCAAACTCTAGTCAAGAATCCCTCGGCGTACCTCATTGAATACGCGGACGGACTGCGAGCAAACTTGTTGATGCTCGACGGGGCTTTGCAGGACTTCAATTTTGCGGCGCGCGTTCGCGGGCCGGGGATTATCTCCACGCAGTTTTTTCTTTCGCCTGTGCCAAACGTGACCTACTCAGCCTGCCTGGTTTCAAAGATAGAGCAGATGTTCCGGACTGGCCGCGCGCCTTACCCGATACAGAGGACGTTGTTGACCAGCGGCGTGCTCGAAGCGTGCCTTACTTCGAAGCTGGAGAATCACGAGCGGCTAGCGACGCCGCGGCTGGCCGTGAGTTATGAGGCACCAGCCGAATCGCAGTACTGCCGAAGCTGAACGCCGCTACTCTAGAGGGATGCGTCTGGAGTATGCTCGCTGGCCTGATCTCGCCCAACTGAAGGAACGCATTTTCGTGATTCCGCTCGGCTCGCTGGAGCAGCATGGACCGCATCTCCCGGTTTTTACCGACTCCCTGATTGTCTCGCAAGTTGCAAACCGCGTGGAAGAATTGAAGTCCGCAGACATCGCGCTGTTGCCGGTGCAATGGTTGGGGCACTCGCCGCACCACCGCCGTTTTGGTTGCGTTAGTCTCGACTTCCAGCCTTATGTCGAAATGATTCGCGGCATTTGCCGATCACTGATTGTTCTTGGCGCACGAAAGATTTTGCTGCTCAATGGCCATGGTGGCAACGATATTCCGTGCAAGGCGGCGCAACGGGAGTTGAAGAGCGAGTTTGAAGAGATGCGCGAGCTTTACATCGTGTACGCAACCTATTGGAACCTGGCGGCCGAAGAGTTTACGGCAATCCGCTCATCGCCGGAAGGCGGCATGGGGCACGCCTGCGAAATGGAAACTTCGGTCTTGCTCGCGCGCCATCCGGACCTTGTGGACATGTCGAAAGCAGAAAGCGACGGACCTGGTCCGGAGATGGGGTATCGCACGATCGACATGCTCAAACAGCCGCCATTTTCGCTCATTAACGAGTTCGATGAGCTTTCCACGAGCGGTGTCCTGGGAATGCCGAAGCTCGCCACGGCGGAGAAAGGCGCACGTTTTTTGGAGAGCGCTGCTCAGGCCGTGGTGCGGCTCCTCGATGAGATCGCCGGCTGGACGTTTCAGGAGCGATGAGCCGGCGTTGGGTTCTACTCGCGCTCATTTTTGCAGGTATTCTGATCAGTTACGTCGATCGCGGCAATCTTAGCATCGCCGCGGCCTCGATCATGCATGACTTCAGACTGCCTCCATCGTCAATGGGACTGTTGCTTTCGGCATTTTTTTGGACGTATGCATTTTGCCAGATACCGGCCGGCCTGTTAGTGGATAAACTTGGCATTCGGCTGGTATACGCCAGCGCATTTTTGTTGTGGTCGCTGGCTTCCGCTGGCATCGCGCTAAGCCGCGGTCCCAATGACATATTCAGCTTGCGCCTGGTGCTCGGATTGGCCGAATCCATTGGACCGCTGGCGAGCCTGGCGTTTATCCGGCAGAATTTCGCTGGTCCTGAACAGGGACTACCAGTAGCAATCTACATAGCCGGGCAGACGATTGGACCGGCATGCGGCGCGCTGCTGGGTTCGAGCCTACTGGCTAATTTTGGCTGGCGCATGTTGTTTGCCGTTACGGGACTGGGCGCGTTGATTTGGGTTCCAGTGTGGGCTTATTTTGCTCCGCATCAAGAAGTCCAAGACGGTCGAACGACGAAGACAATTACGAGTTCGCTCCGTTGGCCATGGCGGTCGATCTTCGGCAATGTTGCGTTCTGGGCGATGTCGGCCTGCGTCTTCTTCTTCTCTTACTATTGGTATTTCCTTCTGACCTGGATGCCGGCGTATCTCACGATTGCGCGCGGCTACTCGACGGTTGGCATGGGCAAAATTCTGTCCGCGCCGCTTTTCGCCATGGCGGTTGTGAATGTTCTTGCCGGCTTCCTGGCGGACAGGCTGGTGAAGAAAGGTGGCAGCGTGTTCGGCGTGCGACTCTCGTTCGCCGGTCTCGGGCTATTGGGCGCGAGTAGCATTGTGATTCTCAACGTGACTCCAGGCCGCACGCCGGTTCTTCCGATTTTAGTCACTTCGGTGTGTTCTTTTGGTCTGGCGAGTTCAAATTTTTGGGCGATTGCTCAGTATGCGTCGCCATCGGCCATGGTGGGGCGCGCCATTGGATTTCTTAATACGCTGTCGCAACTTGGGGGCGTCGCCGCTCCGCTGATTACGGGCTGGAGCTTAGGTCCTCACAAGGATTTCACGGCGGCGATCCTGATTGCGGGGCTATGCCCGATTGTGTCGCTCGTGTTGCTAGCGCTGGCTGGATCGAAGAAGTTGGGACGGCTCAAGAGCGCGTTAGCTGGATCGAGTTAGCCGCAGACGACGAGATCGCCCGGACCACCACGGTCCTGCAGCGAGTGCCAGAGCTATAAGACTAAAGCTGGCTGGTTCGGGGGTGGCAACCGTGAAACGTTGCTCGGCGATCGCGAAGTCATCCGATTCATTGTTTTTGATGAAGACGCTAGTGAACGGGTTCGTTGTCGTGGAAGCGGCGAAGAGCAACGCGCCGCTGTTTCCGCTCGGAGTGAGAGTGATAAGCCCGACCGGTGTCGTGCCGCTCAGGAACTCGACAGATGTGGACTCAGGCACTAAATTGCCCGGCTCGATTTCAAGCCCAAAAGTGGAAAGCGGTTTGCTGAAGAAGATAGCCAAATCGGACAGTCCGTCGGTGTAACCGACGCGCGGCGTGGCGGATTCAACCGCCGGCGTTGTGCCCCAGGTAGCCCAGGTGGCTGGAACAGTGAGTTCCTCGATCGAGTTGCTATAGGTGAGAAGAACTCCGCTCTGCTCGACGGCGCCGACCAGCGTGGAATCAGGATCGGTGAAGTGAGCGAGAGTCGTGTTGTTCAGATAGGCAGCATTAGGTTGAGCAACCGTCACAAAGTCGGCTTGCATAGAAGAGCAGGTGAAGACAGCGGCTCCGAGCCAGATAAGTACGGCGCGTGATTTCAAGACCATCGGAAATTCAGTGTATCAACTGGCGCTGCAAGTTAATATTGACTGCTATGACGGAAGACGGCGGCCGTATTTTGATTTCGGCGGAAGAAATTCAGAAACGAGTAAAGGCATTGGCAGCCGAAATAGAAGCGGATTACGGCGAGGGTCCACTGTATCTCATTTCGATATTGAAGGGTTCATTCATCTTCGTGGCTGATCTGTCGCGGGCCTTTCGAAAGCTAAGAGTTCGGATTGAATTCATGGCGATTTCGAGTTACGGAAATGAGAAGACCAGCTCAGGACAAGTGAAGGTGACGCGAGACCTGGATGTGCCGATAGAAGGCCACCATATTCTGATCGTCGAGGACATCATCGACAGCGGCGTCACGTTGTCCTACCTGAAACGGCTGTTAGAACACCGCAAACCGAGGTCGCTGGAGATCGCCACCTTGCTGGATAAGCCGGAGCGCCGCCTTCAGCCGGTAAATGTAAGATACACGGGTTTTCAAATTCCGGATGAGTTTGTGGTGGGCTATGGGTTGGATTATGCGGAAGACTATCGCAATTTGAGTGATATTCGGGTGCTGAGTCTGTGAGCGATTAATGGGCAGTGGCCAGTTGGCGACGAGATTTCCGGTAGGCCGACCATTTGCCCGTGATGTACGCGGTGATGAAGAGGACACTGATGGTGCTGGCTAGCAAAGGAATTTGCTGAGACCAGGGGAGATTGGGGTCAGGAGCGGAACTAAGCGCGTCGCCGGCCAAGCAGCAGAGAATGTGTACCGAGAAGACCTCAATGGAGGCGCGACCCAAGAGCGCCAGCGGTTGAAACACAGGGAGCGAGGCGATGTGCTGTCCAAAACGGACGAAGAAGATTGTGATAGCCGCAAAGTTGATCACGCGCGCCGGGCCAAGGTGCCATTTATCAATCAGCCAGCCATAGGACTCCTGATTCATCCACCCGTTCACGGGGCTGTAGCGCAAGATAAGGAATACAGCGGCAATGGACGTGGCGAGTACAATCAACCAGCGAGGCATTCCCTCGCGCGTTTCAGTGCCCGCGGATGGCGCGTGCCCGGATAGCTGATCCGAGTAGATGCTGCCAAGGGCGAGACCGACCATCCAAAGGAGCTGCCAGGCGTACATATCGAACGCGCCAATCGAGTTTTCGGGGACATCTATGCCAAAAAGCGTGACGTGCAGGTATATCCAGTGGCGCAGGCCGAACTGCGCGGCAGCCCAGAGAGCGAAGCTGGAGTACACGATCGGATCCCAACCCCAGCGCCGGGCGAGCGAGCGGGCGAGCAACGTGGCGCCAAGAAAAATGATGTACATGGGCAGAATGTCGAAGAGCGACGGACGATAACGCAGCAGAATAGCGGCTGGTATGGCATGGTGCGCATCAGCCAGGTAATAGGACAATAGGTTCTGCAGCGACATGCGATGGAAGCGCACGGCAATGTCGGCGATAAGGGTAAACGCTATGAGTAGTAGGCCGGCATGATAAACGTAAACGCGAAAAAGCCGCTTTAGAACGTCTCTGGCGGCGGCGCGGCGGCCGCCTTTCAGCTCGATACGGTGTTCGAGCTGCCCTATCATGAAGCCGGCAAGGAAAATAAATCCCTCCGCCCCGGAAACGAAACCAAAAGTCTGATTTGAGATGGTGCTGGCTTTAGTCGGGAGATGAGTCAGGGTCATCCACAAAAGGAGGAAGCCTCTCAAGATATCCAGCTCGACAAGGCGCGTGGGAGAGGATTGTTTTGGAACTGCAATCGTCTCTGACACGGAATCAACGCTCGAAGAAGACAGATTTAATAATCAGATCAAACGCGCGGTTTGGGCGGCGGCAAATCACGAGCTTTACATTGCGAATTGAAACCGGAGCGCCCATGCGCGCCATCGCAAAACGGCTTGTTTTCGGCAAGGCCGCACCGGCAAAGGGAGATCACAGAGCGCCCCCCCAGACCAAACGAATTACCTTCGGAATCGTGAATTTCAAAGTCTCCTTCGATGCGAATTGGGCCATTGTTCACAATCGTGACTTTGGTGGGCATGCAACCCGATGGTAGCAGAGTAAGTGAGATTCGCCGAAGCGTCGTGAACGGGGGCGGACAGGCCACTATAATGAACTTCGCGGGGTCTAAGTGATTCAATTTATCTATGATACTGACCGCGAGTTGTTTGCCAACGCGTTTCGCTTCGCGCAGAAACAGGTTAGGCAACTGATCGAGCGCGATCCGGACAATTATCCAATGTTCACGGCGGACGGCGCCTGGGAACAGGAGGGTCCAGGGCTGGCGCATTGGTGTGATGGCTTTCTACCGGGCATGATGTGGCTGTTCTATAAGCGCCTCGGACCGAACCACGGGGACGCCAGGTTTTGGTGGGAGAATGCGACACGCTACAGTCGTCCGCTCGAAGCCCGCAAGGTCGATCCGAACGTGCATGATCTTGGGTTTATCTTCTTGACGGCTTACTATCGGTGGTATCAATGCACGCATGATGACGCGGTGCGGGATGTCATGGTTCAGGCCGGCAAAACGCTGGCGGCGGGATTTAAAGAGAAGGGACAATATATTCAATCCCTGATGACCGAAGATTCGGTTTTTATTGACGGCATCATGAACCTGGGAGTGGTTTTTTACGCGGCGCGCGAGACGGGCGACAAGCAGGTGCGGGACGCAGCCACGCGCACCGCTTTGACGATTCGGAAACACCTGGTGCGGGGCGATGGGTCCACGGCGCATGAAGGGGTCTTCGATCCGGAAACCGGCGAGTTTCTGAGGCAATCGACCCAGCAGGGTTATCGTAGCGACTCCTGCTGGTCGCGCGGCCTCTGCTGGGGGCTCTATGGCTTCACAACCGCATATGAATATAGCCGGGACCCGCGCTTTCTGCATACCGCGGAAGCATGCGCGGATTACTACATCACGCATACGCCCGCGGACGGAGTGCCTCCGTGGGATTACAATGCGCCGGCGGAGAGCCGGCGCATTCTCGATACGTCCGCGGCGGCGATCGCTAGCGCAGGGCTGCTTAGACTCTGCCGTCATATTGGCGATCCGATGAAGGGACATTTCTACTGGTCAACCGCGATACACATCTTGCGGACGCTCGCGACCAAATATCTAGGTGAGACAGATCCGAACTGGCAGGGAATCTTGCGGGGCGCAGTATATCACGTACACAAAGGCTTGGGCGTGGATGAGTCGGTTATGTGGGGTGAGTACTACTTTGTCGAGGCGCTTGAAGAAGCGCTGCGGGTAGTGGGCAATATTCTTCCAAGTCCTCCGGCACAGGCAAACTATGCGTCGGGAAATTCCGCAGCTTGACGGTACTGGTTTTGCGCGGCAACGGCTAGCGCTTGAATCAGGCCAGAAGCTGACGAGCTGATGTTGTAGCCAGCGGCGAACGCATGGCGCTCAAGAGCGCGCCGAGGTAAAAAAGACTGCCTACGATGAGCGTCAGCTGTAGGCCGATGTAGATGGCGAAAAACATAGCAGCGGCTGAACCCATCACGCTGGAGGCGGCGTTAATGGCCCAGGCCCAGCGTACGGAGAGAGGCATGATCTTCTCGAGACGCGTGAGACCAGTGGGGAAAGGCATGCCCATGGCGAAACCGAGCGGGCTAATCAGTGTGACGGTGATGAGAACCTTCAGCGCGAAAGGCAAAGCGACGCCGCCTTCACAAATGGGCGAGACGACGAGTGCCAGCAAAATATTGGCGAGGATGACGAAGAGCAGGACGCGCCATAGTTTTTGGACGTCCTCGCCGATGAAACGGCGGCTCGAAAAGCTGCCGCATCCGCTCGACAACAGCATCGAGAAAATGATGACGGTGAGCGCGTAAGTGGGGTGGCCGAGGAACAAAATGAATTTTTGAATGAGCGCGACTTGAATCACGATATAGCCGGCTCCGATGCATAGGAAAAAGAACAAGGCCTGAATGCTGCCCCGATCGCGTGGCAGGCGATGGCCGAGCACGAGCGGCGGTAGCGCGAGGATGACAAAGGTGGCGATGATGCTGATAGCGACCAGGCCGAATAATACCGGGAGCGCCGAATTGATTTTGTAGTCCTCCATCTGATGTGAGCCACGGAAGACGAAATTGAGCAGATCGCGCGGCTGGACAGTGTAGAAGAAGAACGGGCGGTTATCGGTTACAGGGCGAACATCGAATGGATAATCGGCGTAGAAGCGAGCGGGATCGTTCGTTATGAGCAGAGTCCGGAAGGGCGTATCGACCGACGTGCCCGGAAGATAGACGATCTGCATGTGGGCGGTGGCAGCGGTACTCTGAATGCGATCGAGGTCGGTCGGCGTGAAGGGAGTACGCGAGATCAGGATGGTGTCTTGGGCGCCCCATTTTTGGAGCTTATTAACGTCCTCGCGAACGACGGCAATGTTGCGAGCGGGATCGGGCTGGCCGATGGAATGCAGAGCGGCTATGGCCAGCGAAACGACACGTAGCGATTCGCGGGGCGGATCAAAACCCCAGCGCGTGAAAGCCATCACGCCATCGGGCGTCAGATGCGACAGGTAATCGACGAACGCGTTGGTAGTGTAGAGATTATTTTCCGAAAGCGCAAAGGCGCCGGCGGCGGTGGAGGCCCAAGTATCCACCAGAGTGGCCTGCAGCACCTGAAAATGGGCGGTAGAGCGGCGCACGAACGAGCGTCCATCTTCAATGAAGATGTGCACATCGGGACGTGAGTAGAGACCGTGGCTGTAATAGGCGTAGCGCTTCTGCATGATCTCTTTAGCGATGATGGGATTGATTTCGACCCCCGTGACATCGCGGCTGCCCGACGAGATAGCACGCGCGACATCGTAGCCGCCACCGGGACCGATGACGAGGGACTTCGCGCCGGGTCGGAGCGCATAAGGAAAACTGGGTCCGGTCGTGGTGAGATCGACTTTCTCCTTAGGGGAGAGATGATTGATATCGAGTTGGGCGACATAAGTGTTGGCGTCACCATCGATCACGATCAGTTGCGCGCCATCGGCCTGGCGCTTGAGCGCGATACGGGAAAAGACGTTCCAGCGAACGAACTCCTCGTTTTTAAGGATCTGGCCTTTGGCATACTTCACGTCGATGAAATGGTTTTGAGCGTTCAGCGTAATGAGTCCGACGAGCGAAAGACCGAGGAGAACGGCCATGATGCGTCCGTTGGAAGAACCGGCGAGGTGAAACCAGATGGCGGCGGAGACCGCGAAGAGGACGGCGGCCGTGAGAATGGTATTCGG
>DATAYL010000464.1:0-3597 GCA_036272575.1 Bryobacteraceae bacterium | reverse complement strand
ACGTGGAGTTATCGGGCTGGAGCAGGACGAGCCGAGGCCTTCCTGCTCAACCCACAGCCGCTGCCGGCGCGTACCGCGCAGGAATGGGGAGTGGTCGCGGAAGTTGTGCCGAACGGCCAGGCGCTCAATCGCGCGCGAGAATTGGCCGAGCTGTACTTGAAAGCTCCGGAGGTTACACGCCGCGACACGCGCGTGCACTTTATCCAGCCTTTGAAAGAGCGCATCGTGCGAGAGGTCGGCTACGGGCTTTCGCTCGAAGGAGCGTCCTCAGCCGATCTCGTGAAATCAAAGCAATCGGAAAGGACATTCCGCATGACGTAACATGGCCCCCAGGCATGCACCGCTCGCAAAACGGTTGCCCCGGTTGTACGGGCAGGCATTGGTGTTTTTCCCCTAGCAAAGAGGGATTCGCGTTAGAACCGAACTTCACAATGTCTCGCCAAGAGCAGCGAACAGCAAAAAATGCCGCTGTTTCTTGGCGATCAGTTCCGAGTGACGCGCTATCCGGAAACCAGATCCGCCCTGACGGCCAAGGGTAGAACTACGTTGATCACTATCCCGATCTGACGCAAGCGACGCCGAGAACAAACGCCTCACGAGACTCGATCGTTTGCTGAGATCCCCGATCCAGATTGCCGGTCCAGAAGAGCTACTCTGTCCGTTCTGGCGACAGCGTGTTACGCAATTGAACACGGATTGTGGCCTCCAGAAATCAGGAAGCCTTTTGGATTCCATCACATGACCGGATGTAGCCAATGGTTATGCGTGTGCCTACGAGACAGCATATGACATGGCTCCGGCAAGAGATGCGCTCCGCTCAAGGCGGATTGCCCTGGCTCGACGTAATGAAGCAGGATCTGAGTTTCACCTTCCGCACAATGCGGCGGGACAGTGCGTTCACGATCGTGGCGGTGCTGATTCTGGCTCTCGGCCTAGGCGCGAATGTCGCTGTTTTCAGCGTGGTGAATACTATCTTGCTGCGACCGCTGCCATTTCGCGATTCCCAACGGTTGGTGCGGATTGTGGAGAAGAATCCGGCTGCCGGAGAATCCAGCAAGACCTATTCGGCGGACGCCACACAGGATATTCAGCAACAGAACCGTTCGTTTCAATCTGTCAGCGGCTATTTCGCTTTCACAGGACCAGATAACTTCAAGCTCATTGGGCATGAGCAGCCGGTACCTTTAACGGGAATACTGATAGCGGAAGGTTTCTTTCAAACACTCGGCGTTGAACCGGCGTTAGGGCGTTTATTCAAGGCTGAAGAATTCGTGAAACACGCTCAACCGGTGACGCTGTTGACTTACCGGGTGTGGAAGCGGCAATTCGACGGCGATCGCGGCATCGTGGGACGAACCGTTGATCTAAACAACACTTCTGTAACGGTGATCGGAGTGTTGCCGGAGACATTTGATTTCGGGTCGGTTTTTTCGCCGGGGGCTAAGGTTGATCTCTTCACGCCGTACATCATGGATGATTTCCGCGATGACGGAAACGACCTGGCGTTGATTGGGCGGCTGAAACAAGGGGTGACGTTGGCACAAGCACAACGCGAGGCCGATCAACTCATTCCACAACTCTATTTCTCACACAAGCACCCTGAATATGGAAAAGGCTACACAGGGCAAATTAGCGAATTAAAGGAGTATGTCAGTGGCAAGTTGCGACGTTCGTTGATTGTGCTGTGGTGCGCTGTTGGTCTGATTTTGTTGATTGTTTGCGTGAATCTGTCAAATTTGCTACTGTCGCGGGCGGCTGCGCGGAGCAAAGAATTTGCCATGCGCACTGCTTTGGGGGCTGGGCGCTGGCGGCTGATCCGTCAATCGTTAACAGAGAGCTTCGTGTTATCCGCCGCTGGAGCGGTGGTTGGTTTAGGACTCAGCTATCTGGTGATCTCGTATCTGGCTCATCAGGGGTCGATCTCGCTGCCGTTGCTCAGCATGGTTCGGATAGATGGGAGAGCGCTGGCGTGGACAGTGCTGGTGGCCGTGAGTGCACCGATTCTTTTCGGAGTGGCGTCTGGTCTGCGCGTCTCAGATGGCAATTTACAGGAGGTGTTGAAAGACAGCGGGCATGGGACTAGCAGCGGCCGGAAACATGATCGTATTCGCTCGACGTTGGTCATAGCGGAGATCGCTCTGGCCTGCGTCCTCCTGGTGGGCGCCGGCTTGCTGCTGCGCAGTTTTTTGCATGTTCTAGACGTCGATCTGGGTTTTCAGGCGAGTGACGCGTCGGCGATCAGCGTCGACGATGGCAATGACGGGAACCCGGCCAAACGCACTGCGGTATGGCAGGAGTTTGTGAGCCGAAGCTCGATGATCGCGGGTGTCGAGGCGGTGGGCATTTCCGATAATCTGCCCATGAGCCGGAATCGCAGTTGGGGAATCGCCGCAAAGGGCCAGCAGCAAAAGAATGCTCTGGATTTCATCCCCGTGTATGTCTACATCGTCTCGCCCGGCTATCTAAAGGCGATGGGAATGCGGCTGATGCAAGGGCGCGACATCAGATGGGAAGACCTCTACAGCAACAGAAGCGTCGTGATCATCAATGAGACCGTCGCACGAAAGCTATGGCCACAACAGAATCCCATTGGGCGTATCGCTGTTGCAGGCGGCATGGATGCGGAGGTGATTGGCGTTATTGCGGACGTACACGAAAGCAGTGCAGAAGAAAATGCAGGAGCGCAGATGTACCTGCCGAGCACGAAGCAGTTTGGGCCGGAAGGCGCGAACCTGGTGATGCGTTCGAAGCTACCCCCCCGCACGTTGGCAATGCCTGTGATGAGAACGCTGCGACAGATCAATCCCGGACAACCGGCGACGGAACTCAAGCGGATTCAGACGCTGGTCGATCACACGACTTCCCCGAGACGCTTCTTTGTGCTGCTGGTTGGAACGTTTGCCGGTCTCGGGATTTTGCTCGCTTTGCTGGGAATTTACGGGGTTATCTCATACTCCGTTACGCGGCAGACGCAGGAAATCGGCATACGCATGGCCCTTGGAGCGACGACGGGTCGAGTGCAGCGTGGGGTGATCTGGAAGACACTGCGACTTGCGCTGATCGGCATCACGGTGGGACTTTTTGCGTCCATTGTGGTGGCGCGACTCATTGCTTCGCTGCTATTCCAAACCGCGCCAACCGACCCGTTTGCATTTGCCGGGATGGTGATTCTATTGAGTGCGGTTGCGCTCCTTGCCGGATATCTGCCGGCACGAAGAGCTTCCAAGATCCATCCACTGGTTGCACTGCGCACGCAATGAAATCAGAACATGCACGGCGATACTGAATCGGGAAACAAAAATTACCCACGAGACGTCGAAACCACCAGGCAAGTTGGGAAGGCGGTTTGATCGCGCTTCGAACCTCACTAGTTTTCAACCAGCGGACTTAAGATTTAAGGCTCTCACGTGGATTACCTATGACTAACGGCCATGTGTTTAGTAATGCCGATTCACGTTGACGTAAAGACTTCTGAGTTTGGAAGTCAAGCCTCTTGGGACCACTTTTTTCACAGAGGACTGAATGGCTTCCACATTTTGTGCACATCTCATTCGGGAAGCCACCTACCGAGAGGCGAGTTCCTCCTCTTGAGACTGG
>DATAYL010000463.1:0-2880 GCA_036272575.1 Bryobacteraceae bacterium | reverse complement strand
GCAAGAACTGCGTGATAGCAAGTTGCTTGCCGGGTTACGAGCGACCATACGGCGTGAGGAATCGCCACTACCGGCTGGCGGAGAGGGGAACGATAAATTCCTTGCCCGTATTTGGGTGGATCTGCGCTATGGCGTGCGTTTATTGCTTCGCAACCCGGGCTTTGCGATCGTGGTAGTGCTGTCGCTTGCCCTGGGCATTGGCGCGAACACGGCTATCTTTCAGCTTCTGAACGCGGTGCGTTTGCGGGCGCTCCCGGTGGCCAAACCTGAGCAGCTGGCAGCGGTGCGGATCGTAGACTCGCCTCGTTGCTGCAGGGGAGATTTCTATTCTGACCACCCGGACCTCACCGGCAGCCTTTGGAATCAGATACGTCAGCAACAAAAGGGATTTTCCGAACTTGCCGCGTGGTATCCGAGGAGGCAAAACCTTGGGCGAGGCGGCGAAGCTCGCCACGCGGATACCTTAATGGTAAGCGGCAACTTCTTTGATGTCCTCGGCGTCCAGCCGTGGCTAGGGAGGCTCATTTCTCGACCGGACGACTACCGCGGCTGCGGGGCCCAGGGCGCAGTGGTGAGCTATGGCTTTTGGCAGCGCGAATTTGGCAGCGATCCTGGAGTGCTGGAAAGGAAAGTCGTGCTGGATGGGCATCCGTTCCAGGTTATGGGCGTAACGCCGCCCAACTTTTATGGTGTCGAGGTAGGACGGAACTTCGACATCGCTATTCCTCTATGTGCGGAAGGTATTTTTTCCAGAAAAGGTTCTTTGATGGATAGCGCCTTTTCCTGGTGGATTACCACGATCGGCCGTCTGAAGCCCAACTGGACTCTGGAGCGCTCGTCCGCGCAGTTGGCTGCAATCTCTCCGGGAATATTCTCAGCAACGGTGCCCGCCCAATTCGACAGCGAAGCAAGAAAGGATTACCTTTCGTTCCGTTTGGGTGCTGTCCCCGCCGGGACGGGCTTTTCCACGCTGCGAACCGACTACCAGGAGCCGCTCTGGTTGTTGCTTGCTCTTTCCGGCCTGGTGCTGCTGATCGCCTGCGCCAACCTCGCGAATCTCATGCTGGCGCGGGCCAGCGCCCGGCAGCGAGAGATGGCGTTGCGATTAACCCTTGGCGCGTCGCGCTCGCGGCTGATTCGGCAATTGTTGACTGAGAGTTTACTGCTCGCGACTTTGGGAGCGGCTGTAGGAGCCGGACTGGCCCAGTTTCTGAGCAGAGCGATGGTAACGTTTTTGAGCACGCAGCAGGACCGTATCTTTCTTGAATTGACGCTCGATTGGCGAGTACTCGGTTTCGTGGCAGGGTTGGCGGGTTTGGCCTCCGTTCTATTCGGGCTGACTCCGGCAATCCAGGCTTCCCACACTGAACCCGGTGCGACGTTGAAGGCAAGCGGACGCGGACTTTCAGCCGCAGGAGAGAGCCTCTTCCTGCGACGTGCGCTCGTAATATCGCAGGTAGCGCTTTCGTTGGTACTCCTTACGGGCGCACTCTTGTTCGTGCGGACTTTCCAGAACCTCACGGAGGTGAATGCGGGATTCGACGAAAATCACGTTCTGGTTGCGGACTTTGACTACTCGCCCTTGAAGCTGCCCAAAGAGAACCAGATGGCATTCAAGCGGGATTTAATAGCGCGCATTCAAAGGATTCCCGGGGTGAGTTCAGTTGCGGAAACGCTGATCACTCCTTTGGGTCATGTTGGATGGGACGATAACGTCGACATCCCGGACGGCCCGCATAGACAAAATGTTCTGTTTGACCGCGTGAGCCCTGGGTATTTCCAGACTATGGAAATGCCGCTGCTTGCAGGGCGCGATTTTAGTCGGACAGATATGCCGACGTCACCGCGTGTTGCCATTGTAAGTAAAGCTTTTGCGCGAAAATTCTTCGGAGCGGCCAATCCGTTGGGAAGGATTTTTCATGATTCCGGCAAACCGGATCAGACGTACCAAGTGATCGCGATAGTGAGCGACTCGAAGTACTACACCCTGCGCGAGAGGCCGGCGCCTATTGTGTTCGTCTCCTTCACTCAGGCAAATGGACCGGAAGAGCAGTCGACGCTGGTGATCCGTTCAAACGAAGCATCCTCAGCGCTGATTTCTTCCATTAAGTCCGCCATGAGCGAGATGAATTCGGGGATAGTGCTGAATTTCACTGTGCTCAAGACACAGATTCGCGACGGCTTACTGCGTGAGCGCCTGATGGCCACGTTATCAGGGTTTTTCGGCGGCTTGGCAACCCTTTTAGCGATGATCGGGCTCTATGGGGTGATCTCGTATCTGGTGGTAAGGCGCAGGAGTGAAATTGGTTTGCGGATGGCGCTCGGAGCAAACCGCACCGATATTCTTGTCATGGTGTTGCGCGAGGCAGCGATTCTGCTGGGGATTGGCCTGGCGATAGGGACAGGACTGGCGCTGGCGGCCGGGAATGCCGCGGCGTCGATGCTCTATGGTCTAAAGCCGAGAGATCCGTTGACGCTTACTGCCGCGATCACCGCAATGGCTGTGGTGGGGGTGGCTGCGAGCTTATTGCCGGCAAAACGAGCGGCCACTGTCGACCCTATGACCGCCCTCCGTGAGGAATGAGTCCGGTAATGCAAAAAAGGCGGCTCCGGAGAGCCGCCTGTCCACTTTTTGAGCTTGAGTATTCGTAGCTTTAGACTTCGTCGGGAGCACTGAGGCCTGTTCGGCCTCCAGATCTTCCGAGAGGCCGCCAGTATAGATGCCGGGCGTGTCGTCCCAGTAGTCGCCGAGGCCGTCAGCAAAAGAGACTTCCTGCTCCGGTACTGCTTCTTCCTCGACCACATCTTCGCCGGCAATCTTCACGCGTCGATAGAACTCCATGCCGGTACCGGCAGGAATCAAGCGACCCATGATGACGT
>DATAYL010000462.1:0-3305 GCA_036272575.1 Bryobacteraceae bacterium | reverse complement strand
GCACAGCAGATCATCGCAGAAATCGGACCGCAGGCAGCGGCATTTCCGTCGGCAGCTCAACTGGCCTCGTGGGTCGGAGTTTGCCCCGGTGTCCAGGAGAGTGCCGGGGTATCTAGCAGCGACCGCTCGGCCAAAGGCAACCGTTCGATGCGCCGACTCCTCAATCAACTCGCTCACGCCGCGGTCCGGAAGGAAGATTGTCAGCTTCAGATCGTCTTCCGCCGCCTATCTGCTCGTCTGGGTTATGCCAAAGCAGTCTGGGCTATAGCCCACCGCCTTTGTCGACTGATCTGGAAGGTCCTTCACGAAGGAATTTCCTACGTGGAATACGGTCCGGCACCGACGGCAATTACGTTAAAGCGAAGGCGACAGAGGCTTGTGACACAGCTGAAGAATCTCGGATACGACGTACAGCTCACGCCGCGGATATCCGATGCGAGCAGCGCGTAATTTTCGAGGGTGTGGCAGGGGTCATCACAGGCACTGCGGATGGCTCTGACTGGCGTGGGATTTCCGCGCTCGACCCGTTGACGCTGGGATCGGCTTCGATAGCGCTTATCGCGGTTGCCCTCGCGGCACGCACGCCGCCGGCCCGACGGGCGGCAAGGATCGATCCGATACGAGCGTTACGGACGGAATACCCAGAGCGTCTGACGCTGCGAAGAGAGTCAGTCCTCATCGGAGACGTCACTGCATTCATCGCCGCCAGACTGTTTATCCAGCTTTTCGACGCTCCTTTTCCGAGTCAGCGGTGCTGACCCTGTCACATTTCTCTCGGGTTGCGTGATTCTTATCGGAGTGGCCGTTTTAGTCCTTATGTTCCGGCACGACGACCTATGGGTATCCATCCCGTGAGCGCTATTCGCTACGACTAAGTCCGTTTCCTTGAATCCTGGGTAGCCATATGGGACACAACGACGGCCCAGATGTCCGACACGGGCCGCAATACCGGGTTACCGTCGAATGAGCCTGCCTGGCTCCGGCACTCAGGTTCTTCTCTCAATGTCATGGAACGCCGCTTTCAAAAGTACTGAACCGAAACCCGTCTGCATTGTCCCGTTATGGACCTTGGGAAAGGGCCGGGCGCCGCTCCACTTTGCCGTATCTCGGAGATGAAGAGCGGTATTTATCCAAGAGCGGCTGACAACTCGGCAGGCACGCCTTTTGGGAGCAGCGAATCGACTGCGTCCGCGACGGCTTGGAGCGGGTTGTGTCGCGCGATCTGCTGACGCAGTACAGCGGCTTTTCGCCGGTAGGAGGCGTTCGAAAGCGCTTCAAGAACAGCAGAGCGAATCTGCAATTCGGTCGGCCGCGACGTTTTCAGATTAATACCTGCACCAGACCACGCCACACGCTGGGACACAAAGCTTTTGTCTTCGGTAAGACCGGCAGCAATCACCGGCACGCCTGCGGCGAGCGCCTGATTCACTGCTCCGTAACCGCCGTTGGTGACGAACACGCTTACTCTTGGAAAAAGCTGGTCGAAGGGAATGAATGGTGCAACCCTTGCGTTCCGGGGAACCGCAGAAATCGTTGCATCGGTGTCTCCTGTTGCAGCGATGACGAGAACATCTTCATCGGCGAGCGCTCGAAGAGTCGGTTCAATCAGCTCGGTAAGATCCGTGTTGGCCAGCGTCCCCTGCGTGACCAGCACGATCGGGCGGCCGCTGTCGAGGTCACCCCACCAGGGTGGCTCTTGGAACGACTCCGTAGCCTTCGGAAGAATCGGCCCAACGAAATGCACAGTTGAGGGCCTGTCTGACGGAGCGAATTCGAACTCCGCAACACTGAACTGGAGAAAGAGATCGGGAAGAGTATAGACGCAATCGAGCGGAGGTGCGGGCAGCGACGGTGAGCCGACTTCTCGGAGCTTTTCGTTTACGTGGACGGCAAACGGCTCGAATGTCTCGAGAAGCTCGCGATTGGTCTGTTGTACCGTTTCTCGTTCCGCGGCAGTCTTGGCCGGCGGCGCTGTCGGACCCGCATCGAAACCGGTGAGAAACATGGGATTTACGCCGCAGCAGACAACTGGAGGCCGTTGGTTGGGTGGCCCGAGCAGCAGTGGGAATGCCCCGAAAAAGAGGGTATCTATTACGATGAGATCGATGGAACGAGTTCGCAGGAGTTCTTCGAGACCTCGGTGCTGATCGACCAGGAGATCGCTGAATACGGCCCGAAGAGTGAGATTCTGCAACTCGGGACCGGGCGGCACCGAATTCCTGTCGGGAAAGTACTCGTCCGGCCGAAGATAGTTGTAATTGGCTTTACCGCGCAAGCTGACAAACTCAAACCCGCTGGCCTCCACCTTCCGTCGAAAGACTTCCGCGGTATGGAAAAGAATTGTGTGACCCGCGGCTAAAAGATGGCGGCTGACTGTGAGCATCGGATTGACGTGACCGGGATTCGGAACTGCGCAAATTAGAAGTTGAGCCATGATTGTCCATTAGGCCGCGACGAGCGGCCTATTGATTTGCTACAGGAGGAACAGTCATCCAGGGTATTTATTCCAGGCGGCTGCTTAAAAAAAGGCCTCCGGCGAAATCTGACCGAAGCGGCTTTCATTCACGTTTCCTCGGAGTTGACTTTCATGCTGACTCAACCCGTCTGCTGCCCCGATTTTTCGAAACTAAGGCCGCCTGAGCCGTTCAACAAGCTACCCAGAAAAGGGAAGCGGAATGCGAATGAGGATTTTGCCATGCGAGCTCTAAGGCGGTTCCTAACGCGGTTGGGTGCCTGCCTATCGAGATAACGTACCGAGGCGCGTTTGAACGATGAAATCGAGGAACACCTTGCCCTGCAAACGGAGGAGAATCTTCGGACGGGCTTAGCGCCGTTCGAGGCGTGCAGTCAGGCACTGCTGAAGTTCGGCGCGGTGGAGTCGATCAAGGAAGACTATCGGGATGAACGCCGGCTCCCGTACCTGGAAACCCTGTTGCGGGAGATGCGTCATGCGATTCGCCAACTCCGCAAGTTCCCTGGATTTGCCCTCATTGCGTCGCGGTCCTTGGCCTCGGCATTGGCGCGAATATCGGCGTTTTCAGCGTCGCCAATGCGGTAATCTTCGCACCTCTGCCGTTCACACAACCGAACCGGTTGGTTCACATCTTCGAAAGTGATCTTGGCGAACGGTATCGCAGAGGCGACAAAAGCAATCTGATCACTGTTCGAAACGGAGTCTTTCAGAATTGGCGAAACCAGGCACGCTGCTTTGAAAGCATAGCGGCGGCTCAGTACACGCAAGCAACTCTTACGGACGGCGATCGCGCTTCAGTCGCTGACGTGAATCTCGTCGATGAAGGTTTTTT
>DATAYL010000461.1:0-4298 GCA_036272575.1 Bryobacteraceae bacterium | reverse complement strand
ATCAGGACGGTTTGCTGCCGGCCTTGCGCCAGCGGTTTCTGTTCCTGAGCGCTCACGTGCTACATAAGGGCACGATCCTTGCCAAATCGGAGAGGTTCTTAGCTTTTTGCAAGTGATTAAGTGATAAGGTCGCCGATGCTTATTCAAGGAGGCGCTTCGTGCTTAGCAGACTCTCGGTGATGCGTAATTGTCGAATTTTGTCGCAAGTGTCGCAGCACCGTACAGTGCATTCGGCACTTGGCAAATTTGCGAATTCAGTCGCCCCACTCAAACGCGAGATATTGCAGCTTTCAGACGCGTTCGATCTGCAACACGACTGCCTGCCCCGGCTTGATATCGTGAAGCGTCGGCCTGAGCTGCTCGACAGATTCGATTGGCTTCTCGTTCAAGCTGCGCAGGATGTCCCGTGCCTGGAAGGAGGAGGTGTACGAATTCAGTTCGGCGGATTGCGCCACTACGACGACGCCGGGATCCGTGCCGATATCCGGTACGGCATCGCGAATTTTGTCATCGAGGTCGTAAACGAATACGCCTAGGGGACCGATCCGGTTTTGGGGATCGATCAAGTCCGCCAGGTTATCCTCTGTATCATGATGCTGGGCGGCGGGAATAGTCAAAGAGAGCTTTCGGGCGCCGCGCAGCACCTGCAGCAGCACGGTTCGTCCGGTGGATACAGGTACAATGCCGCCAATCAGCTTGGCTTCGAGAATCCTGCGTCTCCCTGCAGGCGACATGTCGAGCGGGGAGCTATCAGGGCTCTCGGCCAGCGCGATACGAATTCGCTGCGCCCCTTTCGCCACATGAGCATTGGTGTGATGTAGCCGTCCGGATCAAGAATTAGCCCGGATCCAATCGCGTGCTGACGAACAAAGACAGCCACATCGCCGTTCTCCGTGCCCTTATCGACAGGTCCGTACGCGGTAACCATAATCTGAACAACTGCGGGTGACACGTCTTTAGTCAGCGCAACCAACGACCTATTAAATTCTCGGAGCGGATCAGACGCGCGGATTCTATATGCACCTCAGCCGAGCCGGCAGTTCCCTGCACGAGGGCACCGCCTTGAACAGCAACCGCCGCCTGTACGTCTCCAATAAAGCTTCGAGGCGGGTTGTCAAACTTTAAGCGGGACAGAACACTAGCACCTGTTGTCCGCTTCGTCTTGCTGCTAATGGCGGCACCCGAGCAATTGTTCATCACTCACACCGGCAGGAACCGCGCTTTTGTGCTATCGCGTGGTCGCAAAGAGTAGTCCCAGGCGTTCTTGCGCGAGCGTTTTCTTTGCCAATGAGCGGTTATGAAGAGGGCTGAAATGGTTGCGCTTACTAAAAGGGCCTGCTGCCAGGCCGGCAGCTCTGGGTTGGCTTCTTTGCTGAGCGCTTGACCGGCAATGCAAAATAACACGTGAACCGAGAATACCTGAATTGACGCTTGGCCGAGTGGAGCAAGTAGCCTGAAGAATGGTAAGCGAGCTATCCGCACTCCAAAATGAACCAAAAGCAATGCAATCGCTGCGAAGTTGATCAGGCGGAAACGCTCCGAGGTGCCATTTGTCAATCAGCCAACCGTAGTGCTGGGCATCCATCCAATGATCCGCGGGAGCATAGCGCAACACAAGGAAGGTGGCCGCGAGCATCCAGCTGAGCTTCACGATCCAGCTTGGGATCCGCAAATCGGAATTAGCTGCATTCGGCACAGCTGAGAGCCTCTCAGCGTATATGCTCCCGAGGGCGAGGCCGATCATCCAGAGCAGCTGCGACCCGTACAGGTCGAAAGCGCCCGTTGAGTTCTCCGGCACATGCAAACCCAAAAGGGCACTGTGACGGTACAGCCAAGCCCGAAGGCCAAACTGGGCCTCGACCCAAACTATGAAACTGACAAAAAGAACCGTTTTCCAGCCCAAGCTTCGTGCGACTCTTCGCGCAATCGGCGTCAGCAGCATGAAGACGATGTACATTGGCAGAATGTCCAGCAAGGAGGGTCGGTACTCGAGTAGCGCCGCCGCGATGAGAGCCTGCCTGGGACTCTGCAGGTAGAACGACAACAAATTCTCGAGCGCCAGCAGGTGGAATCTGAGTGCCATCTCGGCCACGAGCGTGAATGCGACTGCGAGCAGCGCGCAGTGATAGAAGTAAATTCTCCAGGTCCGCCTGAGGAGATCGCGCATGACGCGGGATTCCCCCCAGTGCTGATGAGTTCGCTGCTCGATCTGGCCCACCAGGAATGCGGCCAAAAAGATGAAACCCTCGGCGTCCGATACGAAGCCGAACGTTTGATTGGAAATAATGGCCGCTTTGGTCGGTAGATGCGTTAAGGTCATGCCCAGCAGCAAAAAACCTCGGAGTACATCCAACTCGATCAGACGCTTGGGGGCAACGCCAGAATCAGCGTACGGGGGTCTCCGAAACTTATGACTGAGTGGGGGATGGCCATAGTAGCGTTTAAAAACCTCTTGATTTCTTCTCGTAGAATTTGGTCCGAGTGAAACTCGGCGTCAGAAGCGCGTGATTGCATTTCTGTTCCCGTGCCGGAGATCCTGCTGCAGGACCTCGCATGCGGAAAACACCCAACCTACGAGTGTTAGGACGAAAAACAGTTAATCGGACTTCTGCTACCCGGATTCGGCCGTCAGTACTTGAAAAGTCGCGCTTGGAAGCCACGCTAATGTCTGGCCTCCAAGCAGTTATTTCAGGAGTGATTCATTTTGACTTGGACTTCGGCGGAGCCTTTGTCGTTCGCTTTCTCGCGCTCGGCAGACTCGGTCGAGAACCTCATATCCACTTCGTCGCTCTCGAGCTCCTTCAGAAAATAAGAATCTCCGGAATGATCGAATACCAACGCGTAGTGGGTGTCCTGATCATCATCAGGGGCTCCCATGAGAAGCACTTGATGTTGGCCGGCACTATTACTGAGCTTGACTATGTCGCCTTCGAGGTCTATCGAAAAATCGTAAGTTCCCGCTGGCATTTTCTCGGCGCCGGCATAAAAGTCGAATGGGATCTTAGCTTGCTCCACTTCGTAACTCTGGGCGTGAGCCAGACCAACTCCTGCCATCGTCAAAACGAAACTTAGGGTTCCAAATCGCTTGAGGCGTTTCACTTTCATATCTCCTCCTTTTCCTTCCTCTGAGATTTCTCTCGTGCTGTAGAACTGCACGGCAGAGGCCAAACCAAAACACTTTTAAGAAGCCCCATCTCGGAATAGGCTTAGTAAGCTCAGCTAGTAATCAGGGATATCGCAAACTGTCTGACAGTGCCGTGCGCCGATGCTTAGTTTTTTGGGGCCTCGCTCGCCAGCAGTAGAGATCACTGCTTGCCTTTTCGACAGCGCTGCCGAAAATCTGCGCTGTTTACGCCCTGCTCAAGAATTCGGCTAAGAGCTTTGGGCAGAGTATCTAAAAGTAGCCTACGGTCAACTGTGTCTTGACTGTTTGTCTCACCCCAGAGGCAGGTTCAAGTCACTCGTACCGGCTGGTTTGCCTTGAAATCGATTGCCCATTGCATCGAGCATCTTTGGCAGTTCATCATCGAATTCACCCACCGCCCGCCAAATAGCTTCCGGCAACTCGAAACCGGGCAGCCGCATACGATATTTCCTGAACGCGTTCGGGATGAATACCATCGATGAGCGTGTATACCAATCGCTGAGGGAACAAGCTAGAACACTACTCCAGAACCCGATCGTGCAGAATGATGCCGGTCTCAAGACCAAAGCGTTTGCGCTTGTTGGCCTCGTCAACTTCAACCTTGACACTGCTGCAGCGGGAGACGCTTTCTCAGAATTGTTGTCCGTGGCGAGCACATCAGCTTGTCCACCAAGGATCTGAGCCCCTCGCCGGTGTGCGCCGCATCATATTGCTAGATCGCTCGTCCCTCGCCATCGAGCAATACAATGCGATGACTTTGCGTTCCCCAATCAATTCCTACGAAGTATCTATACTCTTGATCCAATCAGTTGCTTCCTTTTCTATCGGCCGCAGCCATGCGTTCATCAAGCCTGTACGGGCGCTCACCTGTCGCGATGGCGCAACTTCCCACCGGATGTTTACATCGCGCTGATCTGCCGAGCCGAAACATACGGCAACAGACGCTCAGATCCCAGGCGAACATGGTGGGTGCTCGAAGAAAGTGGCTTGCTGTTGCTGCTATGCCTGCCCGGCATGACAAGCTGAACAACCGTTTACGCGCCCAACGGCGCACGGTGCAGGCATCCGGCAGTCGAGCCGGATCTTTGCAGTGCGGCGCCGCTTGCTCGGCAGAGGCTCCGCCGCCGATTCGTTCGCAAGCCTCTTTTCGATA
>DATAYL010000460.1:0-5661 GCA_036272575.1 Bryobacteraceae bacterium | reverse complement strand
TGCTGTGGGAAGAAATGGAATTCCACATCGAGTCCATGGCGCAAGACCTAGTCGCGCAGGGCATGCCTGAACCGGAAGCACGGGCCGCGGCGCGAAGAAAATTTGGCAACATGACACAGACGTCGGAAGAAGCGCGGGCTGCCTGGATTACGCGCTGGACGAGCGATCTCTGGTACGATCTGCGCTACTCGTTTCGCGGGATGCGGCGCGACGCCGGGTTTACGGCATTCACCATCCTGATTGCCGGCCTCGGCATCGGTGCCAGTTCTACCGTCTCAGCGTTGTCAATGCCTTGCTGCTTCGTCCGCTCCCATTTCGCGATCCCGGACGGCTGATCTGGATTGGTAACGGTGAAAACTATGCGACCCAAACCGAAATTATTCGGATCTTCGGGTCTTGAACCGGTCGTTCTCCGATCTGGCGGGCTGGAGCGCGTACTATCAGGCAGGCGACGAAGAACTGACGGGAAGCGGCGAGTCCGAGCGGCTGACCGCCGTCGCAGTGACGGGCAACTTCTTCTCTGTGCTAGGTGTGCAACCAACAATCGGAAGATCGTTCACCACCGAGGAGCGCCAGGGAAAATACTCCGCTCCTCCAGCCACACTCTTGAGCTATAGCTTTTGGCGGAGGCGTTTTCTTTCCGACCCGAGCGTGGTAGGCCGCAAGCTGATTTTGAACAATGGTCCGGTAACCGTGGTCGGCGTGCTGCCTGCGTCATTTGATTTCGCGAGCGCCTTTGCTCCGGGCACGCCGCTCGATATCTTTATTCCCTGGCCGCTGGCGGACAAAACAAAACCCCAAGGCAGCGCTATGGCGTGCTTAAGCCCAAATCTAACTACCCACCGGTAAGCCGGCAGGCGCTCCCCGCAGGAGTCTCGAGCAAGAGTAGCCTATTTGGGCTTCTGTCCTTTTTGAATTTTTTCTACAGCTAGCTTCTCGGCGGTGGTTAGCGCATCGGCGGCGGACACTTTTACATCCGGCTCCACGCCGGTTCCTTCCCAGTTCGTTTTCGAGACCGGGTGTCCGATGACCTGCTGCGCGTTGAAGAAGTTCTCTCTATCCGGCTCTCCAGCGGCTGGAGATGAATGGCTGGATTGACGGCGAGTGGGGCCTGTCGGCGAACAATCGGCGGGCCCGATTCTATAAGCTCACTCCAGAGGGTCGTAAGCATCTGATACAGGAGTCTGCGCGTTATCGACAGGTCACCGGAGCAGTGGCCGGCATCATTGGGTTCGCCTAAGCGAAAGGAGCGCACATGCAAGCTGGTTCCACTTGGAAGCGTTTTCGTCGCCGTTTACAGTATTGGCTGAGCCAGAGCGAAAGGCAGCGCTTGCTGTGGGAAGAAATGGAATTCCACATCGAGTCCATGGCGCAAGACCTAGTCGCGCAGGGCATGCCTGAACCGGAAGCACGGGCCGCGGCGCGAAGAAAATTTGGCAACATGACACAGACGTCGGAAGAAGCGCGGCCTGCCTGGATTGCGCGCTGGACGAGCGCTCTCTGGTACGATCTGCGCTACTCGTTTCGCGGGATGCGGCGCGACGCCGGGTTTACGGCATTCACCATCCTGATCGCCGGCCTCGGCATCGGTGCCAGTTCTACCGTCTTCAGCGTTGTCAATGCTTGCTGCTTCGTCCGCTCCCATTTCGCGATCCCGGACGGCTGATCTGGATTGGTAACGGCGAAACCTACGCCATTCTCCGAAAACCCGGTTTCTCAAGTAGTATCGAAAACAAAGGCAAACATTGCGTCCGAGTGGCGACGAAACTGGACTGACCTGCGACTGGCAGCACAGTGTCAGTGAACGCTGCTCTTTGGGCCGTGCTGCTGCCGAGTTCCAACGCCTCACTCGTTTCGGAGCGCGGCTGCTGGGTCCACTTGGGCGGCGCGAGCAGCGGGGATGTAGGCTGCGATCAGGGCGATTGCGACGAGAATGCAAATCGTTGCCGCAATCGTCAGCGGATCCATAGCACGGATTCCATACAATTGCGTTCCGCTGTCGACATGCTCATAACTAGTGAGAGACCAGCGGGGCACGGCTGCCGTGAGGCCATACAATTGTGTGGCAACCAAACGAGCGGCGGCGGCCGCAGCAATGACTCCCGCAAGCAGGCCGGCAACGATCATCCATCCGGTCTCTTTGAGAACCATGCCGGTAATTCGGCTCCTTTCCGCGCCAAGCGCCATGCGAATACCGAACTCGTTTGTTCGTCGAGCGACGTTGCAAGAAAGCGCTGCGTAGATACCGATAGCTGCCAGAAAGAGCGCGATCGCTCCGAATATCGTGCAAACATCTGCGATGAGTCTCGGCTGCGCATTCTGCGCGTCGATTTTCTGACGAAGGGTTTGCACATCGGAAACAGAAAGGTCTTCACCAACTCCCAAAACTTTTCCGCGCACTGCATTCACGATACTGTTGGGGTCACCAAGAGTGCGTATCTCGAATGAGAAGGCGCCGAAGTTTTGGTCGGCAGCGGCATAGAATTTCGGCTCGGTCGCGCCGCGTGCCGAGTTGACGCGAGCATCCGTTGCAACCCCGACAATCTCCACGGACGCGGAATTGATTGTCACACGTTTACCGATTGGATCACGTCCGGCAAGAAAATGCTTTGCGAACGCTTCGTTGACCACACAGACCCGCGGTGAGCTTGATACATCGCGCGGCCCGATTTCACGGCCCAGCTGTATCGGAATCCCAATAGTCGAGAAATATCCCGGACCGACGAAGCCGCCGGTCGATCCACGGTCTTCTTCGCTCTTCTGGGTGAACCCTTCTACCGTGATTGCGAAGGCGCCATCAAATCCGTTGAGCAGCGGGCGGTCCGAGTAGGTCACGCTGCGAACGCCTGGGATCTCACGGATGCGAGCTGTCAGCTCATGGTCAAGATTGAGGGGTTGCTGCTGCCTGGCGCCAGAGCTGTCCACGTCGACAAGCAATAGATTTTCTTTGGGATAGCCGAGCGATACGGTCTGCAAATTCCGGAGCGTTTGCAGGAACAGTCCTGCACCCAAAACGAGCAGAAACGAAAGGGCCACTTGAGTAATAATGAGTGCGTTTGCGATTCTGGTGCGCTGCCGCGAACCAGCGGCGGTACGCCCACTCTCTTTCAGGTTTCCGTGCATTCCGCCACTTGCCGCGCGAAACGCGGGCGCGAGGCCAAAGAGAATGCCGACCAGGAGAACTGTACCCGCCGTAAATGCGAGCACGTGCAAATCCATCTCTGGCGCGAGCTCAAATGGATGATTACCAAGTGCCAGCAGTAGCGTCAAAGCGTGCGAAGCTATTGCGGCCAAGAATAGGCCAGCGATCCCGCCGAGTGTGGCTAAAAGAAGACTCTCTATCAGAAATTGGCGGACCAGCCGTACCTTCCGAGCGCCCATCGAAATGCGAATCGCCAGTTCCCGAGTACGTCCCGCCGCGCGAGCAAGCAGCAGGTTGGCGATATTGGCGCACGCGATCAACAGAACCAGGCAGGCCAGCGCCCACAGGATGATCCATTGTTCCGAGAATTCCTCACGACCGTGAAATGCTCCCGATCGCACCGCTTGGACGTGAATGCGCTGATTGAGCGCATCCTTTCGAGCTAGTGGCGCCATCGATGTCGGATATCCGGCTTCGAGGATTTGCCGGAACAGACCATTCACTTCCGCCTGAACCTGGGCGATCGTTACACCGGGTTTCCGCCGGCCAAAAACATGCAACCACATCAGCTTGTTCTGCGAGTGGTCCATGAAATCGTGAAAGCCGTCCCAACCCGGCATGACGAGCGGCTGTATGAGCATCGGAAGCCACAGGTCGGGATCTTGACCCATTGTTTCGCCGTGGAAACCCGGGGCAGCGACACCGATGATCACGAGCGTAGCGTCGTGGATGCGAATGGTTGTGCCGAGCACAGAACGCTTTCCGGCGAATCTTCGCTGCCAGTAGGCATAACTGAGTACCGCGTATGGGTCCTTTCCGACTGCAGTCGCATCGCTTTGCATGAACAGGCGTCCGATGGCGGGCTGGACTCCGAACACGGCGAAATAGTTTTCACTTACAAGACGCCCGCGGGCTTGCTCTTGAGAGCCGCCTGCGATCCGAACTGGCAAGCGCTCGAGCGATAGCTGGGACGCACACAGGCCCGACATTGTTTTGGACCGGTCGCGCAACTGTGTGAACTCCTCGTACCCAAGCAGGCTGCGCTTTCCGGGCACAATGCCGCCCAAAACCATGGATGCATTCGGATCGGTGAGGATCACCAGTTCGTTTGGATTACGGACTGGCAGGAGTTTGAGCAGGGCAGCATTCAGCACGCTGAAAATCCCGGTGCTTGCGCCTATGGCGATTGCCAAAGTAATGATTGCAACAGCGGTGGAGGTTCCGCTTTTGGTCAACATTCGCACAGCGAAGCGGATATCTTGTAGCACGCGAGTTATCTCTTCAGCCAAGCATATTCGAGGGACATGCGCCTCAATTGTGCTATCGCCGCAGATGATAAGGAATGCGGCGGACGTCACCTGAGGAAGAACTACTCAGACCTGAACTCTATAGATTGGACTCCGGCTGCCAGAGGGGAGTTCCCGGCCAGAAAACAGGATTTTCCAAGAGTCGAACCCGGCAATTTCGAATGCTCCCGACCGACCGATTGTCGGGAAACAATCCCCTGGGTTCTTCCCTCACCGGAGGTTATCTCGGCTTACATCCAAATGACACTGGAGAACCCGATTCAGGGGCGGCTCGGGAGGGCCAGTCGGGGATACCCGGTTTACGGGTCCGCGCTGCTCAGCGTGGCCTCACTACCGAACGTCTGCGACAACCAAAGAAAATGCCCAACCAGTGTTTTGATAAATTCACTGAAGATTAAAGGCACGTGAGAATTTAAAAGCACCTCAATCTATGCGAACGAAGAAAGCTTTAAAACAGCTCAGCAAAGCAGAAGCTCTGATCACCACTGTGTCCAGCCGGTACATAGACAACACTCCCCAACTTCGACAGCTACTCGATTCTGCGGTCGCCATAATCGGCCAGGCGACGGGCGCTCTCGACAACCAATCCAGCCGCTCGGGTGGGAAACCTGCGCAATCCCCCAAGAAACAAGATCAAGCTACGGGATCGGAAGGTACTGCGACTCCCGCCTTCAGCGGGAACAAAACGGAATTCATCCGTGCGCTCGTCGAGGCCCGTGGCGCCGGAGGTGCTGTGCCAAAGGATATCGCCGATGTGTTCACGGCTCGCCACATCGGCCGCAGTGAAAACCTCATTTATAACGCGCTGAGCACTTTGGTAAAGCAGAAGAAGCTCAAGAAGCAAGGCGGTCGTTATTTTGCGATATCGATGAAGTCCAACGCAAAATCAGTTGCCCCGCAGAAACACCGAATCAGCCCACAGGGCCTCAAACGCATCATACAAGGCAATAAGAGACGATGGGCGAGACATAGAGCTGCGCAAACTACACAGACGCCTGCTGTTTCACGCTTGACGCGCCCGCTGCAGAAAGCGGTCCCTCCGCGGAAGGCCATAGGCAAAACCATCCCAGCGAAGAGAAGCACTCGAAAAACTTAAGTGTAATCTTGTAATCTCGCCATGTGACCTAGTTCCGTACCGTTTCCTTCCATTGAGAGCTTGGGAGATGAAGCCGGACGGAAATCCGGCACTATCATTCGGCGGTAACCCGGTTT
>DATAYL010000459.1:0-34507 GCA_036272575.1 Bryobacteraceae bacterium | reverse complement strand
AAGGCCAATCCTTGGTTGATCGCGTTTGTCGTGTCGCTGGCCGCATTTATGGAAGTTCTCGACACCAGCATCGCGAATGTAGCCCTTCCGCATATCGCCGGGAATATGGGAGCGAGCAGCGATGAAAGCACCTGGGTTCTCACTTCATACCTAGTTTCCAACGCCATCATATTGCCAATCACGGGATGGCTGGTGTCTCTTTTGGGACGAAAGCAATTCTTTATCATCTGTCTCGCACTTTTCACGTTGAGTTCGTTGCTTTGCGGAATCGCGCCAACGCTACCGATTCTGTTGATCGCACGCGTCATTCAGGGCGCCGGAGGGGGCGGACTGCAACCAATGGCGCAGGCAATACTCGCCGACACGTTTCCACCTGAAAAGCGAGGTCTCGCATTCTCGATATACGGCGTGACAGCGGTGGTTGCACCCTCCATCGGACCTACTTTGGGAGGCTGGATCACGGACAACTACACGTGGCGCTGGATCTTTCTAATGAACCTCCCGATTGGCATCCTGGCTTTGTTCCTCGTGTTCACATTCGTGGAGGATCCGCCATTCCTGCAGCGAGCAACGCTTCGGGAAAATAAGATCGATTACATCGGATTTGGTCTCCTCGCCATCGGAGTCGCATTTCTCCAAATCGTGCTCGACAAAGGACAAGAGGACGACTGGTTCGGCTCCGAATTCATTCTCGTGCTTTCTGTCATATCGCTGATTTGTCTCGTTAGCCTCGTGATATGGGAATTGCACGTGAAGAAGCCTATTCTCGACTTTCGCCTGTTCAGGAACGGGAATTTTGCGAACTCCTGTCTAATGATGTTCATGGTGGGAGCAGCATCGTTCTCTACCACCGTCCTGATGCCTCAGTTCCTGCAGAGCCTCATGGGATATACCGCCGAAACCGCCGGAATGGTCCTGTCGGCTGCAGCGATCATTCTGCTTATCGAACTCCCCTTTGTTGGGCAATTGACAAGTAAAGTTCAAGCACGTTATCTGATGGCTTTTGGGTGGGCGATCCTAACCATCGCCATGTTCGCCTCCACGCGACGCATAGATCTCCAAATAAGTTTTGAATCAGCGACCTGGTTACGGATTGCACAATACGTGCCTATGGGATTTATCTTCATTCCCGCAACTATGGTGGCGTATTTAGGAATACCTCAAGCGAAAAGTAATGCCGTAGCCGGCTGGGTGAACTTCGTTCGCAACATGGGCTCTAGCGTTGGTACCTCAGCCGTTACTACGATACTGGCGCGGCGCGCACAGGTTCACCAAGTAATGCTCGCCAGTCATACTGGCTTTAGCAATTCTGCCTTTCAAAGCGCGGCTGCGGCGCTTACGGAAAAACTCAAGCGAGGCGGCGTGCATGAGCCACAGTTGCAGGCGTACAGCAGAGTTTACGGCCTTGTGCAAAACCAAGCCTCGACGCTCTCTTACATCGATGCGTTTTGGATTCTAGGCGTTGCTGCCGGTACGATGTTCTGTCTTACGTTCTTGCTGAGGAAGAATAATCCGCGAGCGCCGCGAGCGAGAACCCTCGCCCATTAATGCCGGACGCCAGAACGCAAGCTTCGGTTACGAGAGCATCGAGATCAACCTGTACGCTTGGCAACTTGGACTGAACTCCGATTTGAGACACTTCCGAGAGGCACGCTTCGCATCGTCTGTCTCATCCCCGCACTCTTCAGCTTATATACGTATCAGACCTATCCTGACTTTCGCGCCTCGATCGTTTTTCGGGAAAGATTTGGTTTTCGGATTCGCAACTCTCGTTGGAGTCGGGGTAGCCGCCTGGAGTTTTCTTAGAACGGCGAATGCGACGCGTGCTGCCAAAGCAAACGCACTGCCAGAAAATCCCTTACGTATAGCCCGCCAGATTTCGTCTCGTGTTACGGCGCTGGCCCAACTGGCATGCCCCAAGCTGTTCATCAAGTGCCGCATCCTCGTCCGCGTCCCGTTCCCGATGATCCCGCGTTTACAGGGCAAACCGGGGTGTGGAATTCGGTGAAAACCCTCGCGAATGGGCTCGCAGTTTATTGAAAATACTGGAGCCGTTGACCAGGATTGAACTGGTGACCTCGTCCTTACCAAGGACGCGCTCTACCAACTGAGCTACAACGGCCTGCCGTGCAATACAATTCGTGATGAGGGACAGGAAAGAATCCGGGCGAATTGCCGCCCGCTTTAGCTACCCCAAATATTAACACGCAATCTTCTAGCCTACAGACAGTGAAACGGACCGGATCGAAGACTAAACCCTTCTCGGACCGGCTTTAGTTTCGCACCGGGCGCGACGGCCCGGATGCTTCCTTTGACTAGTCTACTACCAAGTAGTAGAATCGGAGATGGAATAGTAGAGTTTCAGACATGACGCGGCCGAAGCTTACCAAGCTCGAATTGCAAATTTTAGAGGCCCTTTGGGCCCACGGCAAGGCATCCATACGAGAGATTCAGGAAGCCTTTCCGGAGCCCCGCCCTGCTTACACCACCATACAGACAACCGTGTACCGGTTGGAAGAGAAAAAAGCCGTGCGCCGCGTCCGGAAGATCAGCAACGCGCATATTTTTGAGCCGCTGGTCGCGAGGGACGTGGCGCGTCACCGGCTCCTCGATGAAATCCTGAGTTTCTTCGGAGGGAGAGCGCAGCCGATGATGGCTCAGTTGGCCGAAGCGGGAAAACTCACGCTTGACGACGTTCGCGAGTTGGAGAAGACGCTTAAGAGGCTCGAGTCGGAACAAAAGGAGAAAGGGCGGGCGAAATGATCAATCATCTATGGCAATCGACAATCTTCGCAGTCGCGGCTGGCTGTCTAACTCTCGCGTTCCATAAAAATCGGGCCCAGGTGCGCTACGGTTTATGGCTCAGCGCGTCGGTCAAATTTCTCGTCCCGTTCGCGTTCCTGCTGAGCCTCGGCAGCCGAGTCGAATGGGCGCCGGTCACGCAAAGAATGGTCGCGGCACCGACCGCCTCGTTCGCGCTGCTCGAAATCAGTCAACCTTTCGCCAGCACTTTGCCATTACCGCCCTCCGCAAAAACTGGCCATGCTTTCACCGCTCTCGCGATCTTCGCCGTATGGGCGTGTGGATTCGCGGTTATCGCGCTGCTACGCTTTCGGGGCTGGCTCCGCATTCGGGATGCCGTACGATCGAGCACTCCCCTTGGCATTCCGGCGACAATACAGACGCGCTCTTCACCGGGCCTGCTGGAACCCGGCGTGGTCGGGCTGTTCCGCCCCATCCTTCTCCTGCCCACTGGCGTCGAGCAACGCCTGACGCCCCAACAATTGCAAGCGATTCTTGCGCACGAGTTGTGCCATTTCCGCCGGCGTGACAATCTAACCTCGGCGATTCACATGCTCGTGGAAGCGATCTTCTGGTTCCATCCACTCGTCTGGTGGATCGGCGCGCGGCTGCTCGAAGAACGCGAGCGCGCCTGCGACGAAGCCGTGCTAAGTCTGGGCAACGAGCCGCACGACTACGCAGAAGGAATTCTTAACGTATGTAAGAGCTATCTGGAGTCGCCTTTGTCTTGTGTTTCCGGAGTCACCGGTTCCGATCTCAGAAAGCGAATTCAAGCTATCCTGACGGGACGCATTGCACGAAACCTGAACTTTGCAAAAAAACTGGTGCTGGCAGTTTGGGGGTTAGCCGCTCTAGTAATTCCTATCGCAGCCGGCATCATCACTGCTTCTGGGATTCGGGCGCCAATGCAGCTCGCCGCGCTTAAATTCGAAACGGCCTCCGTCAAAGCCTGTGGCGCCTTTCGCAAAGGCATATTCCCGATGTATTCTCCCGGAAGATTGATGCATTCTCAGTGCACGACTGTGGAGCGCCTCATTGAGCAAGCCTATGGTCTTTTCGCGAATGACCGTTGGAATCCTGGGACGTCTCTCATGGTCACCGGTCCGGCCTGGACCCGGTCTGAGCTTTATGAGGTTGATGCTCGAGCCGCGAAACCGCAGAGCAGAGCAACGATGAATGGACTCATGTTGCAAGCGCTTCTCGAAGACAAGTTCAAGTTGAAGGCCCATCGCGAGAGTAGTGAGGTCCCGGTCTATGTGCTGACGGTCGCCGCGAGTGGTCCCAAACTCCAGGCATTTCAAGGAAGTTGCATTACACGTGACTTCGACAATCCACCCTCGGCTTCGGATTGTGGAACAGCTCGAGTCTATGCGAACGGATTTGAGCTGAAGGCTGCGACAATAGCGGACCTTTGTACGGGTTTGTCGGTATTTTTGGACCGGCATGTCGTGGATGAAACCAGAATTACAGGAAAATTTAACATGCAGCTGGATTTGTCCGCCGAAGACCACGAACTCTTAAACCGCCCCCGTGCGCTACCAGCCGTAAGTGATCCCACTGGGCCAGCATCCCCGCCCCTCAACGTATCAGGGGTAAAAACCGCTCTGCAAAAACTAGGCCTGAACCTCGTGCCAACCAGACGGCCCAGCGAATTGCTCGTTATCGATCGCGTCGAGAGGCCGATCGCTTAGCTCGCTTTGATTATCGTTTCGACTTGCTGATCTCCCCAAGCGAGCGTCAGGGGCACTTCAGAGCCACGAGCGGTCCCGAGTGTAATCGTAAATTCCTCGACTGGCGAGGCCGTTTTGTGCACCGGAAGATCAAAACGGCCGGTGTCCTGCGATTCTTGGTAACTAAACGCACCCCATTGATCGGCGGTCTTGTTCACGATCATCGTCCACTTGTCAGGTCCAGTGATGGCGAACAACGAGTAGCTACCGGGGGCGAGCTTCAACTCTTTTCCAATGATGACTGGCAAGCCGACCGTGAGTTTAGTCGCTTCGTCAGCGCCCAACCGCCAAACCTGTCCGTCTGGCGTCACCGAGGACATTTTGCGCCCTTTCAAGTAGGGCCGCCCGTAGGTGATCTCGATCTTTTTGCCATTCAGTTCGGCCGAAACAGTCTCATGAGGACTCTTTCTTTTTTCTTGAAAGCTGAAAACCGGAATAGCCAGGGGGAAAAACAGAAGCGCGGCGCGGCGGGTCATGTCTCAGAATATACACGAAGCATTCGCAGCGTTGCGTAGGTAGTAGAGTAATGCTTTGCGATGCTGCGCCGACATTTCTTGCAGACTGCTCTGACTCCTCTGGTTACGAAAGTTATGGAGGGCCGCGACCGGGAGCTAACGTGCGATGTTGCGATTATCGGAGGCGGAGTGGGTGGCGTCGCGGCCGCATTGGCAGCCTGCCGCAACGGCATGCGAGTGATTCTCAGCGAAGAAACTGACTGGCTTGGCGGCCAATTAACCGCGCAGGCCGTGCCGCCGGATGAGCACCCATGGATTGAGGAGTTCGGTTGTACGGCCAGTTACCGGGCGTACCGCAATGGGGTTCGAGATTACTATCGCCGCGTTTATCCTTTGACCCAAGAGGCGCGTGCCACGATAAATCTGAATCCCGGTAATGGCGGCGTCTCGCGGCTTACTCATGAGCCGAAGGTTTCGGTAGCAGTGCTCCACGGAATGCTCGCCCTGTACGCTAGCAGCGGGCAGCTGGTTATCCTTTTAGAGCACGTAGCCCGGCATGCCGACGTGGCCGGCGACAGAGTCCAAGCGGTCAGTCTGCTCGATCAGCGAACTGGCGAGTCTCGCTCAATTGAAGCAGATTACTATTTGGACGCTACGGAGTTGGGCGATCTCTTGCCGCTGACTCGGACGGAGCACGTCACCGGCGCCGAAAGCCAGACAGCGACGGGCGAATTGCACGCCGCAGCCGTAGCCCAGCCGCGGAACAGTCAGTCTTATACATTTTGCTTTGCCATCGACTATCTCGAAGGCGAAGATCATCGCATTGAAAAACCGGCAGAGTATTCGTTCTGGCACAACTATGTGCCGAAGTTGTCGCCGCCCTGGATCGGACCGCTCCTGAACTGGACCGCCTGCGACCCCAAAACGCTCCAGAAGCGGCCGGCTTACTTGGAACCCAATCCGGAAGGCGAACCGGCACAGGGCGGCTTGAATCTATGGACCTACCGGCGCATCGTGGATCGCCACAATTTTACGAAAGGAAGTTATCACAGTGATATCAGTCTGGTGAACTGGCCGCAAAATGATTTCTGGCTAGGCGATCTGGTAACGGCGGATCCGTTGGAGCGGCAAGCGCTCCTGAAGCGTGCGAAACAGCTCAGCTTGTCGCTGCTTTACTGGATGCAAACCGTCGCCCCTCGACCAGATGGCGGCGAAGGATGGAAAGGCCTGCGGCTGCGGGCCGACGTTACCGATACCGAAGATGGCCTTGCGAAGACAGTCTATGTGCGTGAAGCGAGACGTATTCAGAGCGAGTTCACAATTTTAGAACAGCACGTGGGAACGGCCATGCGAACCAAAACACACGGGCAGGCGACCGCGGAGGTCACAGCAGAACCGTTTCCCGATACCGTGGGCGTGGGCTCGTATCGCATAGATCTGCACCCATCGGCCGGCGGCACAAATTATATCGACGTCAGTTCCTTGCCTTTCGAGATTCCATTGGGCGCGCTGATTCCGCGGCGTCTAGAGAATCTGCTGCCGGCCTGTAAAAATATCGGCACGACTCACATCACGAATGGCTGTTACCGGCTGCATCCGGTCGAGTGGAACATCGGTGAAGCGGCTGGTGCAGTGGCTGCATTCGCGGTGCGTTCCGGCGTCACGCCGCGCGCGGTGCGCAATCGACCACAGAGCTTGGCTGAATTTCAGAAACTGCTCGTGAAGCAGGGAGTCGAGTTGCACTGGCCGAAGATTAGGCCGCTGTAAGGAGACTCCCAAGCGGGTCCACGTGGCTTATCGTTGACTAGCCTCGCCGGCATGCACGCGGCGGTTAAATTCCGAAGATCGTCCACGCGGAACGCTCAATGATCGCCAGTTATCCTGGGCGAAGTGCTTGGCCAGGAGCACAATCTGCCCGCAATGGTACGAATAATGTGCGATCTGGCGATTGATCGCTTGCATGACCGAATGGGCTTCGCCGCGAATCATCACCGTCCGTTGCATATCTCCCTCCGACAGAAGCTCAAGCGCTCCGAATAGTGCGTGCCACCCATCCTCCCAGACGGCAAGGATCGATTCACGCGTCACGGGAGGGTCGACAAATTCACTGTCCCGGTCGCGGCTTGGTTTCTCCCCATCACTCGTCAGAAAATCCGTCCAGCGTGATCGCATATTGCCGGCCATGTGCTTGATGATGACCGCAATCGAATTCATCTCTTCGTCCGATACGGCGCCGAGTTGTTCATCTGAGATTTGCCGCATGGCTTTTTCTGCCAACTGCTTGTAGTAACGGAATAGCGCGAGTGAATCTTCTAGATACGAAGTAGTGAACTGTAAGGCCATGCTGTTTACATTTTGACTCAAAAAAACACCGGCGATTTACGCGCCGTTCATGTGTTCTTTACACGGGACTTTTATCTTAAAGATGGTGCTTTGAGGAGGAAACTTTCGGACGTGAGAGAAACTGTCCTGCTCTCGAGTATTTTATTATTGATTTCAAACTGGGCTGGGGCAGCGCCGGCGCTAGTCGCGGGTGTGTTGCTCGTAGTTCTAGGCACTTGGCGGAAACGCCCTGAATGAGCGCGCAGCCAAGCTATTGTTTAATACCGACCTGGTTTAACAGCCAGGCATATTCAAATGCCGTATCTTTTAAACGATCGTACCGGCCGGACGCTCCACCATGTCCCGCCGGATCCATTTTTATTTTGAGCAGCAGTGGACGGTCATCAGTTTTTAAGCGCCGCAAACGCGCGACGTACTTGGCCGGCTCCCAATACATTACCTGGCTGTCGTTAAAGCTGGTCGTCACCAACATCGCAGGGTAGGCGCGCTTCTCGAGATTATCGTACGGGCTATAGCTCTTCATGTAATCGTACGCGGCTTGCTCGTTAGGATTGCCCCATTCGAGATATTCGCCAACAGTTAGAGGAAGCGTGGCATCGAGCATGGTGTTCATCACATCGACAAACGGAACGGCGGCATGCACGGCGCGGAACAGATCGGGCCGCATATTGACCACAGCACCCATCAGGAGACCACCTGCGCTCCCTCCTTCGATCACCAGGCGGTCGCTCGAGGTCCACTTTTGCTGAATCAGATATTCGGCGGAATCGATGAAGTCATAGAAAGTATTTTTCTTCTTCATCAACATGCCGTCCTCGCGCCATTGTTCGCCCATTTCGTCGCCGCCGCGGATATGCGCGATCGCGTATGACATGCCGCGATCGAGTAGGCTCAGCCGCGCGCTCGAAAAGGTAACCGGCATGCCGATCCCATAGGAGCCGTACGCGTACAGAAAGAGCGGCGACTTTCCGTCGCGATGCAGCCCTTTCCGGTAAACGATCGAAACGGGAACCCTGGTGCCGTCGCGAGCTGTCGCCCAAAGCCGCGCGGACACGTACTGCTGCGGATCATAGCCGCCAGGCACTTCCTGCCGCTTCAATAGTTGAGACTGCCGTGCCCGCGTATCGTAGTCGTAGACGCTTGGCGGTGTAACGAAGCTCTGATAGCTGTAGCGGTAACTGGTCGCGTTGAAATCCGGCGTCTGGTCAGGCATGGCCGAGTAGATGGGCTCGGTGAACTTCACTTCGCTCCATTCACCGTTTGAGAAATCATGAATGCGCAGGTGGTTTAAACCCTCGGACTTCTCGATGGCAACCGCGAACGTCTGGAATAGATCGATATCTTCGATGAGCGTCCCGCTCCGCGCCGCGATGAACGGTTTCCAATCGGCCTCCGATCGTTCGTCTTCGCGTGCCGTCACTACAGCGAAGTCTTTGTTGTCTTTGTTTGTGCGGATATAGAAGAGATCTTCGCGATGGTCCAGGTAATAGCGATGCTTGGCGCGCCGCGGCAGAAAGACCGTAAATTGTTTCTCCGGTGACCGCGCCGGAAGAAACTGGAACTCCGTGGTGTCCTTACTTTCGCTTCCGAGAAAAATATATTTCTTGTCGCGCGATTTCGCGACACCGATGTCGTAAAGTTCGTCCTTTTCTTCGTAAACCGGCTCGTATTTTTCCGCGCCGAGCGAATGCCGGAATAACTTATCCGAGCGTTTCGTCACCGAATCCTCTGTAACCAAAAACAGCGTCTCACTGTCGGCGGCCCAGGCTAAAGAAGTCACGCGCTCGATGGTATCGGGCAGCGTCTGGCCGGTGCGGAGATCTTTCACGTGCAGACCGTATTGCCGGAAACCGGTGTAATCGAGCGTGTAAGCTAACAGATTCTGATCGTCGCTCACCATGAAGTTGCCCAGGCCGACAAACTTGTGGTCTTTCGAGAGTTCGTTCAAGTCAAGCAGCACTTCTTCGGGCGCCTGCATACTCCCTTTGCGCCGGCAGCGGATCGGATACTGTTTGCCTTCCTCAGTTCGCGAGTAGTAATAATAACCGCGATCTTCCACCGGAACCGTCAAGTCAGTCTGTTTGATGTGACTCAGCATCTCTCCGTAAAGGGTATGCGCAAAAGGCTCCAGGTCTTTGGTCATCGCCTGGGTGTAGGCGTTCTCCGCTTCGAGGTACTTGACCACCTGCGGATTACTCTTCTCGCGAAGCCAGAAATAGCGATCGACGACGGTGGCGCCGTAACGCACTTCGCGGTGTTCCACGGTGGGCGCGACGGGTGGTTCGGGTTGCGAGCTGGTTTGTGCGGAAAGATCCGATAGAGAGCTGGTTGACATGAGCGCGAAAGCTATTCCAACCCTCATTATGAGCGGCCAGTCCATGAGTTAGACAATCGCACACTTTTGGGGAACACGCACAACCAGACCCGGTGCGTTTCAGGCAACCTGGGAGGCGCGTTTGCCAGCCGGCTTTTTGGAGCTCGCTTTGCGGGATTTTGTCGAGCTGGTGGCCGGCGCAGCATTTTTCGCCAGGCTCTGCTGTAAAGCCTTCATCAGATCGATCACCGGCGCAGCTTTTGGTTGTTTAATCGGCGTGACGTTCCGGCCTTTGCGCTTGGCGGAGATTAATCGCTCAACGTTCGCCCGATATTCGTCATGAAACTGTTCCGGTTTGAACGGCGCCGCCAATGTCTCGATAAGTCTGGTGGCAAGCTCCAGCTCTTTCCGCTCGAATTTGGCTTGCTTCGGTGCACCAGCCTCGCGCTCGGAGTGGATCTCGTCAACGAAATACATGGTGTGAAGTACGATGCCATGGTCCGAAGGGCGCAGAACCACAATGTGCTCGCGGCCGTGCATGGCGACCTTGGCGACTGCATCGTAAGAGGTATCTTTCATGGCTTGAAGCAACAGCGCATAGGGGCGGCTCACCGATTGTTCAGGCGAGACGTAATAGGAAGTCTCGAGAAAGATCGGATCAATCTCGTTCATACGTACAAACTGAAGAATTTCCATGACGCTGGCAGTGGGAGGCGCTATTTTTTCCAGGTCTTCGGGATCAATGACTATGTATTTGTCTTTCTCGTATTCGAAGCCTTTCACCAGGTCGGAGCGTTCGAGCGGCTTATCTTCGCGAGCACAGAACATGACCTCCTTCACTCGCGAAAGATCTTTTTTGTGAAGGAGATGGAAATGAATGGTTTCAGCGCGGGCGGCGGCGTAAAGCCGGATCGGGAACGAAACAAGGCCGAACGTGAGATAGCCTTTCCAGACAGTAGCGGGCATGTCAATATGCAGGCAAGTCAGCTGCCATAGTGGAGGTGGAGGATTCATTTGCCGACCATCGGGGAAGAGACCACGCAAATTCTGCGGGAATTGGGGGTTCCGGAAACGCAATGCCAGGGCGGCCTGTTGCCCGTCACCACGCCGATTAACGGTGAACTTCTGGCGCGTTGCGCGGTGGGGGACACGGAAGAGGTAGACACGGTGGTACGCACGGCTCACCGCGCATTCGAAGAGTGGCGGCGCGTGCCGGCGCCCAAGCGCGGCGAGTTGGTGCGCATATTAGGGGACGAGCTACGCGCTTTTAAAGAGGCGCTAGGCCGGTTGGTGACAATCGAAGCGGGCAAGATTAGCTCTGAGGGGCTGGGCGAAGTGCAGGAAATGATCGACATCTGCACCTATGCGGCCGGGTTGTCGCGCCAGCTCTCCGGAATGACTATGCCGAGCGAGCGGCCACGGCACCGAATGATGGAAACGTGGCATCCCCTGGGGGTCACCGGCATCATTTCCGCATTCAATTTTCCGGTGGCAGTCTGGTCGTGGAACGCGGCCTTGGCGCTGGTATGCGGCAATTCCACAGTTTGGAAGCCGTCTGAGAAAACGCCCCTTACCGCGCTCGCCACGCAGGCGATCTTTGAACGCGCCTGCCGGAAATATGGAGAGGCACCCCAGCATCTATCGACCGTCTTGATCGGCGACCGGCAGACGGGCAGCGCACTGATCGATCACGCGCTGGTGCCGCTGGTTTCGGCAACGGGTTCGACTGCCATGGGAAAGAAAGTGGCGCCCTGTGTGGCCGCTCGCTTTGGCCGTAGCATTCTGGAGCTGGGCGGAAATAATGCCGCGATCGTTTGTCCTTCCGCCGATCTGGAACTTGCCGTGCGCGGGATCGCGTTTTCGGCTATGGGGACCGCCGGGCAGCGCTGCACCACGCTTCGCCGCCTGATTGTGCACGATAGTGTGGCGGACAAGCTACTCACGAGACTGAAGGCAGTGTATGCGTCTGCCGAGATCGGCGATCCCAGAGAACCGGGCACACTAGTAGGCCCCCTAATCGACGGTGACGCATTCGAAACCATGCAAGGCACATTAGCCGAGGCTTGTAAAGATGGGGCTAAGATCACGGGCGGCGAACGCGTAATGGTCGATGGCCTCGCTAACGGGTTCTATGTGAGGCCGGCGCTGGTGGAAATTGAACGGCAGACGGCGTTAGTGAGGCGAGAGACCTTCGCGCCCATTCTCTACGTTCTCCGCTATAAAGACCTGCACGAAGCTCTGGAATTGCATAACTCGGTGCCGCAGGGGCTGTCTTCTTCTATTTTCACGAACGATCTGCGTGAAGCCGAGCAGTTCCTTTCAGCGGAAGGTTCTGACTGTGGTATCGCGAATGTGAATATCGGACCATCCGGAGCAGAAATCGGCGGCGCCTTCGGGGGCGAGAAAGAGACCGGGGGCGGCCGAGAATCGGGCTCCGATTGCTGGAAGCTTTATATGCGGCGCGCCACGAACACTGTGAATTACGGGCACGATCTACCGTTGGCACAGGGCGTACGGTTTGATGTTTAGCTGCCCGGATTATCCCGGGGCCGGCCGAGTCAAATGCTCCTTCGCATCAACACGTGGGAACTGAATCGAGTGCTACCAAAAGGCGCTACGGTCTCGAATCCCTCTTTTTCAAACATTGATACAGTTCCATGGGTCGACTCATTTCCGAAAGCTCTGGTTTCCCAGCGGCTAATAGGGTAAGCTGTCGACCATGCCCCCTCCTTTAGTCCTGATAACTTCGAGGGTGGCTTTCAGTGCGACGCTCGCTACCCCGCGCCGGCGATACTTTTTATCGATCACAAAGCAGGTGATCCTCAAAAGTTAGTCGCGCCGCTATCGGGAACGACCGCTCGATATTTGCGACTGTTGTCGATGCACGTAAGCTCGTCCTTGGGGCCGTACTGGCACCACCCTATGGGCTTGTCGTGCGCGTAGACAATTATTCCGTGCGAGCATCCATTCTCAACAAATTCTCTCTTTTCCCGGCGGTTTCTCGCACCTCGCTCAGTTCTCGAACGCAATCTCTTTTGCTGTGGTAACGAACGGGGCCAATGGAAATGCATGCACCAACAGCGGTCCCATCCATTTTTTTGAGAGAAGAGTCTTTCAAAATCAGGCCAGGTCTCTGTTGACAGTTCCTTGGTAGTATACGCCAGAACTTTTGATGCCATTTGACTTCAAACGTCTCTTTTCAATCTAAAAGGGCTCCAAATCGCCGATAAGAGAAGCAGGCACTTCATCTTTGGATTTCTAAATGTACGCAGCTCAAAGCCATATTCCAACATCAATGAAAATCGCGGGCGTTCTGACGGCAGCATTGCTGCTCGCAAGCGTCTGCCCAGCGGCGCAAACACCGAACGCATCACCCGCGGTCGTGCCGCAAAGCGTAACAGCGGTCAAAGTAGTTTTGGCCAATCAGGCGGATCTCTCGGGCGCTTTTGCCCTGACCACCAAAGCGGCCCGGGGACAATATGTCTATAACGCGTTAACTACGCTCGCGGCACAGACCCAACCGGCCGTGTTGCAGGCGATCAGCCAAATGGGTCTGATCGGCACTCCGTACTACATTGCCAATTTCATTCTGGTCCAAGCGCCTGCCGGCCAGACGATCAGTTCGTTGCAACTCTCTCAGCTGCAAGGGCGGCCAGATGTCGCTTCCATCGAAAGTGTCACCACCTTTAACACAAATCTGCCTGCGCCCAATGCGCCGGCCGTATCGTCTCTGCCCCCGGGCCGCGGAATCGAGAAGAATATCCAGTTCATCAACGCGCCGGCGGTGTGGGCACAAGGTGTGCAAGGCCAGGGCGTCACTATCGGTTTTGTCGATACCGGGGTGCAAACGCGCCATCCCTTGTTGCGTGCCAATTACCGGGGCAAGTCGAGCACTGGAAACAATGACAACTTCAACTGGTGGGACGCCGTGCACGCGACCCTAACCTCAGGATCCAATCCGTGCGGCACAAGCTCATCGGTTCCCTGCGACGATACGGGCCACGGCACACATATCACCGGAACGGCTCTTGGTGGCAACGGCAACGACTACCAGATTGGCGTTGCTCCGCAGGCTAAATTCATTGCGTGCCGTGATATGGATCGCGGATACGCCACAACGGGCGCGAATTTCGAGGAATGTATGCAATTTATGCTCGCTCCTTGGGACCTGACTGGACAGAATGCCGATTACACGAAGGCGCCGGACATTGTGGTACATCCTTACCACTGCTCTGTGCCGGGAGCAAGTTGCGTAGATGATCCGGTGATGCACATGGTTTACTGGAATCTTTACGCGGCTGGCATAACCAGCGTAGTGGCCGCCGAAGACAGTGGCTCGATCTGCGGATCCCAGGCAGCATGGCCGCAAACCTACCCCATGGCAGTCGTGGTAGGCGCTCTCGATTACGACGAGGGCGATGGGAATCCGGCGATCACCATCGCACCTTACAGCAGTATTGGGCTGGCGCAAGGCAGCGTATTCAAACCGGGCGTGGCCAGTCCCGGCACGCAGATTTTATCCGCCTCGCTTAACGGGAATGTGGCTTTGATGACGGGGACTTCCGTAGCAGCCGCGCAGGTGGCCGGCTCATTTGCGCTGGCAATTAGTGCCAACCCCTTTGTTCAAGGCAAGCCTGAGCAGCTCTGGCGGTTGGTCGGCGGACTCAATCCTAAGCTGGTCGACGTGGGCACTTGCGGCACGCCTTCGGGGTCGCCAAACCTGCTCTACGGATGGGGCAACCTGGATGCCAGCGTGCTCCTGCACGTAGAAAATATTGAATAGGAACAAGACGAACGCGCGCCCGTAAATCAGAGTAGCCGTTTCATCGGAACATAGGATCGCTTTCCGCATTTACAAACGGAAGAAAGCCAAAATCGAGATAAAAAGCGCGCCCGATCGTCTTATCGTTGACATCCATTTTCGCGGCCAAGATGCAACTTGGCGACTGGCTGGCCAGGAGACTTGATAAATTTTCTTCCCCGTGCTGACTGAGTCGCCGGGTCAGGCCGATGCGTTCAGCGCCTGCTTGCAGTACGCGTAACACTTTGCTACTTCTTCGGTCGAAGAGCCCGTGCCTTTGTATTCGTACTCGATGAACGCCGGAATCGGATACTTCTTCTCCTTCAACTCGAGGAGAACCTGTTTGATCGGAGTGTCGCCTTCTCCCCAGACCACGTTTGGTCCGTCGTTCTTCTTCCGATCTTTCAGGTGAAGAAGAATAATTTTATTGTGCATCTGGTTGATATACTCCACCGGTTCAAAACCGGCTGCAGTAAAGTGCCCGATATCCAGATTGATGCGGTAATACTTGGACATCGCTAATGCTTTGGCAAAACGATCCGGGGTCGAAAACTGTTTGGGATCTTTCACGTTCGAGTGCCCGTGGAAGCCGACAATCATCTTGTGCTTGTCGGTAAATGGCGCCATGCGCGCCGCCATCGGTAAGGTAGTCGAAGTAGTGATGATGTCGACGCCCAGCGCCTTCGCCATATCGAAGCTGCGATCGATCTCGTCGTCGGTCGCGGTCTCTCCGAGCGACAGATTGTACGAATAGATATTGATGCCCGCGTTGTCGAACTTTTTGCGAACTTTCGCAAAGTAATCGAGCGGTACGGTAAGCCGCCATTGCCGCAGTTTTTCTTCGTGCGCCTTGCGCATCTCGGCCCTCTCGGAAGGGCTCGGCCGGTTGCCGCCGGCCGGATGCGACATCCCCCTGGTGGCATCAACACCACCGGCCTCGATGTGCGGGGAAAAGAGCTCGCAATCGAACAGCTTGTCGGTAATCATCGCCTGAATCGCTTGGTCAATGGCAAGATCACGGAAGCTGTAGGTCTGCACGCCCAGCTGCACTCCATCGATTCTGGAATCGTTATCAGAGGCCAGCGCTGCTGATAAAGGAAGGCTGGCCAGAGCCAGCCTGCAAATGTCTCGTCGGGAAAAAGTCATATCTCCACCCCAGCAGCGTCTAGCTTACACGAGGTCGCGATTAATGACACGCTTAATGACCGAGCCCAGCTTGAGAAACTCTTCAAAATCCGGCGGTTTTCGGAAATAGCTATTCGCGCCCAGGCGAGTGGAGGTCTCCCGGTCGCGCGGCGAATCGGAAGAAGTCACAATCACTACAGGAATGGGAGTACATAACGGGCTCTCACGAATTCGCTTCAAAAGCACTTCGCCGCTGCGCTTGGGTAAGTTTAGGTCGAGGAGCACGAGATCGGGGCAAGGCTCCTCGCCCGCATCAACCTGGTTGAGAAAACGCAGCATTTCTTCACCGTCTTCGTAGACAATCAGCTCGGCGGAAACTTGGTGACTTTGAAGAGCCTCCCGCACGAGGTAAACATCGCCCGGATTATCTTCGGCTAATACGATGCGTAACTTTCGTTCGCCGCCGGGCGAAGGAAGCCGCACCGCAAATGGAGAGTCTGATGGAGTGCTGCATTCACCGCTACTTGAGCCAGGCGATAACGAAGCGTTGGCCCAATTGGTCAGGGCAGGCAAGCCTGAATGGCGGTTCGGCGGATCCGCGGAACCAGGGGAGGTGGATTTCAAGGACACACTCACGTAGTCTGCCACATTCTCCCGTTCCAGCAATGTGTAAATCCACACCCTTGGCCATCACTGTTACGTATTTGTGCCGGATGTAAATGCAATTGATCTACTCCGACGATGATCGCCGGCCGAAAAGCTGCTTCAGCTGTTTCACCGATTCGGCCAGTGCCACATAGATATTCAGCAACCCCAGTCCGCTAAGAAGGCCGCGCACATACGGGCTCATCCAAAGCGGCGCGAGTAGGCGCGAATGTACCGGGATCCAGTTCGTGCCCCAAGCCGCCAGCCACGGAAAAACCAGTAGAAAAAGACCGAGTTCTAGAGCAAAGATAATCAGGCAAAATCCAAGGATGCGGCGGTGCCAGCGCATTAGTCCCTGCGGACGAACTGGGGGTGGGGCGGTATCCTGCGACGTGCTCAAACCGAAGCTCCGGCTAGCGCCACCTGGTCGGCTTCCGATGGCGTAAAGAGCTGACCTTGCGCTTGCGAAGGCTCGAGGTAGCCGGTCCAACGGACATTCGAGCAGTTAAGGCGGACCGGCGCGAAACTATAGCGATGGAGAAACGTGGGGCCGTGTTCCCGCAGCGCCCGGCGATGATCAGGCGTCGAGTAACCCTTGTTGGATTGCAGATTGTATTGGGGAAACAGCGCGTTCCATTGCGACAGACAAGCATCGCGATGCACCTTGGCAACGATCGAAGCTGCCGCAATGGCGCGGCAGCGCGCGTCGCCGTTGATCAGCGGCAACTGCTTCAAGGGAAGTTCTACCTTCACCGCGTCGATGAGCAGGTAATCCGGCTGAATGGCGAGCGCTTCTACTGCTCGCTTCATGGCCAGCCGCGACGCCTGGTAAATGTTGATTTGATCGATCTCGAAAGGGTCCGCGCCCCCTACCGCCCAGCTGACACAATCGCGTTTGATGCGCCCCGCCAGCATCTCGCGTTCTTCCGCTTCGATGATCTTGCTGTCGCGCAGGTAGCGGATCGGCCGCTCGGCATCTAACATAACAGCCGCCGCTATAACTGGCCCGAACAGACAGCCGCGTCCGACTTCGTCTACACCAGCAATACGGGAAAATCCTTGCTCACGGGCCCTGCGCTCATAAGAGCTGACACACCGGATGGAGCGTTCCACCAGCGCGCTCGACACGGTTTTAGTAGTAGCGCCTGCGCCCACGATTTCGGCTATTGACTTACTCGCGCTCGCGCAGCCGGGCGGCCTTGCCTTTGAGACCTCGCAGATAGTAAAGCTTGGCGCGGCGCACGCGACCTGTACGAACCAGGTCGATATGGTCCACTACTGGCGCATGCACCGGAAAAATGCGCTCCACGCCCTGGCCGAAACTGACCTTGCGTACCGTGATGGTCTCGCCCAGTCCAGTGTTCTTGCGCGCAATCACGGTGCCCTCAAACGCCTGCAGGCGTTCTTTTTCGCCTTCACGAATCCGCACGTGGACCCGAATCGTGTCCCCGGGACGAAACTCCGGATGCTCCTTGGCACGGACCTGTTTGCTGATGAACTTCGAAACCAGTGCGTTCTGCATGTTTAACTCTGCCTCATCTCTTGGCCGGCCAGTAAATCGGGCCGCAGCCGCTGTGTTTTTTCACGCGAAGCGGCCCGCCGCCAGCGCTTAATTTCCTCATGGTTACCACCCAGCAGCACATCGGGCACCTTCCAGCCGCGGAACTCCGCCGGCCGAGTGTACTGCGGGCAATCTAACAAACCCTCAATCTCTTCGCCGAAACTTTCGTTGCGCGAAGAATCTTCATTGCCGAGCACGCCGGGCAACAGGCGGCTCACCGCGTCGATGACCAGCGCCGCTGCCAGCTCGCCGCCGCTCAGCACGAAATCACCGATCGATAATTCTTCGTCGACCAGATGTTGCGCCACACGCTCATCAACGCCTTCGTATCGGCCGCAGATGAGCACCAGCCGATCAAGGCCTGCATACTCACGCGCCAAAGCCTGCGTGAAACGCCTTCCGCCAGCCGATAACAACACCACTCGAGTTCCACGCCTCGGCTCCGGACAAATCTCTTCGATGGCTTCGAACAACGGCTCCGGCTTAAGCAACATTCCCTCGCCGCCTCCGAAGGGCCGATCGTCCACAGAATGATGACGATCGTACGTCCAGTGTCTCAAATCATGGATCTGGATCGCTATCCGACCGGCGTCCCGCGCCCGCGCCACCACCCCATATGTGAAAGGACTGTTGAAAAACTCCGGGAAGATGGTCAATAGATCGAATTTCATAAACCCAGCTTCACAGCTCCAGCAATCCCTCCGGCAACTCCATGCGAATCGTCTTCGCTTTAAGATCGACGTCGCATAACGGGCGGACAAACGGAATCAGCAGTTCGCGCTTCCCGGCCCTCACCTCCATAAGCGGTGCCCCGCCGTACTGCTGCCAGCCTTCCACCGCCCCCACGATCTCATCATTCGCCGCATCAATTACGCGGCAGCCGATCAAATCCGATTGAAAAAAGTCACCGTTACTCAACGTGCCGCGATTGACATAGGGCACCCACAGATCCCCACCGCGGAATCGCGCCGCCGCTTCAATCGAATCCACCCCGGAGAATTTCAAAACCCAGTGCCCCTTGTGGGGCCACGCCGTCACAATCTCGACCGGGACGCTTGAGCCGTCGGCGAAATCCACCTGCGCGTTTTTCAACGATTCGAGCCGACCCGACACATCGGTCTGCGAGCGCGCCACGACCTCTCCCGAAACGCCCCTGGTCCGCAGAATCTCCGCGAGCACAACCTTCTCAGGTTGCATATACCTCGTTCCGATTACTCGAGTATTTCGAGCGAATATCGTCGGTTGACTTTCGTCCCTACCGCACCTAATAGCGTGCGGATCGAACGCGCCGTCCTACCCTGCTTACCGATCACTTTGCCCAAATCGCCTTCCGCCACCCGCAGCTCGAAGACGGTGGCATGTTCGCCTGCTACTTCATTTACCGTCACCCCGCCGGGCGTATCGACCAGAGCCTTCGCGATCTCCTCTACCAGCGCTCTCACGCCGTTGCTGTCGTTCATTTTTCCCTACCCTGAAAGCCCCGTTTCGCCGGGGCAATAAGATGATCGAAACGCTACGCCCGCTAAGCGGAAACCGGCGTTTCGGCTGGGGTCGACTTCAACAAACGAGTCACCGTATCAGACGGCTGCGCGCCATTTTTCACCCAGTATTCGATTCGTTCACGATTCAGCTCCACCTGCGCCGGCTTGGCGATAGGGTCATAATGACCGACCACTTCCACCGAACGGCTGTTGCGGGCTCGCTCTTTATCAATGACGACCACGCGATAGGTCGGTTTTTTCTTGGCGCCAAAGCGCGCCAGACGAATAGCTAACATCGTTACTCTTTTCTTTCCCTATTGTTACAAAAACTCTTAGAAGGTTGCGGCTCAGTTGGCTGGAGTACTTGTGCTGGTGACTCCGCACTAGAAGCTACCTAGACCCGGCAGTTTCATCTTCGACAGGCGCTTGCCCAGCAAGCCCGCCTGCCCCGTAAAGCTCTTCATCATTTTACGCGCCTGTCCGTATTGTTTCAGCAGATTGTTTACATCCTGCACCGAAGTCCCGCTGCCCTTTGCAATCCTTCGGCGGCGCGCGCCATTGATTAGCATATGGTTGCGGCGCTCTTTGGGGGTCATCGAGTCGATGATCGCCACCACCCGGCCAACTTCCTTTTCGTCGATCTGGGCGTTCTTTAAGTCTTTCAGTGGACCCATCTGCGGCATCATGTCAAGCAGCTTGCCAAGCGGACCCAGCTTCTGTAACTGCTTGATCTGATCGCGAAAATCTTCCAAGGTGAAATCGTCACCAAGCAGCTTTTCCTGCATCTTCTCGGCCGCCGCCTGGTCAATCGATCCCTGCACCTTATCGATCAGCGACAACACGTCGCCCATACCAAGAATTCGGGAAGCCACCCGGTCAGGAAAAAATGCTTCGAGCGCATCGGTCTTCTCACCCACGCCCACAAACTTCAGCGGTTGACCGGTAATCTGTCGGATGGAAAGCGCTGCGCCGCCGCGTGCATCGCCATCCATCTTGGTCAAAATCACCCCGGTAATTCCCAGCCGCTTGTGAAATTCGTCCGCCGACTTCACCGCGTCCTGGCCCGTCATGGCGTCCGCCACAAACAAAATCTCTGTCGGGTTCAAAGCCTCCTTAAGCTCATGCAGTTCGCCCATCAATTGTTCGTCGATGTGTTGGCGGCCGGCCGTATCTATCAGCAGCAGGTCGCGTCCCATCTGCATCGCCTCGCGCCGCGCCGAGCGAGCCAATTCGAGAGGTTTGGTCTCCTCCGGCGCGCCTTCATAAATAGGCGCATTGACGTTTTTCGCAAGAATGCTTAACTGATGGCGGGCAGCTGGGCGGTAGACGTCCACACTCACCAATTGGGGTTTATTACCTTCCTTCGTCAGAAAACGCGCTAACTTGGCCGCGCTGGTGGTCTTGCCTGAGCCTTGCAAACCGACGATCAGCACTACCGTCGGCGGCTCGTTCGCAAAGCGCAATCGAGCTTGGTGCGTGCCGAGCATTTTGGTGAGCTCGTCGCGCACAATTTTCACGACCTGCTGGCCGGGCGAAAGGGCGGTCAGCACCTCTTCTCCCATTGCCTTCTCTTTTACTTGCTCGATGAACTGTTTGACTACCTTAAAGTGCACATCGGCTTCAAGTAGCGCCACACGAATTTCACGTAGGGCTTCATCCATGTTGGCGGCGCTGAGTTTGCCTTCGCCACGCAGATTTTTAAAAACGCGCTGCAGCTTATCGGATAGACTGTCGAACATTAGAATTCAGGCGAAGCCGCCCGTGCGAGAAACACACCGCGGAGTGGAAGGGTTTACGCCGCTACTTCGTAGTCATTATAGCGAAGCACCCCCGTCCGGACCAACCTCTTCCTAAACGGCCCAATTTACGAATAACCGAAGTTTGCCCCCGCTATGTCATTGTGGACGGCCCATCACCGGGCGAGCTTGCTCCGCCTGCAGTCCCAAATGGGTACCGGAAAGGGGCTCGAATACCAGATATGGTCCCAAAACGAAAGAAATGGCGAAATGAACCAGTCCTAAATCTCTCCCGGGCAGCAGAAAACTGGCCGTAACTTTCCTTTTTTCAGCAACTTAACTCGGCTAGATTTCGGTGATAACAAAGTGGTGCTCCGTTCGCTTTTCTGAAGGCGAGGAGGCCACAAAATATGCACCCGCCGGTTATCATCGACTTCATTACCACCGTAATCGCACTCTTTTCTCGCTAATAATATCTTTTATGTAAGTTTTTTGGGCAATCGGTAATTATTACTTGGTATTTTGTTCCGATTAGTGTTAGAGTACTCCCAAGCAAAGCAATTTGCCAGGAGTACTCTGTCCTTGTCTCAACGCGTCTGGCGGACACTTGCCCTGTGTTTGCCTCTCGCCTTTCTCCCCTTGAGTCCTAGCGCACAAGCGCTTTCATCGCCCCGCTCAACGCAGGGCGAGGCCGCAATTGCACATGCCCACGCGCTGGCAAACAGCGGTCATATCGCCGACGCAGCTACGTTTTTGAATCGCGCCGCAGATCGAGCACATCAAGCGCGTGAACTGGCCGATGAGGCCCTGATCTTGCAGGTTCTGAGCGGTTGCCGAATCCGCCTATTCGACTACCGTGGCGCTCAGCAGGCCGCCCTGTATAGCCGCGAAATCGCCTTGAAAATTCAGAACCGGCCAATCGCTGGCGCTGCCAGCGTAAATCTCGCCACGATCTATTCTCAATTGGGCGACTATGCTTTGGCTTCGCGCGAGGCCACCTATGGAGCGCAGCTGCTCACCGATGCAAAGGACAAAGGCCGGCTGGCGAAGGCGCTTCTTATCTATGCCGATGTGGAAGCCGAGCGGGCCAGGAGCAATATTGAAGCTGCCCAGGCTCGTGGCGATGCCGCCGCGGAACGCGCGGAGATTGCCGGCATTGAACAGAATTACCGCCGTGGAGTAGATGTCGCGCACGCCGCTCAACTGCCGCGGCAGGAAGCCAATATTTGGGAGGAACTCGGCTATTCGCTGCTGCTGGTGCATCGTCCTCATTTGGCAGAAGAACCACTCGCCAGGGCGTTTCAGCTGGAAACAAGTACCCAGGACGAAGATTCACTCGCCGTCAATCGAGCCCATCAGGCTGAATTGCAGCTGCAGCAACGAAATTATCAGGCGGCATTGGCGCTTATCGACCAAGCTTTCGCCAGCCACAGCCAGAGTTTCCGCAGTACGCCCTTGTTTTATCCGCTGCACATTCGCGGTGTGCTGCTCGAATTTCTTAACCGGGATTCCGACGCTCTGATCGAGCTTAAGAAAGCGGTTGACTCCGCTACTGAATGGCGGCAAGGCGCATTGCCGGGAGATGCCACCAGCACCCGGACAGTGGTCGTGCTGCACGATGTGTATGAGGATTACGCGCAGCTTGCCGCTGAGCTTTCGCTGAAGAGAAACGACCCACAGCTAGCGCGTCAGGGTCTCGAAGTGCTGGCTGAAAACCGGGCCGCCAACCTCCGCGATCAAATCAAACTGGCGCTGTCCCAGAAGCTTCGTCTTCCCCAACATTATTTTGATCTGCTTTCCGAGTTGCGCGAGGCGCAGGCTAAGGTAACGCTCGGCGAGAACCGCCCGCAAGACAAAGCGGAACTCGAACGAGTTCGGCTCGAAATTGGTGGAATCGAGAACGAGTTTGGATTGAAGGGCCGCCATTTGGAACAAATTAGCGAGAAAAATCTGCATCGGAATTCACTTAGAGACATTCAGGCGGATTTATCCGGGCAAGAAGTCCTGCTCAGTTTCTGTTTAGGGGACACTCGATCGTTTCTCTGGGCAGTTACAAGAGATCAGGTAAGCGTGTATCGATTGGCGGGAGAGGGCAAAATCACGATATTAGCCCGGCTATTTGCCCAAAGCGTTCAGCGGCAACATCAGGATGCTAGTACCTACGGTAAACATCTGACTGCGGAGCTCTTTGGCAATTTGCCGCCCACCGTATGGCGCAAAACGGAATGGTTAGTCGTTGGTGATGGCGCTTTACTCGACGGGATTCCCTTCTCCGCGTTGCCCGATTCATCAAACACCCGACCAAAACCTCTAATTAATGCTCATACGCTCCGATACTTACCTAGTGAGCTGTTGCTGCTGTCTTCCGACAGAATTAAACCTCAGCCTCGGTTCGTGGGAGTGGGAGATCCGATCTATAACATGGCAGACGCAAGACTGAAAAGCGGAGAATCAGCCGTCGGGGCTGACCGCGCCGCAGTCGCCCTACCACGTCTGGCCGGCAGCGATCACGAAGTCAGAATGGCCGCCCGGCAGAGCGGGATGAGTCAGGCGCAAATACTGGTCGGAGCGCAGGCCACGGTAACGGATATCACGGGCGCTCTAGCTGACCATCCGGAAGTCCTTCATTTTGCGGTCCACGTTGTGAGCCCCGAAGGCCGTCAGGCGGCGAGCAACGGGAGTTCCCAGGCTGCTCTTGCGTTAAGCCTAACCCGAAACAATTTGCCGGAACTCCTCACGCCGGAAGAGATTGCGACCTTTCGAGTACCGGGAAGCCTGGTCATCCTCAGTGGATGCTCCTCGCAAAAGGCGGAGGTCCTGCCGAGCGCTGGGCTGATGGGGCTTAGTCGCGCCTGGCTGCTGGCCGGCGCTGCAGCGGTCGTTGTAAGTGCCTGGCCGACGCCGGACGATTCGGGCAAGTTCTTCTCGTCTTTTTACAGCCATCTTGGAAATGGTCCGTCCGGTACGCTCGCCGAGCGTGCGGCTTCCGCTCTCCAGCAGGCGCAGCTGGATATGGAACACGGCATCGGTTATCGCAGTGCGCCAAAGTTTTGGGCAGCGTATTCAGTGATTTCGAAGGAGTAAGTAAACGAGTATGGTGGAAACCCGTCAACAGCTCGGTCAGAAACCCGCTGGCGTAAACGAAAAGTCTGAGGAACAGCCGGACACAAGCGCCAGAGCAAATTTCCCGCCGGTCGATTGGGCCTTGCTGGTGGACCAGATCAAAGCGGGACAAGACGCAGGCATGGAGCAGCTATACCGGCTGTTCAGCCGCGGTATTCGCTACTATCTGTGCCGCCAACTGGGACCACAGGAACTGGAAGATAAGGTCCATGACACTTTCCTGATTGTTGTCAATGCAATCAAACGTGGTGATCTGCGGGAACCGGAGCGCTTGATGGGCTTTGTACGCACCGTAGTGCGGCGCCAGGTGGCGGCCTACATCGAAAACGCAGTCCATACCCGCCGCGAACAAGCTGACCTCGAGAGCGGTGTGACCGTTGCGGACAAGACGCAGAATCCGGAACAGGAAGCCATTGGACGTCAGAGAGCGGCACTCATGAAGAGCGCGCTCGACGCATTGTCCAAGCGTGACCGGGATATCCTGGTACGGTTTTATCTGAAAGAACAATCGCAGGAACAAATCTGTCAGGAGATGTCACTTACCGAAACACAATTCCGTCTACTCAAGTCGAGGGCGAAAGCTAAGTTTGGAGAAATAGGTAAGAAAAAACTTGCTAGTAGCGGAATTTTCTCAGTTTTAGTGAGAGCACAGGCTGGGTAACTCGCACGTGTCTAGTAGAGAGGCGAAAACCTCACTCATCGTATGACAAACGCATATTGCGAACATCCAAGCGAAGAAGCGCTCGAGCGCTTCCTTCTACATCGATCCGAGGATCAGGAAGTTGAGGTCCTCGAGACGCATATTCTTGCGTGCGAATCGTGCATCACACGCCTAGAAACCATGGAAACCGAACTTGCCACGCTTAAGACGGCATTGGTTTCTTCCGAGGAAGAGCGAATCCAGAAGGAGCTGAATCCGGCTGCCTCTTCCTGGAAGTCCTGGTTCACCATACCTCGTTTGTCGTGGGGCGCGGCCGCGTGCGCCGCCCTGGCAATCGGGCTGGTGTCCGTGCCACACACGATTCACAAGTCGCAGCTTAGCTCACCCGGCGGCGCCGTTGTGGCCGAAGGTGACCTTTCCGCCTGCCGCAGCGCCGACGGGGCTGACACCGATCTCTCCACTTGCCGCGGAGCTGAAACAGCCACGCTGCCGGAAGGCAGACCGCTCAGTCTGCGGATTGATACGACCGATATTCCCGAAGGCTCGGTCGACGTCCAAGTCGTCAACGGCGGCGGAAGCGAAATATGGCATGGCCAAACCACCGTTACTAAAGAGCGGGCTCAATTGAAGCTGCCCCAAATTTCACACGCCGGACCCTACTTTCTACGTTTTTACGCTCCGAGTGCCAACGCGGAACACGAACTACTCCGTGAATACCGGTTCGAAGTAAAGTAACTACTCTTTCCTCGGGCGCTCAGGAAGTAAAAACTCCTGGCGCCCGATTTTTCGTGCACCGGCCAATGGGGCGCAAACGAGTCTAGAAAATACGGCGATGGAGCCGTTCAATGGTGAATTTGGCCGTATCGGCCACCGCCATAACAGCCATAACGCCAGCCTGCACCGGGTCTGTCACAACCAGATCTGACGCGTCGGGCACACTGCCGGCCATATTGAGACTAATCACCAACAGTCCTTCAGAACGTACTTCGGTTACCGCCTTTTCGATGTCACCACCCATGAGTGCTCCCGCCAATACCAAAGCCCGCACCCGCGGCAGCCGGCGCACGGCACGGACGGCCGCGGCCAGCGTGTGCTCGCCGACCAGCGGAATGGTGTCGATCGAGATGTGTTCGCCACGGATGTTATGACGATCAGCTTCGGAGATAGCACCGAGAGCGACCTGGCCGACCTGAGCGCCACCGCCAATTATGATGATGCGTTTGCCGTAAATCTTCTGGAGGGACTGGACGGGGGTGACGAACTGAACGACATCCAGGCGCTCGAGATCGGCCACGAGTGCGGCCACTTCGCCGGGGAGATCCAGTTCGAAATAAATGCGCACGCCGAGCGGGTGGTCTTCGATGATCGAGAGCGAACGAATGTCGCCCTGGTGATCGGCCATGACACCGGTCAGACTATGGAGGACTCCAGGTCCGGTTGTCGTAGCAATAACAAGACCGACGCGTCCTCCCGGGAACTCGCTCAGGCCGTAACCTCGTATTTCTTAATCAGTTCATCCCATCGACCTTGAGCACGCATCAACAGTTCGATGACCTCACGCACCGCACCCTGACCTCCCGGCGCGTCCAGCACGGCCATAGCGGACTTCTTGACTTCCACCCGCGAATTAACCGGAGCAAACGAAAGCCCCACCCGGCGCATGATAACCACATCCGTCCAATCATCGCCAATGTAGGCGACCTGTTCCGGCTTGACTTGGGCGTCGGCCAGGATCTGTTCGAGAATCGGAATTTTCTCGATATGGCCCTGGAAAACCCAGCGCATACTAAGCTGGCGGGCGCGCTCCGCCGTCGCGGGAGAGTCGCGGCCGCTGATAACTCCCGTTTCTATGCCGAACCAGTTAAGCCAGCGCAGCGCAATGCCATCCTGCGAGTCGAAGCCCTTGGTTTCGATCATATGGCCCTCACGGTCGGGCACGAGATAGAAGCGGCCGTCGGTGAGAACACCGTCAACATCCATCAGCAGCACTTTGATTCGAGAGGCGATTTGGTGAAGCTTCTCTGCGGTGAGAGGAGGATTCAATTGCATGGCGGGTGGGGCGAGCGGAGGAGACCTAAAATTAAATATTGGCCGAAACGCTGGTTGAGAGAGTTGCGGAAATCATTCAACGTTATAACATGCTGTCGCCCGGCATGCGGGTGGGCGTGGCTGTCTCAGGCGGCCCGGATTCAGTGGTTTTGCTCCACGTTTTACACGAACTGTCCGGCCGCTTCGCCGCGGGCCTCGTGGTTTTGCACATGAATCATCACTTACGTGGCGCGGAATCGGACGGGGACGAGCATTTCGTGCGCAATCTGGCGGGCTCTATGGCGCTCCCTTTTGCGATCGGCCACTCACATTTGTCGGGCAAAAACCTGGAAGCCGAGGCCAGGCGCGAGCGGCTGGCCTTCTTTCGAACGCACCGTGAGACACAAGGGCTGGAACGGATCGCACTGGGACATACCAGGAGCGACCAGGCAGAGACGGTCCTTCATCGCCTGTTCCGAGGAAGCGGATTACTCGGATTGGCGGCCATGCGCCCGGTGACCGAAGAGGGGACGATCCGGCCTCTGCTGACTACGAGCCGCGCCGAAATCCGCGAGTGGGCACGAGCCCGCAATATCGCCTGGCGGGAAGATTCTTCGAACGCAGACTGGCACTTCACTCGCAACCGGCTGCGCCAGAAAACAGTTCCACAACTTACAGAGGACTACAATCCAAACCTGGAGGCAGTCTTAGCTCACACCGCAACCCTCGCGCAGGCGGAAGAAGATTATTGGGAATCACTGGTTGAACACGTATCGGGCGAAATTACCAAACGAACTCACTTGGGTTCGATTTTTCAAATTGAGGATTTGCGAGTCCTCCCCCTCGCGCTTCGGCGTCGCCTTATTCGGCGAGCCCTGACCGAAATCAGAGACGACGGGCTAAGAGGTTTAGATTGCGCGCATGTTGAACAGATTCTTGGACTCTGCGAATCGAATAAGGGTCACGACAGAGTGGTGGTGCCGGGGGCGGACGCGCTCCGATCGTTCGATTCCTTACTAATTAGCGTGGCGGGCCGGCTCAACGCTGTGCCGCGGGATTACCAGGTAGAGGTGAGGCCCGGAGAAACATATACGTTGCCCTATGAAACGGGAATTATTTGTCTCAGTCAGGTGAACGCCGACGGCAGCATTTATGTTAGCTTCAAGAAAGATCGGGATTTGTGCATTGAGCGGACCGGATTGGGGAAAGCGGTTGCGACGGCAACTCCATTGTTGGTCCGGAATTGGAAGCCAGGAGACGAATTGAGTAGGGTCGGCCACCAATCTCCCGAGAAGGTAAAAACGTTATTCCAAGAACATCGAGTGCTGCTTTGGGAGCGGCGTCACTGGCCGGTGCTCGTGGCTGCAGGCAGGATCGCCTGGGTGCGAGGGTTCGGAGCTTCTCGCGAGTTTGGAACAATCGCGGACGTTTCGACGAATGGGCTCATCGCGTGAAAGAGTCCGCTAGTGAATCGAAAGGACGTTCATTTACGTCATTGAATATGAGGGTAATCGGGTTGCTTAACCCGGATCTGGCAGAGGTAGGCCAGAAGAAGGTGAGTTCATGAGTGCAAATGTAAAAACCGCGGTGTTTTGGGTGGTGATCATCTGCGCGGTCGTGTTAGTTTACATGGCCGTGAAGACCGGGCGCGGGCCGGCGCCAACCAACCTGTCGGTTTCTGAGTTTGTTTCCGACATTCAAAGCGGCACGATTAAAGATGCCAATATTACGGGAACGGTAGTACAAGGGAACGTGATCGAAGGCGGGGTCGCCAAGCCGTTCCACACAGAAATTCCTCCCAATTATCCAGACATCTACAAGATGCTGCAGGAGAAGGGGGTCAAGTACACCTGGAAAGACTCGACGGGTAGCGGCTGGATCAGCATTCTTTTCAATGCGGTTCCGGTTCTGATTCTGCTAGGACTTTGGATTTTCATGATGCGGCAAATGCAGAGCGGCGGCAATAAGGCTCTCAGTTTCGGCAAGAGCCGGGCCCGACTCCACTCGTCCCAGCAGAAGAAGGTGACGTTCAAGGATGTCGCGGGGGTAGAGGAAGCGAAAGAGGAGTTGCAGGAAATTATCGAGTTCCTGCGCGAGCCGCAAAAGTTCCAGAAACTGGGCGGGCGAATTCCCAAGGGCGTGCTGTTGATCGGGCCTCCTGGAACGGGTAAGACATTGCTGGCGCGTGCTATTGCGGGCGAGGCCAACGTGCCGTTCTTTTCGATTTCCGGTTCGGATTTTGTGGAGATGTTCGTAGGCGTCGGAGCGAGCCGGGTGCGCGACTTATTCGAGCAGGGTAAGAAGAATGCGCCTTGCATCATCTTCATTGACGAAATTGACGCCGTGGGACGCCATCGCGGAGCGGGACTTGGCGGCGGCCACGATGAGCGTGAACAGACTCTCAATCAATTGCTGGTTGAGATGGACGGCTTCGAATCGAATGAGGGTGTGATTCTAGTCGCGGCAACCAACCGGCCTGATGTGCTGGATCCGGCGCTGCTGCGCCCCGGACGTTTTGACCGGCGGGTGGTAGTGGACCGTCCAGACGTACGCGGACGCGAGAGCATTCTCAAGGTTCACACGAAGAAGACTCCGCTCTCGGACGACGTGGATTTGTCGCTGATCGCGCGTGGGACTCCGGGATTCGCGGGTGCAGACCTCGCGAACCTGGTGAATGAAGCGGCGCTGGTAGCGGCGCGTCAGAATCGCAAAGTAGTCACGCAATTCGATTTCGAGCTGGCCAAAGATAAGGTGATGATGGGCGTGGAGCGCAAGAGCCTGATCATCAGCGACAAGGAAAAGCGGATGACGGCTTACCACGAGGCGGGTCACGCGATCGTGGCGGCGTTGCTCGAGCATGCCGACCCGCTGCATAAAGTCACGATCATTCCTCGCGGCATGGCGCTTGGAGTTACGATGCAGTTGCCGCTCGATGACAAGCTTTCGCATGACAAAAAAGACTTGGAAGCGCGGCTGGCCATCCTGATGGCGGGACGAATCGCGGAAGAGATCTTCCTCGACCAGATGACGACCGGTGCCGGGAACGATATCGAACGCGCCACTGAGATGGCGCACAAGATGGTGTGCGAGTGGGGCATGAGCGAGCTCGGTCCTTTGAGCTTCGGCAAGAAAGATGAGCAGATCTTCCTGGGCCGCGAAATTGCGCAGCATCGCGACTACAGCGAAGAGACAGCTATCAAAATCGATCAGCAGGTACGAAGGCTGGTGGAAGATGGCTATAACACCGCAAAGAAGATCATCGACGGGCGGCAGGACGCCATGGTTCGGATTGCGGAAGCGTTGCTCGAGCGCGAAGTGCTGGATGGCGCCGAGGTGCTGGATCTAATTAACGGCAAGCCGCTGTCACAGATAGCGAAGACTCCGAAACCGACCACAACGAATCCTCCGGATAACGGTATCGTGATCGGACCCCACCCGAGCTCAGTGCCAGGCTTGCTGGGAGGCGAGAGTCCGCAACCGGCGTAAGACACAATAGAGCAGCTTGTTTCCATAGACACCCCGGATCTACTTGATCCGGGGTGTTTTGTTTTCCGTCGCTTGTTTTTTCGGCGATCGCAGACCCGCGGAAATGTGATATTCTCGCGGGATTATTCGCAGATTGAAGATCGCACTATGGCAGAGGATCAGACCAACAGAGACTGGGTCGAAGTATATGGGGAGGCCGGAAACGGCACCGGAGTGTTTCTCGTGGGTACGAAAGAAGACCGCACTGTGATGCTGGCGCGTAACGTTACCTACCACCGATGTGTCGAAATTGCGAACGAAAACTCATACCGCGCGTTTAAATGGATTCCGCCGGCCATTGCAACGTACGCCCAAGTGCAGGGTTCGCGGTGTCCGGTGGTGAATGAGCCCTGCGAGACGACTTGCGTCGGATTGGCTTGCATTTGCGATTCAGAGGCCAAGGTATGCGTTGACGGCGCCTCGGGAAGTGGTTCGTCGGAGGAGTCGGAGCCGCAACCAGCCTTAGATTACAGCCTGCCACTGCCGATATAGGGATCAGACGCACAGCTCGTGTTGATGCAGCCCAGATGACCTCGACCATTTTGATTGCAGCTTACGTTTTTCTGTTGGTGGTAGCGCTGGTTGCTTCTTACTTCTGGGTGCCGTTTAATGCGGTGAACCGTGTGGAAGACCTGGCGAAGGTGGCAACTGTCGCCTGTACTGCGGTAAGCGCGTTAATGGCGGCGATCGTGACGATTATAAACTTTGATCGCGCCGCGAAAGAAGCGCGCAAGCTGGCCCACTTAAACCTTAAACTCCAGAAGCGGCTGGCGAAATACAACGCCAATCTGGAAAAACAAGTAATCGCCGGCAAACGCAGAACGACGGCCTATATCAAATTGTTCACGGCCGCGCAGGGCGCCTATTACACGCTGAATAAACTGGCGAGCGAGACCTGGCATTCGACGGACAAGGATACGGTGAACGCGGCGATGACTGCAGCGGCTACCGCTAATGCCGGTTTCCTCGAAAACGCTGAAGACAAACAACTATGGGACAGGATATGGCAAAAGACTAATTTCATCGCGGAGCGCGCGCTGAAGCTGCCTGCGAAAGAGGCTCAACCCCAGTTTTGGCGCGACCAGATTAGCGATCTCAGCAACCTGCTGTTTGCGTTTCAGAAGGTCGTTGATACGCATTTACACGGTAAGAGCGCGGGCGGTACGGGCGCAGGCTCCCGAAGCGATGCAATTGAGGCTTGAAGCCCCGTGCTGTTCCTCGGGATTTCAGAAGGCCAGCTTCAAACTCAATTGGACATTGCGCGGAGGATAGGCGGCGGAAAGTGTGCCGAAATTCGAGTTGGTTACGACAGTGTTCAGGGTTGAGAAATTACCGACATTCGGAGCATTGAAGAAATCTCCCTGGAATTTCAGATCGAAACGCTCGGTTATCGCGAAATGCTTAGCGAGCGAGAGGTCAAAGCTCTCCAGCCCAGGACCTTCGATAATACCCGCTCCCGAGTTTCCGTAGGCCCCAATGGGGGCCGTAGCAAACGCCGCTGTATTGAACCATCGCGCCGTATTAGCATTGTTTACCGAAATTGGGCCGCCGATGTAGTTTGCCCGGCGAGTGCCGGTGGAAGTGGACCCAGTGATGGTGTAGTATTGCCCGGTTTGCAGCCGAATGACACCACTCATCTGCCAGCCACCGACAGTATTTCGTATCAACCCATTGTGGTCACGCAGTAACGGGAGTTGCCAAACGAAGGTTCCGCTGAACACGTGACGGCGATCGAAGCTGGTGGGACCGTAATTGAAGTGGCGGTTCTGCCAATCCTCGAGATTGTCGCCCTCGCTGCTGGAATCGCCCAGAGCCTTGGAATACGTGTAGCCGGCGGTTGCGGTGATGCTTCCCAAGCGCTTCGATGCGTAGGCCTGCAGGGCGTTGTAATTAGAGGTGGAGTCGCTCAGGTACTGCTGAACCGTGCTGTACCCGAGGTAGGGAACGAACGCGTTCGGGGAGGCGGTGGGATTGGCAGCCACTAGGGAAAGGTTGGGAAAATTAATGTTGGGCTCGCGTAGAAGATGGCGGCCGAGATTCCCAACGTACGAGACTTCCAGCAGAATGCCCCTGGGGAGTTCCCGTTGAACACTGAGACTGTATTGATCGGTGTAAGTGTAGCTGAGATTCGGATTGATGGCACTGATGGCTCCGAGCGGTGCTGTACCCGGTGCACCACCGGCCGGATTGGAGAGATTGCCATTATCGTATTCGGAGATCTGCAGGAATGGCGGCAAATTCAACTGAGAAAAAGTAAGATTGCCCTCCGGACGATCGTAGAATATACCGAACCCACCTCGGATGACCGTCTTTGAGTTGGCAGCATACGCGAACCCAAAGCGCGGGGCGAAGAGATTGGCAGAACCGTAAAGCCCGCGTGGTGCGCCGGCAGGTATTTGCTGAAACAAAGGAGTCGTTGACCCCGGAACACGGCCTTGCTCATTGGCCGGCACACCGCTTCCAGAACGGATCAACCCGTTGTAAGGATTACCCGAACCAGGCACAACGGTTCCTTTGGAGGTGACAGTCACGGCTTGAGCAGGGCTGTATAACGAAGGAACAAAATTGCCCATGTTATTCGCCATCGTATACATGGGTTCCATGTATTGGTAGCGAAGACCGATTTCCAGGCTCAATTTGGAGCTGACCTTCCAACTGTCCTGGATGAAAGCCTCAGGTTGGGTGAAGCGGAAAAAACCCACGGGATCGGCACTTGCTTCGGTATAGCTTTTAAAATTTCCAAGCAGCGCATCCGCCAATGCATTCCCGGTTGTGTTCGGGTTTCCGCTTGCGTTGAAGGTTATGTTGCCGGTGTAAAACGGGCGACCGTTCTGGTCGACGCGGTCTCGAATGACAACTGCTCCCGCTTTGAGTAAGTGATTGCCGCGGGTAACGGAGAGAGTATCGGAAAACTGGATGTCGGTAGTCGGAGAAAGCAGCGCGAAATTGGGGCCTTGAAAATTGGCGAAGTTGGTGATGGAGACCATGGGAATTCCGTTGTCGTATTCGCCACCTGAGTAGAGCTGCGGATATTGGAAGCCGTAAGTGCTCCGTTGCCAAGTGTTGCCATAGGGCGGAATGTGTTGCGAAGCCCAACTGGCATTCGCGCGCGCCTCGTTGACGATGGTGGGAGTGGGCAGCCAGGTTTCCGCAATCAAAAAACTTTCGCCCGGTCGCATGCGGAGAGTGGGAGTCGTGGGCAGATTAGAGCTCGAGAATGTGCCGAAAGGATCGATTAACTGGTTGTAGTCTTGAATCCAGCGGCCATAGATCGAGTTTTTTTCGCTGATGATGTAATCGAGGCGGACGATATCTTCGCGGAAATTCAGCGGATTAGCCGGCGCGAGGGTGAGGTTATTGGCGACCGGCGCATTTTTGAATGCTTGCGCCTCACTCGACATCAGGCTATAGACGTTGGCTATGGCGTGGCCGTCGGGAGTAATCAGCGAGGAGATGTTGTTGCCTGGAATAGGAGTTTTTGTCCCCGGATAAAAGAGTTGGGGCTGTCCGGCAAAATTGCCGGACAGTTCGGCATTCGTGGGCACTGTCTGGAGCTGCGGAGTTGCTTGCTGCCGCAGACGCTTCCATTCTTCACCGACGAAGAAGAATAACTTGTTTTTGCGGAGCGGACCACCAAGATCGTATCCGAAATCGTTGAATCTGAGCTCGGTCTTCGAAGTGGCGAAGAAGTTTCGGGCATCCAATAGATCGTTTCGGAAGTATTCGAAGACACCGCCATGGAATTCATTCGTGCCGTTCCGAGTTACCACGTTGAAGGCGGGTCCCGACATCCGTCCGTACTCCGCAGAGAAATTCGAGGTTTGAATTTTGACTTCCTGGATAAATTCCGCGCTGACATTATTCATCAGGCTGCCGTTGCTGCCAGCGACCAAATTGAAGGCGCCGTCGACAGTTAGATTGTTGCTGTCGGAGCGGTTGCCGTTAATCGTCTGGTTAGTTGCCGAAAGACTGGTAGTGACACTGAATTGATCGGGATTTGTCACCACTGCACCGGGGACCAGCGTCATTAGCTGAATATAATTTCTGCCATTCAGCGCAAGGTTATTTACCTGCTTGGTTTCAATGACACGGGCTAACTCGCCGGAGGTGGTATTTATCGTTTCGCCGGCGACCGAGGTGACGTCGACGGATTGTGTAACATCACCGAGCTGCAGGT
>DATAYL010000458.1:0-32558 GCA_036272575.1 Bryobacteraceae bacterium | reverse complement strand
ACAACGAAGATCCTAAACCCTTCGTCTGGACTAGGACGGCCGACCAGATCTTGGCCAGCATAGCCCGTTTCGCTCAGCGCACCCCCGCCGTCCCCCAATGATCATGACTTACATCACGAATCACTGTGACAGAAGACTAGTCGAGGTCAACATCAACCCAAGGCTCGGGCCGATTCAAATGTGCAAACTTCAACCAGTGCAACTCGCCGAGTTCTATACCTGGTCCAGCACGGCCGGAAATCGACGTACGGGCAAGGGCCTGAGCACGCAAACGGTTTTGCATATTCACCGCCTTCTGAGTAAAGCGCTAAAACAGGCCGTCATGTGGCAATTGCGCCCCACAAACCCCGCGAACGCTGTCCAAGCGCCTCGTCCGGTGCGCAAGGAGGTCAAAGCGGTCGAGGAAGATCGTTCGGCTTTATTGCTCGGATCTGCCGAGAATACCGTTCTGTATCTTCCCATCCTGATTGGACTCTGCACCGGAATGCGGCGCGGTGAAATCCTTGGGCTTCGCTGGAGCGACATCGATTTTGAGAATTCCCGCCTGACCGTTAATCAGGCCCTTGGTCAAACCCGCGCCGGTGGACTGAAGTTTAAGCCCACGAAAAACAAGAAATCTCATCGCACGATTGCATTGCCTGGCTGCCTGATCGCCGCCCTGCTGGAGCATAGAGCGAATCAGGACAAGATCAGGAAATTGTTTGGGCCTGATTATCCGAAATTCGACCTTGTGATGCCACTGGCGGACGGCACTCCCTGGGCTCCGGACGATTTCACGGACGCATACATCGCCTTCTCGCGGCGCATCAGTACAAGAGACACCCGGTTCCACGACCTGCGCCATACCCATGCTTCAGAGCTGCTCCGCAGAGGCGTTCCGCTGAGAACGGTCTCGCAACGTCTCGGACACGCCAATCCAACCGTCACACTGAATATCTATGCGCACGTGATGAGCGGCGATGATGAAAGAGCCGCCGACACGGTCGAGGAAATGATCAAGAAACAACTGGAGAAGAAGGGAGGGAAGAAGCCCGAATGACTCGCGCATTTGCACGGCATTTGCACAGCGCCGAAAGCACCTTAACTTCGCCCCTCGCTCCGATTGAGCTAAGTCCTTTGTTTTCTGGCGGTGAGGGTGAGATTCGAACTCACGGAACCCGTAAAGGTTCAACGGTTTTCGAGACCGCCGCATTCGACCACTCTGCCACCTCACCTTGGGTTTATTAACTTGGGTCTGCTACCAGCCTAATACATAGGCAAATACTAATGGGGCCACAATCGAAGCGTCTGATTCGATCACAAACTTGGGTGTCTCGATACTCAATTTTTCCCAGGTAATCTTCTCGTTGGGAATTGCCCCCGAATACGAACCATAGCTTGTAGTCGAATCGCTGATTTGACAAAAATAACCCCACAGCGGCATATCGTCGCGCTCCAGATCCTGCCGCAGCATCGGTACTACGCAGATCGGAAAATCACCCGCAATCCCACCCCCGATTTGAAAGAACCCGATCGAAGACTTGCGCGACGTATTCATGTACCAGTCGGCCAACTCCATCATGTATTCGATCCCGGTGCGAACGGTATGCACGTTCTTAACGTCCTTCGAAATGCAGTGCCCCGCATACATGTTGCCCAGCGTTGAATCTTCCCAGCCTGGGACGAACATCGGCAAGTTGCGCTCCATCGCCGCATACAACCAGCTATCTTTCGTGTCGATCTGAAAGCTCTTTCGCAGATCGGGCGAACGCAACACACGATAGAAAAATTCATGCGGAAAGCAGCGCTCACTCTTCGCATCGGCGGCCGTCCATTCTTCGAGAATGACTCCCTCGATACGCCGCATTGCCTCTTCTTCCGGAATGCATGTATCAGTGACGCGATTCATATGCCGGTCAAGCAGCGCCTGCTCGTCTTGGGGCTTCAAATCACGCCAGTTCGGCACGCGTTCATAGAAATCGTGCGCCACCAGGTTGAACACATCTTCTTCCAGATTCGCACCCGTGCAGCAGATTCCATGAATCTTTTCCTGCCGGATCATCTCGGCCACCGACACGCCCAACTCCGCCGTACTCATCGCGCCGGCGAGCGTCAAAAACATCTTGCCACCCTTCTGCAAATGATGGACGTAACTTTGTGCGGCGTCTACCAGTGTGGCGGCGTTGAAGTGCCGGTAATGATGCTTAATAAAGCTCGAAATCGGACCGTAACTCATCCCCTCCACGTTAAAACATCGGCAATATTTCAATCCAATTGCATCGGCACGTAAAGCAGGTGACCTTCTCTCTCAACCAGCAGTACCAGCGCGTCGCCGGACTTCTTCGAATCCAGATATTGTTTAAGTTGGGATACGCCGTTGATCACATGGCGATTTACTGAATAGATCACATCTCCCACGCTGAGCTCAGCCCCGGAATAAGGCGCGCCTGCCTTTCGAGCCGCCACTACCACCCCGGCTGGCCTCCGCAGGTCTGGCATCAACTCGTGTACTGACTTTGTAATGTCGAGGCCGACAATGCCGAGTTGCGGTACGACGTTCCTCACGGGATCCACCAAATCGGCCAGCGCGTCCAATTCCTCGCCCGATTGCTCTTCGGTGACTACGGGCAAATCTAACTGCTCAGAGCCGCGTTGTACGCGAATTGTCAGTTTCGTTCCAGGCGAGACCCGAAAGACTCGAGCCTCCATTTGATGAAGGCTCGAAATCGTGCGATCGTTCATCGCCGTCACGATGTCGTCTACCTGTAGTCCGGCATGGGCAGCCGGACCATCTGGTTCCAGGTCGGAAATGATCACACCGTGATCCGTTTCCAATTTCAATCCGTCCGCCATCTCCGATGTAACGGTCTGGCCCACGATGCCCAGCTGCGCCCGATGTACGTGGCCTTGCGCCTTCAGCTGCTGATAGACGTCACGCGCGATGTTGCCTGGTATCGCAAAGCCAATTCCCTCGCTTCCGCCGGATTGCGAGAGGATCAGTGTGTTGATGCCCACCACGTGCCCGTCGGTATCCACCAGCGGACCACCGCTATTGCCCGGGTTGATCGGCGCGTCCGTCTGAACGTAAACCATCGGATCGTTCGGTTTAATCTGTCGGGAAACCGCGCTAACTACGCCCATGCTGACGGAATTGTCGAGCCCCAATGGATTACCAAGCGCCAGCACGATCTGGCCCTGCTTGAGCTGATCGGAATCCCCGAAACTCAGGTAAGGCAAATTTTGCCGATCCACTTTCACCACCGCCAGATCGCTGTCATGGTCCAGTCCCACAATTGTCCCGGTAAGCGCGTGCCCCCTGGGCCTGTCTGCCGCGTCGTGAGCTCCAGTAGCCATCCGTATATTGAGCTGAACCTTCACGCTATGCGCTCCCTTGACCACATGCGCATTCGTGAGGATGTAACCATCCGGGCTCATGATGATTCCGGAGCCGCTGCTATCTTCCGCCGTTAGTAACTCGCCCGAGTTGCTGTTGTTATCGGGCGTCACATAACTTCGCACGAAAATCTGCACGACCGCCTGGCCGCAATGTTGGGAGACATCTTCGAAGGACGAACTGAGCTGTTTTAAAACATCCATCTTCTCCGGATTGGGCTTAGCCGGGGTCTGGCCCAGCGCGACCGGAACAAATAGGCCACTCAGAATCAAGCACTTTGCGATATGCGATTTAGGGCGCATAAATAGGACTCCATCAGTTCTAAGATGCATGGAATTGCAATTCACATTCGTGAGAATTGCTACCCTCAAGCAATAACCTTGCCTTTGCGGGTCAGAATTCGCATTTCAAAGCCGTCCGGGGTTGCCACGGGCTTCCCGTCCAGCCCAGCGCCGCCGTCCTTGTCGAATCCCCCGTTGAATCCAGTCGCTGAGCGCCCCACCGGCAATCTCGGCGCCTCTTCGCAAGTCGCGCTCGGCATTCTGATGAGCCGGATCACCGGACTCATGCGGGAGCGTGTTATCGGCGTTTTTTTTGGCATCTCGCCGGTTGTCGGCGTCTTCCGCGCCGCCTTTAAAATTCCAAATTTGTTGAGCAATTTATTTGGAGAGGGCGTTCTCTCGGCGGCCTTCATTACGGTGTACGCGAAACTGCAAGCTCAGGGTCGGGAAGAAGAAGCCCAGCGCCTGGCCGCCGCCGTATTCAGCCTGTTAGCCGTTGTTTCTTCGATTGCAGTTCTGCTGGGCATCTTACTGACGCCGCTCCTGATCGACCTGATCGCGCCCGGTTTTCACGGCGCCGACCGCCAGCTTACGATTCGCCTGGTGCGCATACTCTTTCCAGCTGCCGGCATCCTGGTGTTGAGTGCCTGGTGCCTCGGCGTGTTGAACAGCCACCGTCGTTTCCTCCTTTCTTATAGCGCACAGATGGCGATGAACATCTCCATGATCTCAGCGCTGGTTGTTTTCGGCCGCTACCTCCCCCAGGAACAAGCGGCCGTGCTCCTTGCCTGGTCATGCGTCGTGGGAAGCATTCTGATGTGTCTCGTCCAACTGCCCACTGTGTTTCGCTTCCTGCCGTCCTTTAGGCTTTTGTGGGACGTCTCTTCCCAACCCGTCCGCCTGGTAATACGCAATTTTGGACCGGTGTTTGTCAGCCGTGGCGTCGTTCAGGTCAGCGCCTATATCGACCAGATCATCGCGAGCTTCCTGGGGCCAGTCGCGGTTTCAGCACTCAGCTTCGGTCAATTCATCGCGCTTCTGCCGGTCAGCCTCTTCAGCATGTCTATCTCGGCAGCCGAGTTGCCTGAATTGTCGAGCGCAGTAGGTGAACGAGAGCAGGTCGCCTCGATGCTGCGTACACGCCTGGCGAACGGGTTACGGCGCATTGCCTTTTTTATCGTTCCTTGCGCCGTCGCTTTTCTCATCATCGGCGATATCCTTATTGCGGCGCTTTACCAGGGCGGCAGATTCCACTATGAACAAACAGTCTACGTGTGGTCCGTCCTCGCCGGCTCTTCCATTGGCTTGCTCGCCACCTCACTCGGCCGGCTATACTCTTCCGTGTTTTACGCGCTGCACGACACACGCACTCCGCTGCGTTTTGCATTGATCCGTGTCACGCTCACGACCTTACTTGGATTGCTGTTTGCCTTTAAAGCCCCGGTCTGGCTCGGCATCGATCCTAAATGGGGCGTCGCGGGACTCACTACCTCGGCTGGAATCGCGGGTTGGGTCGAGTTCGCTCTTCTTCGCAGATCCCTCGCGCGGAGAATTGGCTCGGCTGGGCTTCCATTTTTCTTCAACCTGAAACTATGGGGCGTGGCGCTCGTTGCCGCGCTGGCTGCGTATCAGTTGAAGCGGACGCTGGGTGTTAATCATCCCTTACCGCTCGCCGTCGTCGCCATTACGCTCTTCTGCATAATCTATTTCGGCGGGACAGCTTTATTACGCGTGCCGGAATCCCGCTCCACCTTCCGCACAGTGCTGCGCCGCTTAGGCTTTAGGGTTTAAGATTTGCTAGCGTAAGGTTGGGCATGGATCTCGCGCTGATCGTACTTGGATTGATTTTCATCGTGCTGATCATGGCTTTCGTCATCAACCCACCGGAAGCTTGGATCAAGCGAGTTTTTAACAGCAAACCGAAGAAGTAACAGTGGTTATTTCGCCCGCCCAGCCTGGATCAGCTGTTCCGCCTGCCGCAGCGCTTCCGCGGTAATCTTTTCGCCGGAAAGCATGCGCCCAATTTCGCGCGCGCGCTCTTCCGCGTTTAGTTCATCAACCTGCGTGGTGATGCGGCCCTTCCTCTCGCGCTTTGAAACTGCGTAGTGATGATCGGCGAAACCGGCGATCTGAGCCAGATGCGTTACACAAATCACCTGATTCGCTCGGGAAAGCATTTTGAGCCGTTTCCCGACTGCCGCAGCCGCCGCTCCGCCCACACCGGCATCGACCTCGTCAAACACTAGAGTGCCCACGTTTTCGCGATGCTCCCGTTCGCCCATCGCCGTTTTCAGCGCGAGCGCAATGCGCGAGAGTTCGCCGCCAGAAGCGATTCTTTCCATAGTCTTCAGTTCTTCGCCCCGGTTTGGCGAAACCAAGAAAGTGGCTTCATCAATACCATTGGCGGTCCAGCCGGCCTTTTCGAGGAGAATCTGGAAACGCGTTCCCTCCATCATCAGGCTCTTCAGTTCCGCTTCTGCCGCCTTACTCAAACGCACTGCAGCCGAGGCGCGCAGATCGCTCAGTCGGGCGGCCGCCTCTTCGTAACGCTGCGCAATCTCGTCCCGCTTGGCTGCTAGCGCTGCCCGGTACTCCGCCGCATTCTCCACTTCATTCATGCGACGCACCACATCATCGAGAAAGCCCGCAATCTCTTCAATCGTCCGGCCATACTTCCGTTTCAAGCGATCAATTGCAGCGAGTCGGCTCTCCACGTCTTCCAGACGCTGCGGGTCGCCCTCCAGCTTTCCCAGATAATCTCGCAGCGTATAAGCAGCCTCTTCCACCAGCACCGATGCTTGCTTCAGCGTGGCCGCCGTTTCGTTGAGCGTTTCATCGATCCGCGTCAACTCGTCGAGGCGCTTCAGCGTCTGGCGTATCAGCGTGGCGGCGCTCTGCGGCGCATCGTACAGCGAATCGAACGCCGCCGTAGCAGTTTCCTGAAGCTTAGTGACGTTTTGCAGCACCTTCCGTTCCGTTTCGAGCTGCGTATCTTCTCCGGCTTTTGGCTGCACCCCTTCAATTTCCTTGCGCTGAAAACTCCAAAGATCGAGCAGCCGCAGTTTTTCCTGCTCGTTTCTGTCGAGTTCCTCCAGCTTCGCGCCGGCATCCCGCCACTCGGAAAACAACACTCCCACCTCCGCACGCAAGCCCGCCGCACGCGCATAATCATCAAGCAGGCTGCGTTGCGCTTGCCGGGTAAACAGAATCTGCTGCTCGTTCTGTCCGTGAATATCGCCCAAAGCCGGCGCCAATTGCCGGAGAAAGGCAGTGGTGACCGGCCGGTTACCGACAAACGCGCGCGATTTGCCGGCCGTAGTAATTTCGCGCTCGACGATCAACTCCTCATCGCTCGCTTTGTCAATACCTGCCTCCGCCAGCAGGCTGATAACGGCTGGGCTCATCTCGAGTGAGAATATGCCGGAAACTCTGGCTTTCGTTTCACCGCCGCGAATCATTTCGGATGAAGCGCGTGCTCCAAGCAGCAAACTTAGCGAATCGACAACAATCGACTTGCCGCTCCCGGTTTCGCCGGACAGCACATTTAAGCCTTCTCCAAAACGTATGCGGGCCTGCTCGACCACCGCATAATTCTCGACCATGAGTTCGACCAGCATTGTGGGATTCAGGCAAAGCGCAACTGATATCGGCGGTCGCCTTCGAGCAGCGCCGAAACCGCGCCGTCCGGTCTCCGCTTGAACGTAACGCTTCTTGATCCAGCCCTTATCGAAGCGATCTGCTGCCTGCGGGGCGCGCGCACGACGTAAGCGCCCTTGAAGCGAGGGCGCAACCAACAAGTGGTGGCCCGGCCGCCTGCCCAGGTTACATCAACACTCACATCACCTCTCGCTCGTAAACCTTTCACCCCTCCATCTGCCCACGCCCGTGGCAGCGCTGGCAGGAGATCAATACTCCCGTCGTGGCTTTGCAACAGCATCTCCGCAATTGCGGCTGCGGCGCCGAAATTACCGTCAATCTGAAAAATCGCTCCGTCAGCTGCGGGATGTGTATCGAACAAATTGCTATTCGTGCTGTGCTGCATCAGCATCGAAATCGACTCCCATGCCTTTTCGCCATCCCCAAGACGAGCCCAAAATCCAATCGCCCAAGCCCGGCTCCAACCCGTGTACGCTCCACCGTTGGCTAACCGGCGTTCTAGCGAAACGCGCGCGGCTTGCGCGAGTTGTGGCGTGCGGCGCGGCGTAATTTGGTTGCCAGGATAGAGCGGATAAAGATGCGACATGTGCCTCTGTCCCGGCGTGTGTTCCTCAAAATCGATTGACCACTCTTGCAATTGCCCATGTTTTCCAACCTGAAACGGCAGCAATTGCTCCCGCGCCGCAGCTAACTTGGTAGCGAACTCCTCGTCTACCTTTAACTCGGTTGCGGCGGCTATACAATTACTGAACAATTCACGGGTCAATGCCATGTCCATCGTACAGCCCGCGCTCGTCATCGCCGGTTTGCCGTCAGGCGCCAGAAAATCATTCTCGGTTGATTCCGACGGACAAGTAGTCAATCGCCCTTTGCCATCGTCGATTAGCCACGCGAGGCAAAACGTGGCAGCCCCCTTCATCAGCGGATACGCCTTCACGCGCAAAAATTCTTCATTGCGCGTGAACAGATAGTGTTCATAGAGATGCTGGCAGAGCCAAGGTCCGCTCATGCCCCAATTAGCCCAGGTTGGCGCTCCCACACCTTCTCCTACCGGATTTGCCGCGCGCCAGAGATCAATGTTGTGATGAGAGACCCAGCCTGCTAATCCATACGTCTCGCGTGCCGCGATTTCTCCGTTTCGGCTCAGGTCTTGCATCCAGTCGAATAGCGGTGCCGTGCATTCAGTCAGGTTGCACGTTTCGGCCGGCCAATAGTTCATCTGCACATTGATATTGGCGGTCCAGTTGCAACTCCATGGCGGCGTAATTTCCGCGTTCCAGATTCCCTGTAAATTGGCGGGTTGGCCGCCCGCACGCGAACTGCTGATCAGCAGATATCGTCCATATTGGAAGTACAGCGCGAGCAACGAAATGTCGGGCGAAGCGGCAAAATCTTGCACACGCTGATCTGTGGGCAGCAAAGCCTTACGATCCTGCCCTAAATTCAAAGACACTCGCCGGAAAAGTTGCTGATGATCGGCCACTTGAGCGGCGCGAATCGACTGGAAGCTCGGCCCTTTGAGCGCCTCGAGCGGACGTTGCGCGCGGACCGCAACTTCGTCCACCGGCGCGTCGGGCTTGTTGCGAAAGCCGCGAAAACCCGTAGCGGCGCTCAAATAAACTGTTAGAGAATTCGCAGCCGATACTGTTACTGCGTCTTCCGCAGCCACCGGTGCGGCGCCGTCGCACTCTACCTGCAATGCCGCCGCAAAATACATTCCTTCGCCCGGCTCCTGCGAGAAGCGCACTGGCTGTTCGCTCCCGGGATGTCCAGCGCCCGCCACATGCGACGCCGCTTTGCCCGTCAGTAGCAAACGATTCTGGCCGACGCTCCGCACCTGCTTAGCGAGTTGGCCGGCCAAAGAGATTTTGCAAGTTAACGCATGCGGCTGACTCGCTGCGACGCGCAAAACTATCACCTGCGCCGGCGCGGACACAAACGCTTCGCGAGTAAACTTGACACCCTCGACTGAGTAGCTGGTGCACGCGCACGCAGTATCGAGATTCAGTTCGCGCCGGTAGCCGGCAATTTCACCCGAGTGCGTGAACGAAAGCTTTAAATCGCCAAGCGGCTGGTATGCCTCGGCGAATAATCCTTGCATTTTGCGGCAAAGCCTGTCGGCCAAATGGTAGTCCTGCTGTTCCAGCACGGCGCGGCGTATGTCAGCCAAGTAATTCTTGGCATCTTTATTGTTACCGTCACGCGGCTTACCGGACCAAAACGTATCTTCATTAAGCTGCAACAACTCCTGGGTAGGGTCACCCTCCGGCCCCCCACCGAAAACCATCGCACCCAGTCGCCCATTCCCAATGGGCAATGCATCGACCCAGCGCTCGGCCGGTTTGTTGTACCAGAGAAGCAGTCCTTCGAAGTCCTTTGGCTCGATCGCCTGAACGTTTGCACTGTGACCGGGCTGCGCCGCCGATAACGCGGCCGTGGCACTTGCCAGAAAACTTCTACGCGTCGATTTAGCCATGATCGTAAGCTGATGCCAGCCAACCATCAGCTTACAAGCAGGGTCACATACCGGTACCCACCCGCGCCGTGAAATCCGCCACCATGAAATCCGCCGTGCACGCCCTTCCCGTGAAATCCACTGAAGGTGCGCCCTCCGCCTATGAATCGTGCACGATCGATAACGGGGCAATCTGAACACGTAGACTGAGGTTGCATATATTTCTGGTATGTCTCCTGCGCTACTGCTCCGGCTTGAAGGCGGCGCTCTATTCTTCTGTTCCTTGTTTTTCTATCATTCGCTGAGAGGCAGTTGGATTCTCTTCGTCGCGCTCTTTCTCTGGCCAGACATCTTGATGCTGGGCTATCTGCTAAGTCCGAAACTAGGCTCGCGACTCTACAATCTGGTGCACAGCGAAATTCTTCCGGTTATTCTCGCCACATCGTCATTTGCCCTGCACCAGTCATCGCTGTTGGCATTCATGCTCATTTGGTTGGGCCATATCGGGATTGATCGGGTACTCGGCTTCGGCTTGAAGTATGCTAGCTCCTTCAAAGACACTCATCTACAACGCGTTTAAAGGCGCCGGCACTTAAGCACACGATCCAGAAACGGACTTCTGGGACATCGGACCACCCTAGTCGCGAAGGGACGGGTAATCCCGTCCCTTGACTTCCCAGGAGCTACGGCTCGAGCCCAAGTTTGTCGTCGCGGCGAGTCGCAGCTTTTCCTTGCATTCGAGGTACCGTTCCGTAGTTTGGATCGACACGTGTCGGAGAAGAACTTGGATCTGATCTAGCTCCCCGCCGCCAACCCGGCCTGCTCGCGGGTATGGAAGAAAAACTCCGCAAGGCCAGCGCGATCTAATCCTCCGAAAGAAATGATGATGAACTCCTCGGAGCTTCGGGAATAAACGAAATCCTGACGTGTTTACATCATTGCCTAACGTGAAATCGACACAGTAGGAGGAAAGTGAGTCGTATCGATGAATCGTAGAGATGCTATTTGCTAGTCAGGTCTCGTTTCCCGGCTCTGAGATTTGACAAATCCCGAACAGGTCAGCGGAATAAAATCCCACGAGGGCTGTTTCACCTTCGAGGGCTGTTTCACATCAAAGGGTGACTCTGTGTTGCTCTCATCAGATCGTTAAGACATGCAGCAAGATCCTCCCTACGCATGAAACCACCAGCCATCTCAGTACTCGACCTCGCTATCATTCACGAATACGAAACCCACGCTCAAGCTCTCCAGAGATCCATAGGATTTGCCAAAGAAATAGAGGGACTGGGGTATTTTCGGCACTGGATACCGGAGCACCACGCTGTGTCTCACATGGCCTCGGTCGCGCCAGCCATACTGATGGCGGCGATTGCAAGCGCTACTCATTCCATACGCGTTGGAGCAGGTGGTGTGATGCTCCTGAACCATTCGCCGCTAATCGTTGCCGAACAGTTTGGTACATTGTCGTGTTTGTTCCCTGGACGAATTGATCTCGGGATGGGGCGAGCCGTAGGGTCGGAAAAGGCCAAAGAGAAGATCACCCGAAAGGCATTGGGCCGCAAACCCGAAGAAAGCGAAGAAGAATTTGAGGAGCGAGTACGTGAGTTAACCGGCTATCTCGGGCGGAGACAACAAGCAGGAGGAGTTGACGCAGGCCCAGGAGAGAATTCAGATGTGGAGTTGTTCATTCTGAGTTCAACTGGACAGAATGCGAAACTCGCTGCAAAGATGGGTCTTCCGTTTGCGTTTGCAGCGCATTTGTCCGAGAAAAGCTTGGTGCCGTCGCTTGAGGTTTATCGTAACCATTTCCGGTCATCCGCTGCACTGGACAAGCCCTACGTGATTCTGTCTGTTTTTGCCCTTGCGGCAGAGCATGATGAACAGGCGCGCACCCTCTTCAGTTCGATGGAGCAGATGATGCTCGGGAGTATACGAAACAGTTCAGCGAAGCTGGTTGCACCAGTCAAAAACATGAATGAAATCTGGACACCGCAAGAAGAAAGCGTGATCGGGCAAAGAGTTTCCATCGTCGGTGGGAAGACCTCTGTTCGCAATGCAATTGCGCAACTCGTCGAGAGAACCGGAGTGGATGAATTAATGATCGTTTGTGACTGCTATGAATACTCTGACCGCGTTCGCTCTCATGCAATTCTCACGGACGCTGTGGCAAGTCTATAGGACGCTTCGCTTCCGCTTGCTTGAATGGCGGCGAGTCCCTTAGCGGGTAGATATTATAGCCAGCGCGCCTCCGCCGGATTCCTGATCACAGAGGCGAGGCAGGTCTCCAATACTTACCTGAAGCTGGTTGGACGAGGCGAAACGGTCCGGCTGACGACGAATCCGGCCGGAGATTTCGCCCCTGCCTGGTCGCCGCATGGCCTATGGATCGCTTTCTTGCGTGTCCGCTCGAGCTTTCGCACAGCCATCATGATCATTCCCGTGGTCGGCGGGCAGGAGCGGGAGGTCGCGGAGCTTTCGTTTGGAACAGAGGAGTTGATTCACCAATGGGCGGACAGAACGGTCCCTGCGCCGTTCCTAGCCCGGTCCGCTGACGCACGCTGGTTGCTTTCAGTCGAGCAGAGCGCTCCGCATGGGGCATTTTCGATGTGCGGGTCTCGGTGCATACCGACGACAAGCGCGCGCTTACATTCCACCGCAGGACATCTCTAACCGCGGTGGGCGGCGCGAACGGTGGCAGATGAGTGTGCAGCCGCGGGGCCAACCTGTCCGGCCTAACGGCGGCCGGTGACGAGCCCCGCGATGTCGCTGTGGCCGGACAAGGAAATTATCTGGTGTACACCCATGACACCCTGGCTTGCACATCACGCGTATGCGCCCCGACAGTACCAAGTGAGGGCAGGCGGAACTGTTCATCTCCTCCACGCGAATGGAGCACATGGCGAAATACTCGCCGGATGGTCGCCGGATTGCCTTCCAATCCGGGCGCTCCAGCAGCCAGAAGATTTGGGTTTGTAATGCGGATGGATCTCACCGGTTCAACTGACTGCGCTTCATAATGCCTGGGCCGGCAGTCCGCGCTGCTCCCCCAACGGGCAGAAGATCGCTTACGACAGCAACGTAAACGGGAAATGGGATATTTATGTCATCAATGCGCAGGGCGGGTGGGCAGATCGGCTCACCACAACGAGTACGCAACAGTTTCGACCCAGTTAGTCGCACGATGGCAAGTGGATCTATTTTTGCTCTACACGAACCGGGCCGCCGCAAGTCTGGAAAATTCCGGCTACCGGCGGGACTGCCGTTCCGGTAACAAAAAGCACCGGCGGAGTGGCGTTCGAGTCACTCGACGGCGCGGACGTGTACTTCACAAGAAATCAGCAGCTATGGAAAATGCCAACCAGAGGCGGAAACGAAACGCTGGTTTTGGCTTCCATGCTGGACAACAATTATGCAGTGGTAAAGCGCGCCATTTACTTTCTAAAAAGCGCTCCGTCCGATGCCACACTGCAATTGCAGTTTTTGGATTTTGCTACCCATGCCATCCGGAACATAGGTGCGGTTCCTGGCCCGTCGGCGGATGAAGTCTCTGTTTCGCCCGATGAGCGCTGGCTTTTGTACGCCACGTCCGGCGGCACAGGCAGCGAGCTGATGCTCATCGAGAATTTCCATTAAACCCAGTACCGTCGTATACGGAAACCGCGATTTTCGGTGATCGTCAAGCATTTCCGATTAAGATAAGACCAGATGTTGCGCGAAGCCTGCGCCCGCGATAGTTGCCGCAATCCTGAGCAATCAATCAGGCTCAAGCTGGAGAGTCTGGACCTCCGGTTCAGGGAGGTCATCGAATTTGAGGAGAATGCCATGATTGCCAATTCTTCTGCGTTGTAAGCGCATGAAGTAGAAAGCGACGAGCAAACCCAAAAAGAGCAAGACAGTCCGAGTGGGGGAGGCAAGCGCGAACATCTCGATGATCGTTGCGACGTAGGCGAAGAAAGAAAGGGCCACTCCGTACAGCAGCAGCGATTGGATCAGATTGTGTTTCCCCGGCAAATAAGGGCAGGCAAACGGAACCCTGTCCCAGTTCCAGAGAAGAGCTTCCGAAAGAACAAGGCACATCAGGAACACGAAAACTGTTCGGGTCAAAGCACCGGCAACACCAAGCCAGAATGAAAATCCGACGAAGGCCATCAGCGAAACCGGGACGGCTCCGAGCAGCAGGAGTGCTTTGCCCGTTGCGTTTACCACGAATTCGTCAGAATAGATTTCATTGAGACGAAATGTCCAGTTACTCCTGCTTTCGACGGGTAGCAAGAAGATGAACCTGAGTCCACAAAGTAAGAAGAACGAGATTACGAGCGGGGTGGAAAGCACAGCGTTTTCGAGGCTGGAGTGGTGAATCGTTTTGTGGCTCACAAGATGAGCGATCCAAAGCGAGGAAAAGCTGTCGAAGGACAAAGATAAGCTGAGGCCAAAAATAGCGCTGAGCAGCATTTTGTGAAGACGGCTCCGGAAAAGGGTCTTGATGGTGAAACTGATCACGGCGAGTTCATGGGTACTGCGAACGCCGCGATTAAGGAGGTTGGAAGCCAAAGAGTGCCAGGAGCTGTTGCGGCGGGTACTGGCCGTGAACAGCTGGCTGGTGTTGCGCGCGTAGGCGAGGGCGTACAGAAGCAACGAGCACGCGATGGCAATGCTGAGCGACAGCTTGGCTTGCGAGGCGAGCGCTCTGGCAAAAGGATTGGCGAGTCCGAGCATCTCCTCTTCCCATCCGAGAAACCAAAGCGGTGGAAGGCGGAAGGCGCCCTGCCATTGCGTGTGCATATAGCCGTGCAGATCCGGCAGCCACAGAAGAAGCGGAAGAGCCGCTAACGAAAAAAGCAGCAGGATGACTTGGAGGGTTAGAGAGAAACTCGCGAACCACCGGCTTGGAAGCAGGTTCATGAAAAGCGCCTGCAGGGCGACGAGGGCAAAAAAGGCAAAGAATCCGCCAAAGCAACAGGCGAGAAAGAGTGAACTCATATGCAGCAGACTGCCCTGCGGTTGCTGCCACTGACCGCTCATGACTCCGGGCATCATTACCGCGGGAAAGATATTGACGCCGATATTCAGCAGCGTAATAAAAAGCAGGAGTGCAATAAACTTTGCACAAAAAATCTGGAACCGGTGGAGGGGAAGCGGGCAAAGAATGAGGAAATCCTGGGGACTCGGGAAAAGCGAATGCCATTGCAGCGCGGTGACGAGGATGGTGATGACAAAGGAAATGCAAATGAACATCAACTTGTCGGCAAGCGCGGCCTCCTGATAGAGCGATGCGGTGTGCAACGCGTTCAGAACGTGGTATTTGTGATTGAACAGCAGCGGCAGGACCAGACCAAAAGCGGCGAGCAGAGAGAGAATGACGGCGAAAATCGTGACGAGCCTGTCTCGTATGGAAAAAAGTTCACTCTCGAAGAGTCCGCGGAAGAAGTGACCGAGCAATACGAAGCCGGACCGGTCGAAGAAGCGCATATCAAGCCTTCATGACGCGGAGAATATTCTGGGCGGCGGTCTCCGTATCTTCGCCGAGCGCGAGCTGCGAAAATACGTCCTCGAGCGATGGCGACAGCATGAGCTGGCGAAGGTTGCTCACCGAATCATAGGCGACGACAACCCCTTTGCGTAAGATCAACACCGAGGAACATACTTTCTCTACAACTTCGAGGACGTGAGAACTGTAGAAGATCATTTTGCCTTCGGCAGCGAGAATTTTCAGGAGATTTTTGAGAACTTGTGCGGCGGTAACGTCGAGACCGGAGAAAGGCTCGTCGAAGATGAGGAGATCGGGGTTGTGAAGTAGCGCAGCGGAGAGCAAGACCTTTTGACGCATGCCTTTGGAATAGGAGGAGATGAGAGAATGCCGTACCTCGGAAAGGCCGAAGATGTAGAGAAGTGACTCGGCTTTCCGATCGATATCGGGACGGGGCATGCCACGAAGACGACCGACCAATTGAAGGTACTCTTTGCCAGACAGGTGCGCATAGAGAAAAGGTTCCTCGGGCACGTAACCGACCCGGCGGCGGAATGAAATGGGATCCTCCTTGATATTTTGACCACAGAAGAGGATCTCGCCTTCGGAAAGGGGCAGAAGACCATTCAGCATTTTGACGGTGGTGCTTTTGCCGGAGCCGTTGGGGCCCAAGTAGCCAAGAATTTCTCCAGGACGTATGGTGAACGAAACCTCGTTTACGGCGGCGATCCGGCTGAAGCGTTTGGTCAGGTGGCGGACCTCTAACATGGGTTTACGACGCGGCGCGAGCGGTTTGGACTTTCGGATTCCGGGTCGGAACAGTATGCTACATAGGGTAGCTGATTTCACTATAGACGAAGAGTTGTGGGTTGACAAGAGAGGGTGGAAGGGCGTCGGAGTCGCGCCAAAGGGCTTCCACGGGCTTAGTTCGTTGATCGATTTAGAGGGCTACATGCCTCTGGGATTGGCGCCGCGCTGAAAGACGTTCCCCTGCGGGTCTGCTCATCGACCCAACGCAACCGGAGGTGCTGTCCCTGGTGAGCGCGCTGTTCCTCATTCTCGCAGGCTCGGCGCTGGTCCTCGCATGCATGAACATCGCGAATCTCTTTCTCGTTTGCGCGGCAACACGCGAGCGCGAAATGGCAGTGCGCGCCGCCCGCGCCGAGGTGAACGAAATTCTCCATCAGGGCGGGCGGACATCAACTATCGGCGGCCATCGTGTTCGCAGCGTACTCGTCGCCGGGCAGATCTCGTCAAGAGAATCCGGGAAGGCACGTTATGCAATGATTGCGTCAGGATAAATTGGCGAGCAGCGGGTCCGAATCTAAAGCAGACGTTTGCTGTTGCGCCAGGTTTGCCGATAACGGAAGCTGAGATTCGGCTTGCCTGAGGTTGGTGATAATACTGTCGAAGCAATCCAGGCCAATTCGCTCCTGAAGTTTGTCGGTCTCCAGCGAGGATCCCCACAGTCCCAGAATGATCTTCAGATGTGGAAAGCGGCGACGCGCCCTGCGACATAGCGAACGCGCTTGCATGAGAGCAAAAGGCGGAAGTGCTGAAATGAGCAGAATGTCAGCGTGATGTACTTCGAGGGTCTGCAACATGGCGTTTCTTGCGCCGAGATTAATTGCCTTGATGCTGCAGCCGGCTTGCCGCAATACGAGCTCCAGCATGAGGCCGACAAGCTCGTCGGCTTCATCTCTAGCCGGTATGCAAACGAGAGCTGAATCCATAGTTGAGGCGGCTGCGATATCAGCGGTTGCCGCGCCTTCGGCCAGATCTTCGATGAGCAGCTTGGTGCTCTGATAGATAAACTTCTCTCGTTCCTCGCCGAGAGCGTTCTGGTGCCGATCCTGTTCGGCTAAGGCGAGAGCAGGGATCAGGACCAAATCGAACAATTCGCCGATACTTCGTTCTTTCAAATAGTTCTCGGCAATCTCCTGAGCCTCGTCGTCGTCCATTGCCAACAGGCGTTGGTAGTAGCAGGCTTCGAGGGGAAGCTCGACCTTCTCCCCTAAAACAACTCTCAGAAACTGCAGCGCCGGGACATACCGGCCCATAACCAGGAGACACACCGTCAAGGGAGTCGATAAGAGCAGGCCTACCGGGCCCCACAATAGCGTCCAGAAGGCTGTAGAGACAAGAATGGCAAGCGAGGAGATTCCGGTATGCGTTCCATAGAGCCACGGTTCTACAGCGGCTGACATGATCAGTTCGATGGATGCAAAGAGCGCTAATGTGAGAAGCGGCTTGGCCCAACCGTCGAATACCGCGACCGCTACGATCAGGGGACAAAATCCCGCTACCAGAGTGCCCACATAGGGAATAAATCTCAAAATCGCTCCGAGAACTCCCCAAAAGGGAGCGTTCGGCACGCCTATCCAGAACAGAGCTAAGCCGAGTAGCGCACCAAACGCGGTGTTAACGACGAATTGCATGAAGAGGTATCGGCTAATCCCATGAGCTGTATCATCCAGCGCCGTCGTCATAACGTTCAGGTGTCCGGTGCCCACCAACTGAATAAAACGATTGCGGAGGTCCCCACGCTGAATCAGCATGAACAGCGTAAAGATAAGCACCGCTGCCGAGACGCCGAGCAGATGCGCCAGGGACGAGCCCACGTAACTCAGCGATCCGAGGAGACCGGAAGGTCGACTCACCACTTCGACCCTGAGAGGTCCGCGATCGGGCGGGGTGATTTTGCGTGTTCTCGCGGGCGCGTTTGGCGGGGGACTGGCTGGTAGATCAACGCTGGTTATTTCTCCCCCGAGCCGCTGAATGCTGGCCAGGGCTTTTGTCAAAGCGGAACCTGCGGGGCTGCGCATCGCCTGGATTTTTCTGTGAAGGTTGTCCTGATACTGTGGCGCCATTTTCACAATATCCGCTAGCTGTGTCATTCCCAACCAGACAATTGCGCCAGCTATCGAGAAGGCCAGGACGAGAACGAGCACAACGGAAGCAATGCGTCCGAGGCGTAGCTTTTCCAGCCAACTGACGGGCGGCGTGAGAAGAAAACTAAGAAGTAGCGCTAAAGCCAGGGGGATGAGAAGGTCCCTCGCAAAATAGAGAACGCCAACTGCCAGCGTCATTATGAGCAGTGACTTTAAAGTGCTTAGATCTGAGGTCTTCTTAGAGCCGGCGATGGCTGAGTGCATAAGAGATGCATTCCCAGTCTAGTTAGTTAGCTCCGGGGGAAACCAGTAGCGTCGGTCCTGGTACGGTGACCGGCCGAGCACCCGTCGTCTAATTTGACTTGCATAATGATGGGGAGGAACAGTATGGTTTCGAATCGATCAATACCTCGCGCTACGGTGATTCCAGGCGGCAATACAACGCACACGACTTCACGGGACACTCGTGGACGTTTTCACAATCGGCGGCGGATGTTCATCCAGAGGAGTGGGGCGGGACCGCGGGGCAGTTGTGATCGGGGAAAGGGTTGAACCTTGAAAACCTCAGAACGCTAATTCTGGCGGTCGAAAGCGACAGCTATCTAGACGAGCCGAGTCGTTTGCGGCAGCGCATTGAAGTGCTCGATCGGCTTGAGGCGTACTACTTCCGCTCAGCAACGTCTTCATCGGGACTCGACTATTCGGAAGCAGCGATTTTCCGCCGCCGAAGAGAGATTCAGGCCAAGTTCGAGGCGGCGAATTCGGCAGTTTACGCGACCATACGATGCGAAATTCGGCGAGGAGCTGGGAAGAGCAGTCTACTTAAATGGCTGCCGGGCGAGGGCGAACTTGAGTACGCGCTTGAGACCGAAGGATATGACTTTTTGGACGAACTGATCAGCGGGGTTCTACAGTTTGGGGAACCGGATACTACGACTGTCCAGCCTACAGCCGAGATGGTTTTTTATCAGCCGACGCCAGCAAGACATATCTTTGATCTATTCGAAAGGACTGGACTGTCAGAAGACGACGTGCTGGTCGATATAGGTTCCGGGTTAGGGCACGTGCCTATGCTGACTTCCATCTGTACAAAGGCCCGCAGTGTCGGAATTGAGTTAGAGCCAGCATATGTCGATTGTGCGCAACAGGCGATGGAATCGCTGAAATTGGGGAGGGTGACTTTCATCCAGCAAGACGCTCGCTCGGCTGATTTTAGCAATGGCACCGTGTTCTATTTGTACACGCCGTTCACTGGCACAATCCTGCGCGCTACGCTGGAATTGCTTCGGCAGCAAGCAAAGAGCCGTCCCATCAGAATCTGTACGTTTGGTCCCTGTACATCGGCGGTTGCGGCTGAGGATTGGGTGGATGCGATGGGCGATGTGAGAGCTGACCGAATTTCTGTCTTCCGATCTCGACTTACAGTGTTGGGACAAGGATTTCGGTGATCAGCTGTTCCTCAGCGGTTGTTTTCGGATTGTTGACGTAATTCTCGATGGCGAAATCGTCCCGCACAGGAATTCGCCTTTCGGCAACGATTGACCACACGCGGCCGGAGGCTTCTGGCAAGTTCGAATAGGCGCCGGTCATAACGAAGCGGGTGTATTGGCCGCCGGCGAAGCGCGTGTGCTGAAGATCGGGCGGCAGCTCTTGCGGCGGGGCTGCAAGCAGGAACCCCGCGCGATAAATCTGCGGGCCTATTTTGTAGAGGGCCATGGCCCCGGTAATCTGATTGTGCTTTGAAATGGCAGGTTCGAGGCGGTGTAGATCCTGCCAGGCTTGAGAAGCAGTGCTTGAGAATGGTCCTACTCTTTCGAGAAAGACGTAGTCGGCTTCAGGCCAGCTCACAGTCTCAGGTTCCAAGGTGAGGTTCATGCGATCTCCTTTCGTGATGGTTCGAGGTTATCGCAGGTTCCCGCACACCTGGTGGCAGGATGTGCGGCGTAAAGCTGCTATCGCGCCGAGGTAGAGTTTCCTGGTGTTTCCAATAGCCAGCTTAGGACCTCCTGCATGAAGATCTGGGAGTCCTTGCCCCACCACTTAGGATTTGCGGGATCAACGGTGAGACGTACTGCTTCCGGAACGCCGAGGAAAAGACTGGCCATGCCTTCACCCATGACGACAACCCGAGCTCCATTAGCGAGTTTCACGTAGGCAGCAGAAGGCTGCGCCGGGTTGCCTGCTCGATCTAATTGGTAAGCAAATGGGGTGCCTCCAAACACCTGGCGGCCGCCATCATAAGGGATTTCGCGGTCGGCCTGGTTGATCTCGCCTGCCTTGGCGATCGCCCCTGGATTGACGACATGGGGCGTATCGCCTGACAACTTTAAACCGAAAGGCTCAATGATATCGTTGGCGCCGACCACGGCCAATTTTTGACGCTCCTCTTCGTCGAGAACAAGCAGGAGTGACCCGCCTGCGTTGACGAAGGAGATAATGGCCTGTTTTTCCGAGTGCTGGAAAGCCTTGCTGGGTGCACGAAGGTAGATGAGCTTGCTTCCGGCAAGTGCCTGTGGAGTAATCGGCCCGCGTCCCGGCTCAAGTTTATAATCTACTCGCTTCTCCAACTCCGCCATCTGCGGCGGCCAAGGAGCCTCGCCGTGCGCCATATCAAAGTAAATCGTCCCGGAGGAAGCGCGGTTCGAGGACGAGAGCGCGTCGGCGCGCTGCGGTGTGATTTTCAAGCCCTCGAAGTAGCCTTCCGTGCCGGGGCCAACCCATAAGGCAATCGCACCTTCCTGGGGAACCATCTTTAAATCATTGACAATCAGAGTCGGTTGCTCGGCGCCATGTACGTACAGCCGCGCTTTGCGACCGTCGATCTCGATCCTGAATTTGGTCCACGCCCCGGGCTGCAGGTCCACGTAGGACTCGTACATCTCCGGTGATTCCTGGCGTAAGCGGGCGAAGTCAAATTGCGGATATGAGCTGTACTGGGTGGAATGATTTCGGCGCACCTGGTCGTCCGCGCGACCGTTGGTCGGTCTCAGATAGATGTACTCATACTTGTTGTCTCGCAATCGGAACGCAATGCCGATGAACCCACGTGCCTGCGGCCCGGCTCCAGCGGCCGGCTTGCCCGCCAAATTGACCTCAATCGTACCGTCTCGAAAACTGGTGTCCTTCACAAGCGCGTACGAAGAGCCGTTGGCTGCATCGGCGGCCGCGATCACTTGTATTGCTGAATGACCCTGGTAAGTGACTTGCTTCAGCGCAACATTCCGCGGAACCAACTGATTCAACTGCTGTGCCCGCGCCGGGGAGAAAACAGATAACGCAAGAAGCGAGGTGGCGAGGACGGCCTTTCGGAGAGGATAGCGGCGCATGGCGATCCCGATTGCAATCGCAGGGCCTTGCCCAATCCACAGATTCTCGAGCGTTTTTTGAGCGTTGCGATGTCGTCGTGCAAATGTTGTCCACTTTCGGGACTGCTGTGTTCGAGGCCGAAATGGCCGCCGCTTCGGCCGGTGGTGGAATTCTAAGTGTTTGTGTTGGATTCAGCATGGGGCAACTCCGTTGGCTTCAAGAACTTTTTCGTCGCTTCCGAGGGCGTGTAGATCTTGCCGTCGATCAAGATCCGACCGGTATATGCACCGCCTGAACCTTCGAACTCCCATGCGATATCATGCCCTTGCCTGGCAAGCTTCGCCCATTTGGAGCGTTTCTCTGCGTTCTGCTCCAGCCAAAAATGACCGTCTTTATCGGTGAAGGAGCGCAGGCGGGAATGTCCCAACCGGTCCGTCCACGTTTTCATGTCATTCAGCCGCGGCATTAGCTGAATGGTATCCGAGCCGATCTGGTCTGGTCGTTATAAGCCGGCAGGTCGGTTCGGAAACTGGACTACAAAAGTTTTGCGGATTGTCGAATTCGCGCATATCCCAAACGATTAGCTTTTGAAAGGAAGAAAAATGAAATACGTTTGCCTTGGATATATAGAAGCGAACAAGTTTGAAACTATGCCGGAGCCGGAACGCAATGCGATGCTGGACCAGTGCTTCACGTATGATGGCGTGTTGCGAAAAGGCGGCCACTTTGCGGGCGGCGAAGCACTTCAGAGTCCGAACACCGCTAAGACTTTGCGTTGGAAGAACGGCAAGGTGACGGTTACCGATGGTCCATACGCCGAAACCAGAGAGCAAATAGGCGGCATACTCGTGCTGGAGGCCGACGATCTGGATCACGCAGTCCAGTTGATCGCGGAGCACCCGGGTGTTAAGCAGGGGCCATTCGAGATCCGTCCGGCAGCGGATTTGAACGCAATGATGCGCGAAAGCGAACAACGACGGCGGTAAAGAATTTCGTTCACGCCGTATAATCGGCCCATGCCGGTCGTACGAGCCGTGCTCCTTGCGCTGGTCGTGGCTACGGTCTTAGGAGCACAGCAGACAGTCTCCTTTCCTAGCGAAGACGGTGGGCGAGTTTGCGCCGATGTATACGGCGATGGCGAGCGCGCGGTGGTGCTCGCTCACGGCGGCAGATTTACTAAGGAGAGCTGGCGGGCACAGGCGCAGGTGCTCGCATCCGAAGGATTTCGAGTCCTCGCCATCGATTTTCGCGGATTCGGGTGCTCGACCGGTCCCGGCCAGAAGGATTTCGATACTGCCCCGTTCGAAAAGGATGTTCTCGCCGCAGTTCGCTACTTAAGGGCGCACGGCGTCAAAACGGCATCGGTGATTGGAGGGAGTTTCGGCGGCGGAGCGGCGGGGGATGCGTCGATCAAGTCCGCGCGAGGTGAGATTGATCGGATCGTGTTCCTGGGCGCAGCGCCGAATCTCCCGGCAGAGAAGCTAAAGTGCCGGACACTGTTTATCGTCGCGCGCGACGATGCCAACAGAGCCGGCCCCCGGCTCCCGGGCATTCGTGCACAGTACGAAAAGGCTCCCCAGCCGAAGCAATTAATAGTTCTGGATGGTTCCGCACACGCCCAGTTTCTTTTTCAAACAAACCAAAGTGATCGAGTCATGCACGAGATCCTTCGTTTCCTTTCGATGCCTTAGTCGTTGCCGCGTAACAGCTTATTACATTTCATTCGCGGCATGGATTGCAAAAGAACTTCACTTCGGTTTCTCCAATCGGATAACATCTCCTGTAACACCATGCAGCGAACCAGATCCCGCCGAGCCTTTTTGAGGACGACCTTAAGCTGTTGGGCTGCCACGCAATTTCCGCTTGGACCAGAAATTATGCATGCAAATCCTCTAAGCCTACCGATCGGGCTGCAGCTTTATACGGTAGGTGCGGAAATGGACAAAGATCCGTTCGGCACCTTGAAGCGAGTCGCGAGTATCGGCTACAAGGAAGTGGAACTTTCTCCGCTATCCAAGACGCCGGCAAAGGATTTGCTGAAGGCTCTGCACGACAACGGGCTGGCGAATCCCTCGGGGCACTTCATGGTGCCGGATCTTTTGAGTAGTCTTCAAAAGAACATCGACGCGGCAAAAGAGTTCGGGCAGGATTACATGGTGATTACTGTTCCCTGGGTGGCCGATCCGTCGCGTTTCAATAAATCCAGCGGCGGCGATCAGATGGCGTTCGTTCTCGCAATGCTCAACGGCTTAACTCTCGACGACTGGAAGTGGAATGCGGAGCAATTCAACAAGATCGGTGAGCAAACGAAAAAAGCGGGACTGCAGCTCGGTTATCACAACCACAATTTCGAGTTCAAAGCCTATAGTTCTGGGACACGAGAAGCGGTGACCGGCTATGACGAATTTATTCGGCTTACCGATCCGGAGTTGGTGAAACTGGAACTGGACTGCGGCTGGATGACGGTTGCGGGAAAAGATCCGGTTGCTTACCTGGCGAAATATCCTGACCGCTATCGGCTGCTGCACATCAAGGATTTCCGCAAAGGCTTCACGCCGCGAACCACGTTGATGGACAAGGATCCCGGCGTGCCTGTGCCTGCGGAACTGGGGCGCGGAGCAATTGATTACCACAGAATCTTCGCCGCGGCCGAGAAAGTCAAGATCCGCGCGATGTACGTGGAACAAGAGCCGCCTTTTACCGAGATGCCGGCACTGGAGGCCATCCAAGTAGATTATGAGTACCTTCACAAGCTGCACGACTGAGACGGGACGAGACGTATGAACGGGCGTGTGGCTGTGGTTATTGTGGCCGTCGGGTGCGGCTTGGGGACGGGCTCGGCGTGGGGGCAGGACCACCAGCCCGCACGCGCGCAAAAGCCGCCTGACGCAGCAGCCATGCTCGCGGGACCTGACAAAATAGACCCGGCGGCGGCGGAGCGTGGTCAAAAGATATTCGCACCGACGTGCGGCTTCTGCCACGGCGCGGACGCGGCCGGGAAAAGCGCGCCAGACCTGATTCGTTCGGAACTGGTGCTGCACGATGAAGGCGGCAGCCTGATCGGGCCGGTCATACATAACGGCAGGCCGGATCGCGGCATGCCCGCGTTTCCTGCTTTGACCAATCAACAAATTGCCGATGTCGCGGCCTTCCTACACATGCGCAAGCAGGCAACTTCCAATCGGTTCGGCTATGTGATTCAGGGGCTGGTAACGGGCAACGCCAAAGCAGGCGAGACGTATTTCAACGGCGCCGGCAAATGCTCCACATGTCATTCGCCGACTGGCGATCTTGCCGGGATTGCAACCCGACTTGAGCCGGCGGATTTACAGAGGCGTTTCCTCTCGCCGGGCCCGTCACTTCTGGATATGTTCATGGGCAAGAAGAGCAAGCCCCTTCCGCCCACCAAGGTAAGTATTCACCTTCCATCAGGCGAAATGGTCTCAGGCAATCTGGTACGCGCGGATGAGTTCAACGTGGAGTTGACGGACGCGACGGGATGGCACCGGTCCTATGCGCGGGCTGGTGCAACCATTACGCTGGATGATCCGCTTAGCTTTCATCATGAGCAGCTTGCGAAGTACACAGACGATGATATGCACAACCTACTGGCATACCTGGAGACTTTGAAATGAAGCCTGGTCGAGTTTGTGTGGCTGTAATTTGTCTCGCGCAGTTGTCTGGCGGACAGGAACTCACTCCCGATGCACTGAAAAATCCGTCTCCCAATACTTGGCCCACTTACAACGGAGACTACTCGGGACGCCGCAACAGTCCGCTTACACAGATCGACAAGTCGAATGTACAGAACCTCGCGCTCCAATGGATTTACCGCACCAGCAACTCCGGTCTTAGCGGATTTGCAGGGTCGATCAAATCCACGCCGCTGCTGGTGAAAGGGGTGCTTTATTTCACGATGCCCGACAATGTCTGGGCGGTCGATGCACGCACGGGGAGCGAGATCTGGCACTACAAGTATCCGGATAATCCAGGTGTTCACATCGGCAGCCGCGGCGTTGGGATGTATGGCGACTGGCTTTATTTTGAGTCGCCCGACTGCAATCTTATTTCAATCAACGCGAAGGACGGGAAGGAACGGTGGCGCAAAACCATTGCTGATGTCAAGGCAGAATACTTCTGCACGATGGCGCCGCTGGTGGTTGCGAATCGAGTGATTGTCGGGGTGGGCGGGGATTCGCTAGACAATCCTGGCTTTCTCGAATCCCGTGATCCGGAAACCGGCGACGTGCAATGGCGTTGGGATACGGAGCCACTGCCTGGTCAACCGGGATCGGAGTCCTGGCCTAACCAGGAGGCTATGCGCCACGGCGGCGGGATGACGTGGATGCCGGGCACTTACGATCCGGAACTGCATTTACTCTATTGGACGACCGGCAATCCGAATCCGGTCCACGCGGGAGGTGCTCGCAAAGGAGATAACCTGTGGACCTGTTCGATTGTTGCGCTCAATCCCGACACCGGCAAACTGGTGTGGGCCTTCCAGCCTTCTCCACATGATACCCACGACTGGGATGCGGTGCAAACGCCGGTGCTGATTGATGGCGAATGGCAGGGCGCGCAAAGGAAGATGCTGGCGCAAGCGAGCCGCAATGGATATTTCTTTGTGCTGGATCGCGCGACGGGCAAGAACCTTCTGGCGGCTCCTTTCATGGACAACAACTGGTCATTGGGCGTGGATAACCAGGGTCGTCCGATTCCCAATCCGAAGAAGGAACCCAAGCGCGATGGCACGCTGGTCAGCCCCAGTTCAAACGGCGCGACAAATTGGTTTGCGCCGACCTACGATCCAGCGCAGGGTCTCTTCTTCATCAATGGTTCGCAGAATTACAGCGTGTTCTACTACACCGCGGAAGGGAAGCCAGAGGGCTACGCGGGGCGCGACGACTTCCTTACGTTTTCGAGCCTGCTTCAGGCGATCGATTATCACACCGGCAAAATCAAGTGGCGGCATGATATCAGCAGTAATGGCGCAATGAGTTTTGGCGGTTTGTTAAGCACGGCATCGAGCCTGCTGTTCGCGGGCGACACGTCGGGCAACCTTCTGGCGCTCGATTCGGAAAACGGCAAGACGCTTTGGCATGCAAGGGTGAGTCAGAACACCAGCAACGGGCCCATCACTTACACGATGGACGAGCGGCAATATGTGTTGTTTGGCGCCGGCGATTCGCTATACGCGTTCGCATTGCCCGCAGCGCACTGAAACGCACATCGTAAGTCCGGCTTATCGCGGGCGTTTGAGGCAACGGCCGGCTCTTTGGGCATTCCATAGGAATATGGTATTCTGCTATGCAATGTCCACAGGAAAAAGGCGATTTTGGCATGTTCTCAAAGAGCAGCTGGCCCGAATACGGGGTTCCTTGGGGCGTCGCCAGGCGTTTGAAGCTGAATTCGATGAAGAAGCGGAAGCTCATCTCGCATTGCTTGCAGACGATTATGTAAGCCGAGGCCTGAGCGCGGAGGAAGCGCGATACGCGGCTCGGAAGCAGTTTGGCGGAATAACCCAAATGAAGAACGAGCTTCGGGACCGCAGCCGATCGCGCTTTTTAGAGGCAGTATCGCAGGACAGCGCTTACGTGCTCCGGCAATTTCGCAAAGCGCCCTTATTTGCCGTTACCTCCATCGCGACCCTCGCGTTGGGTATTGGCGCAAACACGGCAATCTTTACACTGGTCGATCAACTCATTCTGCGGCTTTTGCCGATTAAAGATCCGCAGCGTGTGGTTGCTCTTGCACCGCAAGGGCAGTTCTACGGGGACAGCATGGGAGAGAACCCGCTGTCATACACCATGTATCAGACGATCCGCGAACAGAACCAGGTGTTCAGCCAGATGTTGTGCCGCAGAGCAGTGCAATTGACTGCCACCGTGCATTCGGAGAGCCAGATTGTGAGTGGGGAACTGGTTTCGGGGAATTATTTTCCGCTACTCGGTGTTACGGCGGCAGCGGGCCGGGTGTTCGATGCAAAAGATGATCTTTATCCCGACGCAAATCCGGTGGCGGTGCTCAGCTATGCGTGCTGGAAAAGTAAGTTCGGCGGCAGCGACCAGATCATAGGCCGCACACTGCTGGTCAACAATTATCGACTGACAATCATTGGAATAGCGCAGCCGGGATTCGACGGGCTGGAACCCGGTTTACCGACCCAGTCTTTTGTACCCGTCATGATGACGCGAGCGCTTTTTCCACGCAGCGATTTCGGGCCGGGGATGTTTAATCAACGGCTACGTTGGGTGAACGTCTATGGAAGGTTGAAAACGGGCATGACGCTCGAACGGGCCAGGGTCGGCTTGCAGCCGCCGTTTCACCAGATTTTGCAGGCAGAAACGCTGCAGCCGGAATTTGCGCATGCGACAGCCGACGATAAAGAGCACTTTTTACGAATGTGGCTGGATGTCGTTCCGGGTGGGCAAGGGAACACGAGGTTGCGCCACCAGTATGAAAGACCGTTATGGGTGCTGATGAGCGTGATCGGATTTGTACTCTTGATCGCATGCGCAAACCTGGCGAGTCTGTTAGCAGCCAGAGCGGCTACGCGTCAGAAGGAGATTGCCGTTCGACTGGCTATCGGTTCCAGCCGTGGGCACATTCTTCAACAATTGATGACGGAAAGTATTTTGATCGCGCTGGCGGGCGGCGCGGCCGGCGTCGGCCTGGCGATTGCGATCGTGAGGAGCTTGCTGGCGTTTCTGCCCGAGAACCCCACCGGTTACGCGATTTCAAGTTCACCCGATTTGCGCATGCTCTGCTTTGCGCTGGTCGTTTCCGTGCTGACCGGGCTTTTGTTTGGACTTATACCGGCATTGCAGGCGGCGCGCCCGAATGTTGCCGACACGCTGAAAGCGAAGACAGGGAGCGTAACCGGGGGTATCCCGCAAATGAATTTTCGCAAGCTTTTGGTTGCAGCGCAGATTACACTGTCTTTGCTGTTGCTCATCGGGGCGAGCCTGTTTATTCGGAGCCTGGCTAATCTGCAATCGGTCAATCCCGGATTCAAAACGAAGAATGTCGTGCAGTTCGATATGAATCTCGATTCGATTGGCTACGATGTGCAGCGCGGTGGGTGTTCTATAGCGAGCTAGAGGCACGCTTAGCACAGTTGCCGGGCGTTGACGCCGCTGGGATAGCGACGAACCCGGTGCTGGCCGATAGCGATTGGGAAAGCGTCATCAAGGTGGCAGGCCATGAGAGCAAGCCAGGAGAGGAGACGCATGCCTACGTGAATCGTGTGAGTCCGGGATATTTCAGAACCTTAGGAATTCAGCTTCTTTCCGGCCGTACGTTTCGTGAAAGCGATACAGCGGATTCGCCGAAGGTGGTAGTTGTCAGCGAGAGCTTCGCCAGACATTACTTCGGCCAACAGCCGGCAATTGGACATTGGATCGGCCGCGACTTCGATCCCCGTACGCCGACGGATATGGAAATTGTCGGGGTAGTGAATGACATCGATTATCAGGATCTGCGGGAGAAAGCACCGCGCCAGGTATATTTGTGTGCGCCGCAAGGTTCTGAACTTGATACGACCGTTTACCTGAGTGTGAAAGGGAATTCGCGCAGTGTGCTGGCTAGCGCGCGAGGCGTGGTGCACGAAATGGAACCGAAGGCTCCGGTGATGGATATGAAGACGGTCGAGCACCAGCTAGAGGAGTCGCTGGTGACGGAGCGAATGATCGCCTCTCTATCGACTGGGTTTACTGTTTTGGCTGTGGTGCTGGCGGTACTTGGGCTGTATGGGGTGATGGCGTACATGGTGACGCAGCGCGCGCGTGAGCTTGGCGTTCGCGTGGCACTGGGCGCGCAGTTCGGCAACGTTGTGTGGCTGGTGATGCGCGAGGTTGTGCTGCTGGTTGCGCTAGGTACTGCCGTCGCGATTCCGTTGGCTGTGGGATTGGCGCGTTTGGTTCAAAGCGAGTTGTTTAACATCAAGTCCAACGATGCAATGTCGATTGTTGCCGCGGCATTGCTGCTGGGTGGAATAGCAATGCTGGCGGATTTTGTGCCGGCGCGGCGAGCAGCGTCAGCGGACCCACTGCGCGTTTTGCGTTACGAGTAATCGGCCTTGAGGGAAGCCTCGGTGTGTGGCTGTTCGTTCCCGGGAAGGCGCGTCCCAATAGTGAACAAGATCAAGCGCAGGCAGGTTGTGGATGAGGTGGCGGCTCGTCCGGAACTTGTTACCGCTTATACAGTTGAGTGGCCAATCATGCGAGTTGCAAATGCGGACTGTCCAATGCTGTATAAGATCGGCAACTAAGGATGTTTAGGAGAAAGCAATGAAGAGGTTCGCGCTGGGTTTAATCTCGATGAGCATGGCCGCGGGAATAGCAATGGCCGCCGGAGCTGATGGATCATTCGACCGGACACTTAGCGTTTCCGGCCCGGTGGAATTGGATGTGAAAACCGATTCGGGTGGGATCGCGGTAAGCCGGGGCGCCGCCGGAACAGTGCGTATTCATGCGGTGCTCACGGCACAGCATAACTGGTTCGGTTCCGGTGATGTAGAACAGAGAATCCGCGAGCTGGAGAAGAATCCGCCGGTGGAACAAAGCGGTAAAAGCGTGCGCGTCGGATATGTGCGGGATCGTGATTTGCTGAAGGGCATTTCGATGCGCTTGGAAATTGAAACGCCGGCCGATACCGAGCTTCGCGCGGAAGCGGATTCGGGCGGAATCCGGGCACACGGGATGCAGGGGCGGGTGAATTGCAAAACGGATTCAGGCGGAATCGAGATACAGGATGCCGGATCGGACGTTCACGCCCAGGCTGATTCCGGAGGCATACACATCAATAACGTCAAGGGCTCCGTGTTCGCGCGGGTTGACTCGGGCGGGATTGAGGCGACGGAGGTAACCGGATCGCTGGACACAGAGGCCGATTCCGGTCACATCCAGCTTAGCCAGACGAGCCCAGGTGCTATCCGGGCAAAGGCCGAGTCTGGAGGCATAAGCGTGAAACTCGCACCGGGAGCAGGCTACGACATCAGTGCGGAAGCGGATAGCGGCCATATTTCGGTTCCGGAAATGGTTGTCAGCAGCTCTTTTTCACGGCATCACATTGAAGGAAAGATCCGCGGTGGTGGACCTTTGGTCAGCGTCCGGGTGGATTCCGGCGGAATTACCATCGATTGAAACTATCATTGGAAATGACAAGGCCAGCTTTCGTTCTGCAATTGACAGACGCGAGGGCTGGCCTGTAGTGTATTAAGGGGTTGATACACATGTTCAGCGCAGCATCGCTGAGGCGAATTCTTTCGGGCACATTCCTTGCGGGTTTCGTTGCAGGCGCGCTCTGTGCGCAGGATATTGCGGGCGACTGGCAGGGAACGCTAAAAGCGGGAACACAGCAGCTGCGGATTATTTTGCAGATTGGTAAGGACGCGCACGGGAGCTGGGACGCCAAGATGTACAGCATCGACCAAGGGCCGGAGGCAATACCGGTCAATTCGGTGCAGCTCGATGCGGCGAACTTGAAATTTACAGTGGATGCGGTGGGCGGCAAGTATGAAGGAAAAGTGAGCCCGGATGGACAGTCGATTGCCGGGACGTGGACGCAAGGGCAGCCGCTGCGGCTCGAGTTCAGACGGACCACAAAGGCGACCGCATGGGAACACGATGCGTCTCCACATCATGCGCAGTTCGTGACGGTGGATGGGAACGTGAAGCTGGAGGTCCTTGACTGGGGCGGCACGGGGCGGCCAGTGGTGCTGCTGGCGGGGCTGGGCAACACGGCTCATGTGTTCGATAAATTTGCCCCGAAACTCACATCTACGTATCACGTGTATGGAATTACGCGGCGCGGATTCGGGGAATCGAGCGCACCGGCGCCGGATGGGACGAATTATTCGGCGGATCGCCTGGGCGATGACGTGCTGGCAGTCTGCGACTCGCTCAAACTGAACAGGCCGATTTTGGTAGGGCACTCGATTGCGGGGGAGGAGTTGAGCTCAATTGGCTCGCGGCATCCGGAGAAAGTGGCCGGTTTGATTTACCTGGACGCGGGCTATCCGTACGCATATTATGATCGAGCGCGGGGAGATTTTCTGATCGATTCCGCAGTGTTGGAGAAGAAGCTCCAGCAGATGCGGCCAGGCAGCGGACCAGAGGATCAGAGAGCGCTGGTAAAAGAAATATTGCAGACGGACCTACCGCAGCTTGAGAAGGATTTGCAGGAGCGGCAGAAGGAATTAGACGCGATGCCTGCGCCGCAGTCGGGGAAATCAGCGGGTCCGCCGATGCCGGCGGTGCCGGCCGCGATTTTGGCGGGCGAGGAGAAGTATACGGAAATTCGCGTTCCTATTTTGGCGATTTTTGCGCTGCCGCATGATACGGGACCGGACACGAAGAATGATCCGAAGGCGCGAGCGGCCGCCGAGGCGCACGACTTGAAATTTACGGGAGCGCAGGCACAGGCATTTGAGAACGGCGTACCTTCGGCACACGTGGTGCGGTTGGCGCATGCGAATCACTTCGTGTTCCTGTCGAACGAGGCTGACGTGCTGCGGGAAGTGAATGCCTTTATCAGGGGGCTGCACTAGTCGGCACGCGCCGATAAAGGGTTCGCAAGAAATGTCGATTAAATCAAGTGCAGAGTTCGAAGCACTGAAGCGGATCGGCCGGATCGTTCGAAATACTTTGGACTCGATGGTGGGGGCAGTGCGGCCCGGGGTGACTACCGCGGAATTGGATGAGATTGCAAGACGATCGCTAGCGGCACGGGGAGCGGAATCGTCTCCTCCGAAGGTGTATGGGTTTCCGGGCTCGGCTTGCATCAGCGTTAACGACGAAGCGATCCATGGAATTCCGAGCGGAAGGAAGTTGGAAGCGGGGGATCTGGTGAAGCTCGATCTGACGGCCGAGAAAGATGGATTCGTAGCGGATGCGGCGATCACGGTGGGCGTAGAGACAATATCGGAACGGGCCGCAGCGTTGGCGCACGCAGCGGAGAAGGCGTTTTGCGAAGGAGCGAAGGCGGCGCGCGCCGGCAATCGTGTGTACGACATCGGTCGGGCGGTAGAGGGAGAGGTTCGCAGATCCGGTTTTGCGGTGATGAGGCGCTTATGCGGGCACGGGGTGGGGCGAACGATTCATGAGGAGCCGATTGTTCCAAATCATTT
>DATAYL010000457.1:0-10325 GCA_036272575.1 Bryobacteraceae bacterium | reverse complement strand
GCGCGTGAAGCTTAACTCCGATTGAGAGGTGAAAGTGGAGGAAGGCGCATGGGACCACTCCAATGCGGCGTTGCGCTGGTGGTCGATATAGGTGATTCCCCAACTTGGATCAATGGCGGTCTGGTCGGGATTGGTGGTCGGCCCTTTGAGGTTGTCCCAGGAGAAACGCGCAAAGAGGCGATCGTGGCTCGTGAGGTTGTGATCAAGCCGCGCGGAGAACTGATCGGCGTCAGTTACCACTTTGGACGAGGTGGCGAAGGTGCGCGCACCAAAGGGACCGGACGGATCATTTGGCAGCGGGTAACGCGCGAGCAGAGCGGCCATGGTGGGATTGACAGGTACGCGCAGGGTGTCGCCGGGAAAGGCAGTTCTATCGATGCCCTGCCGCTCGGCGGCGGTGGGGACAGCAAGCACCTGGGTGGTTCCTAGCACCTGGCGGAAACCTTGATATTCGATGAAGAACGCGGTGGGATTCGAACGATGCGGAACCGGTGGCAGCATGCCTCCGAGCGTGAAACCGAACTCGTTGCGGCGAAAAGATGGAATGCGCTCGCGGTTTTCGGCGGTTTGGCGGTCGAAGAAATTGCGCGCGTCGAGCGCAGAGTTGCGCAGAAATTCAAACAGCGAGCCATGAAGTGAGGTCGTGCCTGAGCGTGTGACGATATTGGTGAACCCGGCGGCTCCGAAACCGATGTCAGCGGGCAGCCAACCAGACTGCGATTGGATTTCTTGTACCGCATCGACGTTGAAATTCGACATGGTTGCGCCGCCCATCTCCGGGTCGCTTGAGAGTGCGTTGTCGAGAGCAAAAACGGCCTCGACGCCGCGCTGGCCGTTGATGGCAAATTGCTGGGTGTAGTTGGTGGTGCCGTTTGTGTCCGTCATGGTGCCTGACGCCAACAGCAACAGCTGGCTGAAATCGCGCTTATTCAAGGGAATCGCTGTGACGGCATTGCTGGGGAGGACCTCGCCCGTGGTTTGCGTCTCTATGTTTGATTGCATCAAAATAGATCCCTGTTCTGTTAACGTGAGCTGTGCAGTTCCGATCATGGGTAGGGACACAGGCTTTCCGAAATGGTAGACCGTGCCCTTGTACGAAACCGTCAGCTGATAACTTTCGGGAGGCAGGTGGGCGAGATGGAAGGCTCCGTTCTCTCCGGCGGTTTGCGAGAAGTGAGCATCGGGCCCTCGCAAGTCGATAACAGCGCCCGATGCAGCCTTGTTGGCGCTATCACGCACGAACCCTGTCCATTCGGATTTTGCTTGTTGCCCATGCGAGATAGATGAAGAGGCCAGCCAAACAGCCAGCACAAAAAAGGTGTTAGCCACGGAGCGCACAGACGTCACTTCACTAGGATAAGCATCGCTGCGGCCATCATCCAAGCACCTGGTAGTCGGCCAGGACAGGCCAAGCGTACTGAGATTTGACGTGAAACGCCCAAACCGTGGATGTGAAGCTTGGCCCCGGTTACATCATGAGTAACGGCGCATCAGTATTTGATTTGCGAACCGGCTCAGTGCTCGGCAACTCGGGTTCCAGGATATTGAGAATCGCAACAGCGCCCCGAAAGCACGTTCCGATCTCAGTTGGACGTAACGTTGTTTATCGGTTACTTAGAGAAGCTGCGAGTGCTCTTACTTCCAGTAATTGGGACCCTCAGGAACAGCCTGGCCATCAGCGCGCGGATCAGAAGCGCCGTACTTGATGCCGTGAGAATCCACCATTACGGCATTTCCGCGCCCCATTTTCTGGGAATAGGCATCTTCGGCGTGGATTTGATGTCCCATCTCTGCTAACCGTGCGCGCACCGGCTCTGGAATGCGCGATTCGAGCAGGACATCACATCCATTAAAGGTTGGTTTCGTGAAGCGCGCGGCGTCCAGTGCGGGCTGGATGTCCATGTCGAAATCGGCGATGTTGGACACGAATTGCGCGTGAGCTTGCGGCTGGTTCAATCCGCCCATGATGCCGAATCCGATAGTCACATCGCCTTTGCTGAGAAGGCCGGGAATGATCGTATGAAAGGGGCGCTTGCGCGGCGCAAGCGCATTCGGGTGATCTGGCTGGAGGGAAAAGCCGGTGCCGCGATTCTGCAGAACGAAGCCTGTTCCGGGCGCCACCAGGCCTGATCCGAACGCGCCCGCGTTGCTTTGTATGAGCGAGACTATATTCCCGTCCCGATCCACCGCAGTCAGATATGTTGTGTCATGACCAGCAGCAGTCAAGACCGTGGTCAAATCAGCGGGTGCGGTCTGGCAGCTCGCCTTGTTACCGATGAGCTTTGCGCGGCCTTCGGCGAAACTCTTGGAGATGATTTCGGACGCAGGAACCTTGACGAAACGCGGGTCGGCTACATATCGCGCCAGGTCCGCATAAGCGAGCTTCTTGGCTTCGATCATCGTATGAAGCGCCTGGACGCTATTGTGGCCGTATTCCTTGAGCGGGAATCGCTCCATGGTATTGAGCATTTCAAGAGCAGCAATGCCTTGGCCATTCGGCGGGAGTTCGCGGACGGTCCAGCCGTGATAGGAAGTAGAAATCGGCTCGACCCATTCAGGTGAGAATTCGGAGAGATCCTGCGGAGACATCGGATTGCCGAGAGAGTTGAGAAACGAGACCATTGTCGCCGCCACAGGACCTCGATAGAATCCGTTTGCGCCCTCGTTAGCAATACGCTGCAGAGTCCGCGCCAGGTCGACGTTGTGGAACACCTCTCCTGTCGTTAATGGATGCCCTTGCGGCAAAAAGGTCGAGCCGAATCCCGGCGATTTTTGGAATTGAGGGCCAAAGATCGCCCACGCCTGAGCGTCCATTTCAGGAATGGGAACGCCGTGCTCAGCCATGAAGATGGCGGGTGCCAGATCATCCTTGAAGGAGAGCTTGCCGAATCTCTGCTGCAGCGCTGCCCATCCCGCTACGGCGCCCGGCACGGTGACAGACTGCACGCTTTGCGATGGAATTTTTCCAGTAACGCCGTGCGCTCGAAGGAATTCGATGCTGGTGCCCTTGGGCGCCCAGCCGCTCGAGTTGATGCCGATGATCTTGCCGGTTTTAGCCTGGTAGACGATCGCAAACAGATCTCCGCCTACGCCGTTCATCATCGGCTCGATCACGCCCAGCGCGGCATTGGCCGCGATGGCGGCGTCTACCGCGCTGCCGCCACGTTCGAGGACTGCTGCCCCCGCTTGCGAGGCCAGTGTCTGGCTGGTCGCCACGATCCCGAACGAACTAACGGTCGCCGACGCGGCATAGTTGCGGTGGGGGTCTTCGGCTCCTGCGGCATAAGACAGCAGAAGCCCGCAAGCCAACAGACTGAGGAAGCGTGCCGCGCTTGCTTCGCACATGATCGCTTTGCACATGAGAGATCTATTCGGCAGCATATGTCAGAACATCAGCTTCAGTCCGAGTCGGAACTGTCGCTGATCCATATTGGCGCTCGTGATATCGAGGAAATTACCCGCAGAGACGTTTGCATTAGGCGCGAGTAAATGCGGAGTGTTCGATACATTGTCCGATTCTGCCCGAAACTGCAGGTGAATTCGATCGTTGACAGCAAACGTTCGGAACAGACTGATATTGGCATTGAAGGTCGGCGGAGCGCGCAGGATGTTACGGCCGGAGGTGCCAAATCGCACGGCAGTGACCGGCGCAAAAGCGTTCGGATCGTAGTAGGGGTTCCCGGCTCCGATGCCACCCAGCAGGGCGACAGTGGGCAGAATTTGATCGGCAGTCTGCGTGTTGTTAGGAGCATTCAGAGAAGCGCCGGAAGCGGTCACCGTGAATGGAAGACCGGAGTAGGCGCTGAATGTGCCGTTGACTTCCCACCCGCCCAGAATGTGGCCCATAACTCCATTCTGAAGAAAAGCTTTGCCCTTGCCGAACGGCAGATCATACAATCCGCCGATTTGAAAATTGTTCGGGACGTCGAAGCCCGCGACCGCCTCATTTCGAGCGAGTTCGGGAGCATAGTTAAACAGCAATCCGACGCGGCCGTCGTCGTCCGCCATGTCGATCGCTTTCGAGTGCGTGTAGGCGCCTTTGAGCAGCAGGCCGTTGGCGAAGCGGCGATTGATGGCTATTTGAAGGGAGTTGTAATGCGAGCTCAGCCAGCCATCTTCGAAAAGAGTCGAGACTTTTCGTCCGAGCGAGTTGGCCAGAGGAAGGCCGGCAGTGCCGCTGCCAGGATAGCCGGCATTCAATTCGTGATCGACAAACTGATGAGTCGTGGCGGTGCCGACGAACGCAGTGCTTACCACAAAATTATCAGGAAGCTGGCGCTCGACAGTGAAGTTGTAGGACTGAATGTAACCGCGGTGCAGCAAACCCGGGAAAGGACTTCGACTGATCACCGTTGACGGCGGTACAGGAGCGATACCGGTTGCAAGATCAGGCACGCTCACCGGAGGAATGCCCGCTGAAAGAGAGGCGTAGGGAGTGTAGGAGTTCGGCCCGATGAAACTCTGCGGAATCGTCAGCGGGTAGGGGTCACGGAAAACCCGCGACATCGGCAAAGGATCGTAGCTGATCCCGTACCCCATGCGAATGACAGTTGAATCGGTCAGCCGGTAAGCGAGACCCACGCGAGGAGCAAACATCTTGTGACTCACGGTCACACCGGCATTCTCATCGTTGCTACCAACGCCGCCAATGATGATATCGCCCGTTCTCAGATCGAATCGCCCTAAGCCTGTGTTCGAACGCGTTACAAGTGGATACAGCTCGTAGCGCAGTCCAAGATCGAGTGTCAGCTTTCGAGAGACTTGCCAGCGATCCCTGCCGTACCAGCCAAACTGCCATTCCCGACCGGTTAGATAAATGTTCTGCAACGTCTTGCCGACAGATTGATCCAGTCCCAACAGGAACGCGGCGTAGGCATTGTATTGATTGGGCGATTTGCCGCCGTTCAAAGCCGTGACGGCGCCATCAAAGGTGAAGTAGCCGCGCGGCCCAAAGTTGCCGGCCTCGGGCTGCCATTGATTCAGCTGGAAGCGGACCAAGTCGAACCCGAAGCGAAATTCATGAGCGCCATGCGTCCAGGTCATATTGTTGCTATTTGTCCAGGTTTGATCGTTGCGCCAAAACGGGCTATAGTTCGCGGTTTGGCCAAGGCTGCTAAAACCGGTGATATTGAAAATCGGGAATCCGCTTTGCCGGATGTCTGGGCCGTTGGTGCCGGGAATGCCGAGTTCTAATCCGATGTTCTGTCCATAAAACGAATCGGTGCCGTGCTGGCCCATGCGAGTGAATCCGAGTACTTGGTCGAATAGCAAGTTAGGCTTGAGAATCCAGCTGTGGCCGAGGGTCGCCAACTGTGTGAGCGTAGGTGCCGTGCCTGCACCGTTGCCGTTGCAAAGTCCAGCGCCGCCGGCCGCGCCTAAGCTGAAGGGACATTGGACGAGAGCCTTCATCACGCTGTACTTGCCGAAGATGTGATCATTCTGTGTGCGATCCCAATCGATTTTGGCATCGATATTATCCCGATCCAGCGCTTGCGTTCCCGCGCTGAAATAGTTTGACGTTGTTCCCGGCTCATTCGGCATCGGTATCAGACTTTGAAGCTTAACAGTGATCGGGTTGAATTCGCTGGCCGGCACGATGTTATTCAGAAACGGTGTTCGGCCCTTACCGCTCGCATCGCCGGTAGACGGATCGTAGATCGCGGTTCCATAACTGCTGAAATTTCCGGCTCGTTCGGGGGCGGTCGGAACCGTCGACAACGCCGAGTAGTTCGTGCGCTCGCGCGTACCTTCCCAGCTCGCGAAGAAGAACAGCTTGTTTCTTACGATGGGCCCACCCAAGGTCGCGCCGTCGATATTGTGGAGACTGAAAGGCGTGCCGTTTCCGTAATAGAAGAAATTGCGCGCTGCCAGTAAATTGTCATCCCAGTAACCAAATGCAACACCGTGGAACTGGTTGGTTCCCGATTTGGTCGTGATGGTCACCGCCGCGCCTCCCGCCATGCCTTGCTCGGCATCAAAGCTGCTTGTGGCCACGTTAACCGTCTCGATGGTTTCTTCCGGTGGAACATACAAGGTTGCGTGGGGAAGCCAGACGAAGATATCCGCCGCTCCATCGACACGCGTATTGTTGTTGTTCCGATTGGTCCCGTTCACATTTGTGCTGAGCGAACGCTGTGGCACATCCGTGATGGAGTTTGTGAATGCGGCGGGCGTGGCGCCAGGTATCAGGTTGAACAGACTCTGAAAATTCCGGTAGTTCGGCAGTGGCAGGTTTGCCATTTCATGCGGGGAAAGCTCGGCGTGAGTATCCGATTTATCAGTTTGTAACAGGGTAGCAGCACCTGAAACAGTGACCTGTTGAGTTTGGGAGCCGAGCTGCATTTGAACGTCTAATCGAGTAACGGTGTTAATGGTCGCGGTAACGCCGCTCGAGGTAGCTTGTTGAAAGCCGGTGGCCGTCACATCGATTTGGTAAGCGCCCGGCATGACGTTCCCGATGGTGAAACGTCCCTCGCCGTCGGTGTTAGCGACTCGAGTTTCTCCGGTCGCCGGGTTCGTCGCTTTCACCTCGGCTCGAGGAACTACGGCGCCTGTCTGGTCGGTGACAGTTCCTACGATTGAGCCATAAAGAACCTGTGCTTTTGCCGCGGAGGCACTTATCAAAAACAAAACAAAGAACAGCCATAACGCAGTGAGCTTTTGCATCACAACCCCTGTGTGTCAATTTTGCCGGCAAATGCACCTACAAAATACAGGGAGGCGTAGGCGTTCATCAGCGAGACAGCATCCGGAATGATTCTCTTTTGACAGAACGGGCAAGATACCAAGCCCCACGCCGAGACAACTACCAGTGGCTCGACGGCTCCTTGATTTCGAATTAGGAAATAGCGAGTGCTAGCGGTGAAAATAGCGTACCGTTCCCGTCTCTCTCTGTCAAGAAATGGTTCCCGTTTGTCGCCGGAAAATGAGAATCTCCTATTCGTGCCAAATAGAAATGTCCTGTTGACAAAAGTACGCTGGCGGTTGGAAACGGACCAACTCCTGATGACGCAGAAAGGGCGCGACCGGCTGCTGGCGCTGAAGAAAGCGAAGAAGAAGCTAATCACGCAGCGGGAAGCTGCGGCGGAGATCGGAGTCAGCGAGCGGCAAGTACGGCACATGCTGAGGATGCTGAAACGGCGTGCCGACAGAGCGGTAGTACATGCCGGGCGAGAGCGGCGATCGAATCGGAAGATAACCGAGGAAGTGCAGTGCAAAGTGATCGAAATCCTCAGCCAGGACGTGTATCAAGGATTTGGACCGACTTTGGCGGCCGAGTACTTAGCCAAAGAACACGATGTGCATGTGAGCCGCGAAACCGTGCGGGGCTGGCTGATCGCAGCCCAAGCCGTGGCGAGCGAAGGCCAAGGGTGTAGACAAAGTACATACGTGGCGTCTCTCCGTCACAGTTGAATGCTATATCCGCGAAGTCGAGGAGTTCGCCAAACGCTTGGTAAATCGCCCGAGCATCTGGGCCCTGAAGAGATCCGCTCGTGGCAGCTATATCTGCTTAAGGAGAAGAGAGTCGGGCTTTCTTCGTACATTCAAGCTGTCTGCATTCTGCGCTTCTTCTACCAAAATACGTTGAATCGAAAGATCGAAATCGAGCCGGATGCCGCTACCGCGTTATGAAAAAAGCTTCCCGTGATTCTGAGCAAGGAGGAAGTTAAGGCTGTGCTCGAAGCCCCGAAGAATCTCGGCCACCGGCGATTCTGGCCACGCTACACGGGACCGGACTCCGGGTTTCGGAAGTAATCAACGCACCAGTTTCACTTCGACCGACATTTTGGGCGGCGGCGGTGGCGCCTTTTGCGTTTGCTGCGCAAGAGCCACGAAACACAGCGACACCGATCAGAATGGGCGCGAGGAATCGACCCATTGCGCCCTACTACGGCTTCCCGAAGAATGCAGTCTGGTGCATTTGATTACGGGAACGTGTATTTCCACTGAGACTCAACCTTCCATGCCTCCTCCTCCTCAGCGGGCTCATCGGCCCCCAACTCTGCTGTCCGCGAGACTGTATCTCACCATCTCAGAGCGGAGGCGTTGAAAGGTTCATTGCGCGTGCGCACCGATTGGGAACGGATATCGACAGATCTCTATCGGAAGCGGCCCGGCTCTGGAGATGGCTCGCAAACGAAAGCCGTGTGGCAGTTCGGTAAGCCGAGGTGCGCTACGCATCGTGCGGATAGAGACGGTCAACATTGCGCGGAGTTACCAGAACGTGATCGGCGTAGACGGTCGTCGGCGTGGGCGTTCCGCTGAGAATGGAAAGAGCTAAGGGAATTAACTGCTCGCCGTAACGCTCGGGGAAGTAGGCCACTGAGCCGATGAGCCGCGAGCCGGGCCGGCGCAGTTCGGCGCGTCCTTCGGGTATGCTGCTCTGGGAAATGACCGCGCAGTATTCGGTCCGGCCACACTCTTCCATGGCCCGCAGGGCGCCCAGGGCGCTGGGATCGTTGTGGGCAGCGACTAGGGTTCGCAAAGGTGAACGTTTGCGCAGATGCCGCCGCACCGCTTCGAGGCTGGGGCGAGAAGCGCCCTGACCATCAAAGCTATGAATCATGTGCTCGGTGATGTTGGGAAGGCCGGCGCGGATACCAGCGAGCATTCCGGTAACGCGAGAGCAAGGAAGGGCACCGGCGGCACGCTCTTCGAGCAGAATGACCTCGTCGAGTTGGCCGTGCCAACTGTTTCTGGTCCATTTAGCGAGTGCGCGGCCACCGATCAAGCCGGCTCTATAGTTATCGGCTCCGAAAAAGGTAGCGCCGGGATGCGGAATCTCGATCGCAATCACAGGGACGTCCGCCTGCAAAAATTTCGAGGAGACGATGGGCGCCGCCGTTTCATAGCCCTGAAATTCGAGGACCAAATCGACCCGCTGAGCGATCAACATCTCTGCGTTTTGCAAAGCAACTTTGACGCTGTGACGGTTATTGAGTTCGATGAGCTCGACGCCATGGGCTTGGGCCGACTGGCGAATGCTTTCACTAACCAGCCGCGAGAAGGTGCTGGTCGAAGTTTGGGCAGCGAAACCGATGCGAAAAGGCCGCTGCGTGGTGAGCAATGAACGCGCGCGGAAGTGGAGAGGACCGCTGCGCTCCAGCAGGCCGCCGCATTCCAGCGTCGTCAGAATGCGGAAGACGGTCGTCTTGCTGAGCGAGGTGCGTTCCACCACATCGCGCAGGCGGAGGGATTCGTGTTCGCGAAAGGCGCGCAGGATTTGACAGGCGCGTAGCACGCTGACCACTCCTCTCTCCCGATCTGACGGCATGTAGTTGCTGGCGTTCCTTATCGTGGAACAACATATCAAAGAACCGCAACCAAAAAGGGAAGGGGAAGAGACGACCTGCCCGAATGAAAACGTGGGCACAGGGGCATTTTCGGCGGCGCTGATGCGTATGTTCTAGTTCCGCACTGCGGAACAGAGAGCCCTTTTTAATTCCTGCAAGAACCATTTGACGAGTTATCGCGAAGGTGATAGAAATCCAGGGCGACAGCAGATACTTCAAACTTCGTAGTTCTGAGTGATTGAGGTGAGGATGAGAAGAAAGACAGGATCGATTCTCCTGCTCGGATTGCTTTCCGGATGGAGCGCAACGTTGTTTGCGGCTCAGCCCTTTGGGGTGAACGGTGATTGGGATTTCGTCGATTTAATCAAGTCCAGCGGTGGGTGGAATGGCCCCTCGGGCGGCAATGCTCCTGCCCTAGACAGCAATGGTTGGCCGCTGGGGGATGCACAAGTCACCCTGATGGACGAAAGAAAAAACATGCCGTGGCGGGCACCGGATGCTCCGGCGATTAACGAGAACGTGGCCGGAACCTATCGGTTGAGTTTTACCGGTCAGGCAACGATTATCGGGATTACCGAAATTACGGGCGGCGGAATTCGGGTTCAGGGGCAACACTATAATCCGAGCACGAACACCACGACCGCCAGCGTAGTTTTCGAGCCCGGGCACTGGCTGATGCAGCTGAGCTTCCGCAATACCAGGCGCAACCCGGGAGACCAGGCTGGAACCGGATTTACGAATATGCAGTTGATCCGTCCCGGCTACCCGGCGAACACGACGCAAGTGTTTACGAAGGGATCGCTGCAGGCCTACCAGGTTCCTTTCAGCGCCATCCGTTTTCTGGGGCCGGACGCGGCCAACAATTACTGCAGTAATTTAGGGAACTGCTTCGATGGAACACAGGTTGCGCCCGTGACTTGGGCGAATCGCGTGCAGGTCACCGATGCCTTCCAAGGCGGGCTCCCGGCGAAGAATACGAATCACCTCGAATCGCACGGTGATGCGTGGGAATACATGATCATGATCGCCAAC
>DATAYL010000456.1:0-3957 GCA_036272575.1 Bryobacteraceae bacterium | reverse complement strand
ATTGCACGGCGAGTGGAGGGAACGAAGCGCCCTTGCCGGTTGGCAAAGGCCGGTATTGACGCCATTGATGAATGGCTGGCGATGCTTCGAGAAGCTTTGGAGCGAAATTACGACCGGCTGGACGAGATCTTGGCAGAGATGAAACCAAAGAAAGGAAAGGAAACGCAATGAGCAAGATGACACTGAAAACGGAAGGCGATACACACATCGTTGTGACGCGGCGCTTTGCTGCGCCACCCGAGGCGGTATACCGTGCACACACAGAACCGGAGCTGATTCAGCGATGGCTGCTTGGGCCGGAGGGGTGGACGATGCCCGTTTGCATCAGTGAGGCGCGGCCGAATGGAAAGATACGGTATGAGTGGACCAACGGCAAAGGAGGCGGATTCCACCTCACGGGCGAATATCTGGAACTGGCGCCTTACAGCAGGATCGTGCATGTGGAGCGTATGCATTTGCCCGACCCTACGTCGGATAACCGCGTTGAGACGAGGTTCGATCCGGACGGCGCCGGCACGTTGATGACAATGCGTATGACCCTGCCCGACGCCGAAACACGAGCGCGCATGCTCGCGACCGGCATGGAGCACGGAATGGAAGCAAGCTACGTGCGGCTAGAAAGCATGCTCTAAACCGGTCATATCGCGCAGAATCAGGTGTCCGTATTTTGGGACTGACCCGTCCGTCGCGGCCCCAAGCAATCGGCGAAAGCAATCGCCCAGGCGGCCGCCGTTCCGGTCTGATCTAATATCGCGATGGCAGATCCAATTCAGCACGTGGTTGTCCTGATGCTTGAAAACAACTCGTTTGATCGGATGCTCGGCTGTATGAAGGCAGTCCATCCAGATATGGAAGGCCCGAATCCCCCGGAGTCGAATCCATTTACAAACCCCGATTACCCGGATGCCAGTCGCCTGTTCGCGCAATTGCCCGATGCGCAGCGAACGGTTGCCGTGGATCCCGGCCACGATCTGGATGATGTGTTGCGTCAGATCCATCAGGGCGATTGCAAAGGGTTCGTGAGTGACTTCGTCCAACACTGTCCCCAAGCGCCTCAGGCAGAGCGCTATCAAATCATGGATTATTTCAAGCTGGGCGACCTTCCCGCTCTTCACGCGCTGGCGCAGAATTACCTTATCTGCGACCACTGGTTCTCGTCAGTGCCCGGTCCAACCTGGCCCAATCGCTCTTTTATCCACAGCGGTACTTCTTTGGGGCATATCGACATGCCCGGCGGGATCTTTCACCCCGCGCTTCACCTTTACAATCAACCAACTGTCTACCGGAGACTGCACGAAAAAAACATTTCCTGGCGGATCTATTACGGGGATGTGCCCCAATCGCTTCTGATGAGCACACAGTTGGAATTTCCGCTCAACTATCGCCGGATGGATCGTTTCGCGGCTGACGTTGCAGGATCAGCGAACGATTTTCCGGCGTATGTGTTCATCGAGCCCAGCTATTTCGGTTCGGAGCAGAACGATCAACACCCGCCCACCGATGTGATGCATGGTGAAGCGCTGATTGCCGATGTGTACAACGCTCTTCGCACCAATGAAGAGCTCTGGGCGTCAACGCTGTTCGTGCTAATTTATGACGAACACGGAGGGTTCTTCGATCACGTAGCGCCTCCGGCGACGATCGCTCCCGATACAAATACGGCACGGTTCGCTTTCAATCAACTGGGAATACGCGTTCCCGCACTGCTGATTTCGCCCTGGGTTGATCCGGGCGTCTTCTCACCGGTTCTCGATCATACAAGCCTGTTGAAATATGCTACTGACAAGTGGGATCTCGGACCGCTGGGTGCCCGAGTTCCTTATGCCGCTTCTATAGCGAGCGCACCTGTGCGCTCGACGGCGCGGTCAGACTGTCCCAAATCGATACCGCGGCCCGACGCGCAGCCCAATGATCTCACTGTACCTTTCAACTCCCATCAGGTCGCGTTGGCCGGACTTACGCAACACGTCGAAGCGAATCTCACACAACCTGGCGACCACACGATTGCCGAGCACAGCCGGGCGATAGCCGCCACTCCCGAAGCACTGAGTCGCGCAGTCGCGGAACGCGTTCAACAGTTTTTCGCTTCTCGAGCAAAAGGGTCGGCGGCCGGTTCAATTTGAAAATCCGCGACAGAGCTATAACGGACGCCATGACCAAAGGCGACGGCCCGGGCCCGAGGGCCGGGGCGCTTCGCAACGGGGGAAGTCGATTACACCGTGCTTACGCATCAGAACCCGCTCCGTTGATGTGATTGTTCTCGACAAACTAGGTGAATTCGATTACGCTTAGTCGTACCTGAAAAAGTACGAGTCAAGCGTGGGACGGCCAAAGCTGAAACGCTTCCGTTTGGCTGCAGGTCTGGTGGAGGCCCGCGATGCAGAATGTTCGGTTGAGCGGGTGGGTAGGTCAATGGCGGCCTTCGAACCGTAGGCAAATATGGCTGGTAGCCTTGTGGTTCGGGGGAGTTGGTCCGGCGCAATGGCTCAGGCCACTTTCCCCTTATTTGGGGCGCCACTGCGCAAATTTTCACTTTGCGACGCGGCAAAACTCACCGCCGCCACGCAGTTGAGTTTCCAACAGAGGGCCTGCTGGTACGGGTCCGAGCTGGCCTCTCCCTGGGCGGCGATGCGGGCAGGATTCACCAGCGGCATCGGCCAATGGGCGAACCGGCCCTACGTGAAAGGTAACGATGGGGATGATTATGCTCAGCGTTTTGCCGTCTACTATGTCAGGCGTTCAACGCGGGACGCGGGTGAGTTGCTAGCCGGATACCTCAATCACGAGGATCCCCGCTTTCATCCATCGGGAGAAACCACCACCAAGAAGCGCGTCCGAAGCGCTCTGCTCAGTGTTTTAATCGCGCGAAGTGACGAGGGCAGCAACCGTGTCGCGCTTGAGCCGATCGTGGGATCACTTGGATCGGCATTCGCGGGCGCGGCTTGCTATCGGGAGCATACCGGCACTGGCTACGCGCTTCGCGGAGCAAGCCTCACCTACAGCAGCTATTTCGCAAAGGCTTTGTATAAAGAATTCCAGCCGGACATCTCGTTCTTTGTTGCGCGGAAGTTGCATAAGAAGCGGGATTAGGGCGATCTCCGGACTTCACTCCTTATCCACCGGAAGACTGGTGTGTGAATCAGAAAGTGGATGAAGCAAGCCGGCTGTTTTGTGCCACTTTTTTTGTAAGCCGGGAACTTTCACCCGCGTTTGCGCCATTACCTAGACGTACGCGCATGGCCAGCGACGAAGTACTCATGCTCGAGTTTCAAGCCGGTTCGCGAGAATCTTTTGAAGAGCTATTTGCACGCTACCGGGATCCGCTTCACGCCTTTTTTCGCCGCCGGCTGGCGAGCCGGGAGTCGGCTGAGGATCTGGCGCAGGAAACCTGGATGGCGGTGCTGCGCGGCGCTGTACGGTACCAGCCGCGCGCCTTGTTTCGGACTTATCTGTACGCCATTGCGCTCAGGCTGTTGGCGGGAGAGCGGCGCAAGAATAGCCAGCGGCGGGTTGCATTGGTAGCGGACACCCCAGTAGCCGGACCCGAGCTTCCGGAAGCCGATCACTGGATACGCGCAGCTCTGGAGAAGCTGGATGCAACCGAACGGGAGATTATTATGCTCCGCGAATATGAGCAGTTGAGTTATGCGGAGATTGCCGGGCTGCTGCGCATTCCGCTCAATACGGTGCGCTCCCGGCTCTTTCGCGCGCGGGTTGCGCTCAAAGACCTTTTAGAGCCCGCTTCAGAAGCGATCACTGCCGAGGGGAGGTCGTGATGCCGACGGTCATGCATGCGTTTTCACCAGGCGAGGTTATGGCATATCTCGATGGCGAGTTGTCTCCTGAGCGTGCCCTCGCGGTGGCCCAGCATCTGGAGCAATGCCGCGAGTGCCGGCGTCTGGCCGAAGATTTTGAAAGCGTTTCGGCGAGATTCATGGATTGGGAGATCGAGCTTAG
>DATAYL010000455.1:0-6006 GCA_036272575.1 Bryobacteraceae bacterium | reverse complement strand
AAGCATCGGCGACCTTATCACTTAATCACTTGCAAAAAGCTAAGAACCTCTCCGATTTGGCAAGGATCGTGCCCTTATGTAGCACGTGAGCGCTCAGGAACAGAAACCGCTGGCGCAAGGCCGGCAGCAAACCGTCCTGATCGTAACCGCGCCTGGAGAATCATGCCTGCACATATGAGCGGAAACTTTTGTGGGCTGATCACTTTTGTGGGCAGATCAAGGAGAAATCCACATGATTTTTAAACAGTTTTTAGCCGTTGTGCTATCTAGTTCAGTGTTGCTTGCCACGGTGCCCGCGGCATCGGCGGCTCAGGGCGGTCAGCCGGGTTCACCGTCGCCTGTTACGGCTGCACAGCAGAGTCCCGAACAGTTACAACAGCTGGTCGCACCGATTGCGCTGTATCCAGACGCCTTAGTTGCGCAGATTCTTGCAGCCGCAACGTACCCCGGACAAGTTGTGGAAGCTGATCGTTGGATGCAGCAGCATGCCCGGCTTAAGGAACAGGGGCTGGCTGATGCAGTCAATAAGCAATCGTGGGACTCCAGTGTGAAGGCGCTCACCCAGTTTCCCTCCGTGCTTTCCAACATGGATAAGAACCTTTCTTGGACCTCATCGCTGGGGGATGCTTATGTAAATCAACAGCCCGACGTGATGGACGCGGTGCAGGTCATGCGAGCCCGCGCACAGAGCTCCGGCAGCTTGAAGAGCAATGCGCAGGAAAAGGTGGTTGAGGAAGGGTCAACCATCGTTATCGAACCGGCGGACCCCAACGTGGTGTACGTTCCGACATATGACCCGTGGCTCGTCTACGGCGCGCCGCTGGTGGCCTGGCCAGGATGGTATGCATATCCGGGACTCTACGTTGGTTTTCCGGGCATTAGCTTCGGGATAGGATTCGGCATCGGATTCTTTGGCGGTTTTGGATGGGGATGGGGCCACTGGGGGTTCGATTGGGCGCATCGCACAGTCGTTTTCAATCACAACACATACATCTCGCACAGCAACACGTTTATTAACCGCAACAGGTTTACTAGCCACAACACGGTTGCAAGTCACAGCTCTTTTGCAAATCACAGTTCGTTCGCCAACCATGGATCCAGCGCCTTCAGAGGTTTCAACCATGGCGGCATTGCAATGAGTCACTCGTTCGCCGGGCGATCAACTTTCGGCGGCGGTTTTCATGGAGGATCTCACGGAGGAGGACGGAGATAACTACGATGTTTACAAGCAACTACTTACAACGATGTTTGCGGCCCGGTTTTGGCGCGTGCACTTTGCTCGCGGTCTTAATTGCCGGGACCTCGCGACCCAGCTTTGCTAAGAATGCACGTCGGCCGAGTTTTACATCGGCCGAGCAAGCCGTAGAGGCTCTTGACAAGGCGGTCAAAACAAATGACCAAGCGACTATATCCCGGTTCATCGGACCGCTGGCGTCCTCAGACGACAAGATCCAGGACAAGGCAGACCGCCAACAATTCGTACACAAATACGCGGAAATGCACCGGCTGGTAAAGGAACCGGATGGAACCATAGTGCTTTACATCGGCGCAGAGAACTGGCCGTTTCCTGTTCCTTTGGTTTCGAAGAACGGCAGGTGGAGCTTTGATGTCGATGCGGGCGCGAAAGAGATTACGTATCGCAACATCGGCGGAAACGAGACGACTGCGATCGAAACTTGTCGCGCCATCGCGCGGGCTATCGGTCACGAAGATAGTAAGAGTGGCGACAGCGCGATCGATGCATATGTCCAGAAGTTTGCCGGGGACGCAATCCTACCCGCCGAAACCTTTTCCGAGTATCATTTCCGAATCTTGAAAACGTCGAACGGAGCTGCTGTGATCGCCTATCCGTCCGAATACGGCTCAACGGGGGTTATGACGTTTGCCGTGAGTGCGGCCGGCCCTGTGTACGAGAAAGATCTGGGCCCGAATACTGCGGCAGTAGCGAAGTCACTGGCGTCGTGGACACCCAGTTCAGGCTGGCAGCTAGTGCAGTTGAGTTAGTTAGCTGGCTGATGCGGCTTTGCGGACACTATCTTGGGTTCATCATCTTTAACGCACGGAGAACAACATGGACGTAAAAGAAACCGCTTCCCAGCGGTTGCAGCACCCCCGCTGCCATCCCGAGATGATATGTCTGCGCCGAAGGGGCATCGACTCTGGCGACACACTGGCGTCGTGAGCGGCGCAGCGTCAACGATTCTGTCGATTATCGCGGCACGGCGCCAGAAAGGGCCGAGTCATTCGGTGAGCGGTGTTCCCGATATGCTTGCGCGGTTGTTAGGCGGGCATACCCGTCCTGAATACATATTACCCGCCGCGGTGCTGCACTACCTGCAAAGCATCCCGCCAGATGACCCGTCCCGCCGCAAGCGTTTGGAACAGCTAAAGCAATCGTGGATACAGTCCGGGCGCTTGGATTCGTCGAACGCCAGCAAGCAGCAGCAGACAACTGCTGTTGCGACCTCCAGCGAGAAACCGGACGTCAAGGTTAGCATCGACGATCTCACAAACAGAATCGCGATGGTGGGTGACGTTCTGGGACGTGTGTCCCTGATAAGACGGGACCTTTCTGTGTTGATGAGTTCGTCCACCAGGATTTCAAAAAGTGAGAAGGAGAAGCAACAGACATGTTTAAGCGCAAGAGGTCAAAAGCCGAGGAGACTCAGCAAAGTGAGCAATCCCGTTCACGCCGAACGTTTATGGGTGCAGCGGCCCTGGTCGGCGGCGGCCTGTTCGGCAGTGCCGCGGCGGCTCAAACGCAAACGGGGTCATTGAAGGGGCGGACGGGGAACAGTGCCAGCGATCCCGGGCCGGAGAACAAGCCGCTGTTGCGAGAGAATCCCAATTCAAATCACCCACCGTTCACCGATCATGGAAACCCGGGGGTTGTCTGGTACTCCTTCGACATCGCACCGAAGCGCTTGCAGGCTGGCGGGTGGACGCACCAGGTGACGCAGCGCGAACTGCCGACGTCCACAGATATTGCCGGCGTCAATATGCGTCTTACTGCCGGCTCTTTCCGCGAGCTTCACTGGCACACCGCGGACGAGTGGGCGATCATGCTGAGCGGAAAGGCGCGCCTCACCTTGATGGACCTCAAAGGCAAGATGTTCATCAACGATGTCGAAGCGGGAGATCTGTGGTACTTCCCGTCAGGATTGCCACACTCGATTCAGGGCCTGGAAGGAGACGGGTGCGAGTTTCTGCTCGTGTTCAACGAGGGAATGTTCTCAGAAGACGATACCTTCCTGATTTCGGAGTCAGTCGTCCACACGCCGCCTGAAATCGTGCAGAAGAACATGGGCTGGTCTAGGCAGGAGTTCGATCGGTTGCCGCCAACTCAACTTTACATTTTTGAGGCTCCGCTGCCGGGACCGCTCGAAGACGACAAGCGTTTCCTTGGAGAGCACCTGGAAACAGAAACCGAGTACACCTTCAAGTTGGCGAGCATGACGCCCACGAAAAGGACGGCTGGCGGGGAGGTCCGAATCGTGGATTCCACAAACTTTAAGGTCTCAACGGGAGTGGCCGGCGCCATGGTCACGCTCAAGCCGGGCGGCCTACGCGAGATGCACTGGCATCCGAACGTAAGCGAGTGGCAGTACTGGATCAAAGGCAGCGGACGCGTGACAGTGGCGAGCGCGGGAGCGAATGCACGCACGATGGATTTCAACGCCAACGACGTCGGTTACATTCCAGCCATGGCCGCGCACAGCATCGAAAATACCGGGACGGACGATCTCGTCTTTCTGGAAATGTTTAAAGCTCCGAAGTACGAAGACATCTCTTTCAATCAGTGGATTGCTCGTATGCCCGACAAGATGGCTGAGTCACATCTCAAGCTGCCTTTATCGGTTATCCGAAGAGCGCCACAAACAAAGGCTGTTGTTTTGCCGCAGTGAAAACTTATCGCTGTACAACCAATTTGCTAGCTCTTTATATGTGTAAGCCTGGGCTTTTAGCTTAGTCCCATTTAGTTTTCTTTGGGCCCACGCGTAACTTGCTCGGAACCGCAGGATCGTCGGGGAGGAGAGCATAGCGGAAACAGCCTCGAATCACTACCACGCCCAGCGCTGCTGAACTCGAGCTCGAGCGGATAACAGAAGAAGCCCAGCCTCGCACAATATTACTTTGAAATTCGCGGCCAGGACGCCCTGCGGAAACGCTCCCTGATGTTATCGCAGCCGATAAAAATCCCTCGAGCTCGCGCAAGGCCGCTTCGATCCCGGCGTGTACGGTTGTCCAGTCCAGAACCGTCGTAGACTGGCATCGATCCATACCTTCAGCGTTGTCAAAGCGCAAAACACAGTGCTTTCTGATCAGCAGACCTTGGTAACGCTACAAATCAAAACAATGGTATTGGCGGCCAGTCTGGTCGAGGCTCTTGGCGGAGGCTCGGATCGCTCGCAACTACCCACACTGCACAAGTTCTCGGAGAAGCCCTCTCCATCTGATTACAAGCTGGAAGAGTGATTCGTTAGGCGTTTCGAATCGAATCTGTACCCAACTCGGAGAGACCGATCGGAGCCCCACCAGATCACGCGGCCGCGCATAAAAATCTTGCTTGTGGTGTGCGAGTTGCGTTGCGAGCTCGACGTTGGAAAGATGATGACAGGTTGCGCGCTCACTCACAGCTTGCGAGCGATCTGGAATCGGCCGCCTGCCAAGTGTCTGTAAATTCCGAGCGGTTCACCAATTTAAGACGGCCGAAAATTTTCGAAAACAAGTTTTTCAGCAGGTATATGCCCGATTGACCGTGGATCTGGCACTTTCCGGTTTTTGGAATGTCTCCCAGCGAACTCTTTGCCAATAAAGGCGGGTGCCAAATTAGCAGCTCCTTGTCTTCCTCCGGGTGCTCACAAATCTGGCAGCACCGACTGGCTTCCAGGAGCTCTACGTTCACGACCATCTGTCTGAGAGCCCAGATCTCAAGTCCACGTGCGAAGTAGCCGATTTCCGCCAGTTACTTCGGGCACAAAACGACTAATCTGAGAGCGCGAGTGCGCGGGCGAAGTCATCATTTCGAAATTGGTCCGCCGTAAGTGGCACTGCGCATCATTTCTGTACGCGCGCCAAGCCGACGAGTCCAGCTGACATTCATTGGCCGGCTCGGGCGATTTGACGGTGTCACCGGCGCTGCAGCCGGACTCGGCAGAGATGCTTACCCGCCCTGCTGCTACGTCTTCCCCAACGAGAGCTTATGTGCCGCACCGTGCACTCAACCAACTCCTTTGTAGGATGCGAGTTCCGCGTGCTCATCCTTTAGGTGATGGCGGAAAGTGAGCGAACATCTTTTGCACTTCTTTGTCAAGGTTCTTGATGTTTTTCTCGGAGTTATTCGACAAAGTGTTGCTGGCGGACCCTCGCCAAATCAGGGTCTTACTGTTTGCATCAAAGACGTCGACAACGAGCGTACCTATCTTGTAATTCTCGACAGTTGTTGTTGACCCTCCAAATCCGCCAACACCCCTCCAGCGCCATCCACCTCCCATTCCGTCGTAAAACGTATTGAGCGTTTGTTGATTGCGGTTAATGTCAATTGCGTTGATCAATACAGAGCCGCCCGCCGGTACCTGGGTCCAGCCTTTCGCGGCCAATCCTGCATTGACGGCCTCCTCGATCCGAGGGACCAATAACTGGTCGCGTGTTTTGACGTTTTCCCATGAATAGGTTTTGTATTGACTAAAGTTCGCATTGCGATCATAGTCGGTTTTTACCCCAGCAAATAGGACAGTCGTACAGAGAAGCAGGCTCGCAATACAAGCGAATATCGTGCGTTGTAACTTCATGATTTCTCTTCCAATCCTTTCGATGTTTTCTTTCCGTTCCCTTCATCGAAACGGTCGCCTTACTAAGGAGCAAGCCGCGGGCCAAATCGCAGTGGCATCCTGCCGACGGGGTTTTGGGCCGCGATTGCAAGACTCAGGAGATAGGGTCCATCCAGACTGCGACTGATTTATTTATCCGTACAAAATCTAAGCAGCCTTGAGATGGTAAGTCGAG
>DATAYL010000454.1:0-2321 GCA_036272575.1 Bryobacteraceae bacterium | reverse complement strand
GGAGCGGTATGACGAAGAGTATGGACTTCTGGTACGGGATCTACAGCTCATTGCAGAGCACATAGCGCACTAGTTCAATCCGGCTTTCCAACGTTCGATGAGGACAAGCTGCTTCTTCACCTGCTCGCTATCGGGGGCTTCGGGCTCAAGCCGGAGGTAAGTTTCCAGATCGGCTTTGGCGGCACGGTAATTGAGCTGGCGCAGATGCACGAGACCGCGATGGCGGTACTCCTCGGCGTAATCGGGCATGGCTTGAATCAGCAGGTCGAGAACCTGGCGGGCCTTTTCGAACGCTTCACCGCGCAAATAAATCGATTTCAGATTACTCAGGATGCGCACCAGAATCTGGCGTTTGGAAACGGGCGCCAGGACGGCGGGATTCGCGCGCAGATCGACGCCGGCGGTTTGCCGGGCAAGCGAGGAGCAGTCGGCCAGTGAAAGGATGCGTCCGCGGTTGAAGGGATCGAGCCAGTAGCGGCTGCCGGCATCTTCATAGGCAACGATGAAATGTCCGGGCAGGCCAACACCAAAAACCGGGCGATCCAGGCGGCGCGCTACTTCCATGTAGACGACCGAAAGCGAGATCGGAATACCGAGCCGCCGCGACAGGACTGAGTTCAAGCAGCAGTTACGGGGGTCATAGTAGTCTTCTTCATTGCCGCGGAATTGCAGTACGTCGAAGAGGAGCTCATTGGAGACGCGGATGAAATCGAGGCCGCTGGCATTGGGGGTTAACTGCGATCCAATCTGTTCGGCCAAGTTGTCGAGACGGAATACGGCGGCATCCAGATCGAGACCAGGGAACTCGATGCCGGCGATCTCGAGCGCAGCGAGGTCGAGCGGCACCGTCGAGCGATCGTCGCGAAGAGCATCGAGCAGGCGCTGCACGCGGATTAGCTTAGCACTGTGGGACAGCTACGGCGAGGGCTCCGCTTCCGATCAGCTTCACGTTTAAAAGGCGTTCGAGTGGGCGTAAGAGTAGCCGATCCTGCATAGTGGAGCCGAGCTTCAGACGACGACGCGGCACACCAAAGACAGCTACGCGTTTTCCCGCTTTCACTTCAGGAGAACTTAAGGGCATGGCGTTATCGAAGTCAAAGAGCGTGATCAGGTCGGGAAATGCAGCCAGACTTGCACGGTTTCGGTGGAGCGCGAGGTATTCGTTGCAGACGGTCACGCAGCATTCGCTGCCGTTTTGCTCTCGGATAAGAATACGGCCGATGGTGAAACCGTGGCTTTCGGTTAACGTAGCGGAAGTCACACGGCCTTTCGCGAGGACGCGACCGCCCGTCCAGCGTTGTAGACGTTCGAGGAGCGCCGAAAGGCCGAGACTCAATTCATTCAGCACGATCTTCCCGATGCTTTGGGCATAGCTCAGGCCACCGAGGGCGGCATGCTTTCTCACATAGGAGGCGGGCAGCGGGTTACGGGCGACGGCCAGGGGCACACCAGATTTGGCGGCGGCGTGGCGCACCATCTCGCTAGCCTTAGTTACGGGGGCTCGCAAGGCCAACTCTACGCGAGTATGCGCCTCATGGGTTCCGCCGACAGCGACTGTGCTGGTACTGTAACGGGGATACCGATGAAGGCCAAGCGAGCCCATCAGTCCGAGAGGATGGGCTCTTCCATTACATGGTGCATCCACAATAGGAATTTCTAAGGCAACGGATTCAAGCCATCCGTAAGTCACCGCTTGAGGACCCACCTCACTTGGAATGAGAGCGCTTATGGAGCGGTTGTCGATCTCGGTCAATCGACGTAGTGCGACTGCGTGCTGAACATAGGCATGATGGCCCGTCATTCCGGACATGCTGCCCACCACAGAGAGCGTCACAATCGTTGCCTTCGGCGATAGCTCTTCGATGCGGACTATCTGAGGGACACCATGAGACAGCGCCTCGCGACCGGCGGAAAGGCCGGCTTCGATGGAGCCACCGCCGCCCCCGCCCAGAACTGCTCCACCGTATACCAGTTCGCGCAGCCGTCTTTCATTTAAGAACTGCATGGACGCTTCTTTTGACGAACTCGCGCAAAGCGGTTCACAGGGTCAAGCGTGCCGCCCGAAGGGCTGAGGAGTTCCTTTGCCGTTTGGCCGCACGCACGTGTGCCCTTTGCGCTTTAAGGCGATCAGCTATTGTCCCAGTCCCATCCTGCGTCGTCGGGGTCAATGAAGATCGGCCGCGGGTCACCGAAGCAAACACCTTCTCGCGAAAGCCCGCGAAGATAGAAACGCCTTTGCCGATCGGTGAAATAGCCGGCGTAAATGCGGCGCGTTGCACCGATTCCAATAGCGGGGCTGGTCACCACCGTTCTTTGCGTAC